>JAITVQ010000152.1 GCA_031285745.1 Puniceicoccales bacterium | reverse complement strand
CGCTGCCTCCGGCATTGCTTCCGTATTCAAAGGAATACGAGGGGTTAAGAATGCTATTTACGCCGGTACTGTTTTGATCGATAGGAACCTCTGGAGATATTTTGGAGATCAACCGCCCAAGGTCATCATATTCCAGTATGGTCATATTGCCATTGGCATCGGTGGTGCTGCTAATGGCGTTGATGGCATTGTAAGTTTGCCTGGTAACGATGTCGGGCACACTGCCACCCATACGCCGGGTTGTTTCAATCAGCCGATTAAGCGTGTCGTATTTGAATTCGGTAATATTTCCTCGTTCATCCGTTTCCTTGATTTTATTGCCGCGTGCGTCGTAAGCGTAATCCTGCAACGTATAATTTGGATAGAAGGCTCTGATGAGACGGTGGCGTTTATCATACCAGAAGGCTGTGGTATGCCCACGGGGGTTGGTTGCAGTCAACTTGTCTCCGTTTGGTGAATACGTGTAGGAAGTTACCAGATCAAGGGTTCCCGGAGCGACAATTTCCCGGGAAATGCGGCCGTTGGGATCGGCTTCATAGTTAGTAATGAGGTCGGGAGTACGGCTATCCAAGGCATGTACTATCTTGCGGGTGATGAAACCCCTGAAACGCGGGTCTCCATATTCAAAATCGGTTTGCTGTATAATCTCTTCATTTAGATCAAAAAGGGTTTCGCTGGTACGACGGCCCCATTCGTCGACATCGTAAACCGTTTTTCGCCCGAGTTCGTCGGTAACGGCTTTCATGATGCGCCGGGAATTGTAAGCGAATGTTTTTGTGAATCCCAAGGCATTCGTCTGACTATTGGGATCATCGAAGAATCGATTGAGATAAACGCGAGTGGTCACCTGATTCTCTGGATCGTCTCCTGTGACCTTTGCTTCAAAGTTTTCATTGTACGCTTCTGCCGTTGGAACAGGATCTTCATACGTGTAAGTGGTGGTGTTCCCACTACGATCAGTGGCGCGGGCCAGCGCCAGTCCGGCATTGGGATCAAAGGTAAATATTTCCTGCTTATCGTTTCCGTCGGGCATGGGCATGCTCACGGTCATCTTTTGGTAGTAAACTATGATCGGATTGGGCGGTGGCGGACTCTTTACTGCAAACGAAGGAGGAATTTTGACCACGGCAACATCAGGGTCGCTCCAAGTGTAGGTACGCGTATAACCCTCGGCGTTTTTCACGCGAGTTTGCCGCCGGCTTTCTCCATTGAGGCTGATTTTTTCCGCAGAACCGGATGAGTAGTATTTGATGTCGGAATCGTTGAAGAATTCAGCGAAATTCTCGTTAGGTAATGTGCTTTTGGCAACGTTGCGCGGGATGCCGGTTTTTTGATAATAGATATTTTTTGATGAGATATATTCCCAGCGGCTTTTATCGAGTTGGTAATCGATTTTATAGACATGCCCGTTGGAATCAGTGATTCGGGCGAGGTCGCAATGAAAGTGATAGTATTGGGGATCCGGATTGGCCGGAGTATTTTCTTTAGGACGTTGATCAGGGTCACCATTGTCATTTTCAAGATGCAGGAGATCATATCCATATCTGGTCTCATTGCCGTCTGCGTGGGTAACACGTTCAAGTGCGCGTACTCCTTCACAGAGATGAGAGTAGTGGTAACTGGTCCGGTATCCGGTGGCATCCCAGATGTCGGTGACCAAGCCATTGCTTGCCTGGATGTCGATTTTCAGTTCAGGCCGGCCATCTACATAGATTCTACAGGGAACCAGAGGACTTGCTGCATCCGAGGCTGAATAATCGTACTTGATCTGGTTGCCCAGGCGATCCGAAATGGAAACTAATCTGGCGTATTGATAGACATCCTTGCGGGTGACCAATTCAATCATTCGGTCAGACGCGATGGCGTCAATCCTGGCAATGGATTCAAAAATCAATTTGGTCCCGAATTTTTTCGTGAATATGTAATTGTTTCCGATTTTCTCCAGAGAACAAAGATAACTGGCTTGTTCATGCTTGGCCGAAGGGAAAGGGAAGTACGTGCCATCATCCCGCATGAGGAAACGGTAGCTGGCGCCTTGTTCGTCAGTAACTACTGCAGTGGGGACCTCCGGAGGGGTTTGAACTGTGCCCACACTTTTGATGAAACGAATATTGGGGGAGAGATTCGACGACCAGCTGACCCCAAAGGGAAGGTCGATCTTTTCCCAGGGACGTTGTCCATAACGATGGTTCCAGATTTCAGGTGCGGCATTGCGGCGGACTTGAATCGCCAGGTCGCTACCCGGTACGGCTAGGTAAGCATCAGTAGTCTGGTGGCGTAATTGCAGGGTTAACGCATCAACAAAGGTCTCCTCGGGATGTTGGTCACTTTCGGGTGCCGCCTGGGGTTTTTCGTCTGGCAAGGGTTGGCCGTTCAAGGCAATCTTTCGGTAAAGTGCGCCGGAGGCATCGTCTGCGGATGCAGTCGGCTCGGATAATGGATGTCCAACTTCAATATAGCCGGAACATGACATATAATATGAAGTCATTGCCGAATCTCCGAAAACCGTTTTTTGCGAACTGAAGATCAGCCAGTTTTTCTGAACGAACGCCTTGCTTTCTTCGTCTCCAAATTCTCCAATGACAATTTTACTATTTGGAGGGGCCTCAATATTACAAATAATCCGACCATCCCATGAGACGATGTCTTCCTCAAAATAATTGGCATTTTTGGTTGGAAATTCGAGTGTGGCATAAATTAGGAACGGATACCTTTTTCCAGGCTGGAGCCCGGATGCGCCTCCCATTTTCTGGTGTTTATAGCCTTTTATGTGGGTTCCATAATACAAAGTATCTGTGATTGAAGGAATCCCATGTCCATCCTTCAGTGAATGTGCCCAATGTAAATTGCACTGCAACGGACACCCGTCTTCGCCAGTGCCATAGGAACCAAAGCTCATCGACTTCTTAGTTAACCCGGTTTCGTGATCGAAGATCATTATGGAGCCGATTACTTCTGGGCCCCTTACTTCGTCGTCAGGATTTGCCATGCCTGGAGAATAGCATGGCGGATAAATGCTTTTGTTTCGTTGGTAATCAAAGGAAGCATAGAATGACACCTCTTGGTTCTTGTCACTGGGAAGCGATTCATATGCCGCATTGTTGCCGATAATTCTCCCGGTGGCATTTAGCGTGCTGCTGAATTTATGCTCGGGATGTTCCCTGTCCCATTGGAAGCTTTTATAGTGAGACAGTGAGTTTGTGAAAACGTAATCATCGTACACAATTTCAAATCCAGGAGCCAATGGTTTCATGTCCAGCCCCTCTACATTGATTGAGAAAGAATACACGCTGCCGTTGTCGAGCGCGGAGGGGAAGTTTTTGGTATGCGGATAAATCCCGCATTCGGCTGCATCCAGTGTGCAATCGTCATGCCTTGTCTTGTAAACCGTTGCAGCCCCCTCGATGATTTCCATCAAGATCGCCTCGGTTTCATGCTGCGGCGGACTTATACAACCAGTAGGCAGCGGGATGTCGGCGATTATGGCCAGATCCCCGTTGGAGCTGAATTGAGGAATGGTTGGTGTAGAGCCTGTCCCTGGTGCGGTTCCAGAGCTTGATGTTGAGTCCCGTCCGGGCATCCATGGCGTCGCAGGAAACTCAATGCCACCGGGGTTCGTGTCGTAGATATTTTCCCAGATGGGATTGTCATTGTGTTTGAGAATACCAGCCGGGTCGTGAAGACCTTTGGCCAGTGCTGCGTATCGTTGCGCATAGGTGTATTCTGTTCCGGGAGCCATGTTGTCGGCGTCAGCCACCAACGGATTTGATCCCAAGCGTCTTTCCCAGTAATCTGGTATTCCATCACCATCGGTATCCACGGTTACATCCATCAGCCAGCTTCCAATTTCGCGTCGTACTACGCTTATGTCGTCAATAAAAATGTCATCACAAACGCCGGTGAACTTCAACTTACTGTTTCCCGTTTCCGGTGTATAGCCTTGTTGGAAGAGCAATAATTTTCCATTCATATACAGGGAATATGTTTTTCCTGATTGGTCGTATTCGAGACTGATCCTGTCGCTTCCATAGCTTCTCCGATGACTGTTGGAGGAGTCATTATATGCCCAATACGATGCATCCATTGTCGCGCCCACCCATGTCCCGCCTGCTGGGCGGGAATAAAGCTTTTGTTGATAGAGCGCGAGTTCCACCCCGTTGAAACTCAGGATAGGCTGCAGAATGCCTTCTTGTTGGTAAGTCTTAAGCCAGAATTGCAGTGCGATAGTCTTGTTCTGAGGTAAGGTCCCCATGTTCCTGGCCAGCTCGGCATTGCGATTAAGACTTAGAATATAGGGATAGCTTACATTCAAGTATCCGGTACGCGAGGCACCTTTTACTTCCCATCCATTAATTGTCTGGGAGGGTGATGAGTTGGATAAACTATTCCATTCAATCCCATCGAAGTTATCAAAGAGAAGTGTTTGTCCGATGGGCGTTGGAAGAAATGTGTACTTGTTATTTGCTTGCCAGGTCGGGAAATACCCAGGGTCGTTGAGCACCATGATATTATCGACTTGAAGCCCTTGCCTGTTGGTTAAGGGCGGTGGGTTTAGAAATTCCAACTTGGGATCAATAGATGGGGTAAAGGGAACTGCAGATACTGCCAACTGATTGTTGATGTATATAGAATATTGTTTTCTGACATTGTCGATGCACACAGCAAAAACTTGTTTGCTGTCATTTTCCTCATACGGATTCTCGTTGGGCTCAGCCCATCCTCTTGGTTGCATTACTTCAGGGGCATAGGGTACTTCGACAAGGGTGCCCGTTTCGTCACTGACATAAAGTCCATTTCCACCAGCCAATGTTATGCCGTTAAAACGAAAGAATACGTAAGGTCCCATCGGGACTCCATTCCAACGAGACCAGGTAGTATTTCTTAATTCAAATCCCACATAAGTCATCGATGGCTGGTTCACCCTGTCATCAAATTGCAGCCATGCTTTTGTCCCACTCTGTCCCAGATTGAGAATAGTATTGTTGTAGGATGCGCTTTCATGCGAGGCATACCAGTTGTCAATGGACGGGATCGTGTCAGGTGAGCCAGAAGATCCTTTTCCTAACGAATAAGCAGGCAACGTGCTCGGAATTTCGAAGCTAAACAGATACTTGGCCTGGCCGAGGTTGGCGACGGCGTAGTCGTCGGCAGGTGTGGCGGCGTTGGCCCACGGGTAGGCGTTGGCAATGCCTGCGGCGATCAAACGGTCATAAAATGGTTTTGCGACGGCCTTGAGTTGGCCAAGGGTGACCACGGCATAGTCGTCCCGGGTAGTCCCGCTGGCGGCTGGCTGGCTCCACGCGTTGACCATGCTGAGAATGTTTGTGCCTGCGCCTCCGGCGAGTTGTGCTTCCATGGCCTGCGCAGCCTTGACCGCGAGATTCTTGAGCTGGCCCTGGTTTAGCGCAGCGTAGTCATCGGCAACGGTATCGGAAGCGATAACCTGTCGTTCCGTCCACCAGTCGGGCCCTGCCGAGTTCGTCGCCATCAACAAAAGCGGCGGCGGACAAATCATCACCGCAGAGACGATAATCGCGAAGCATTGGTGGAGTCGGTGGAGTATGCGGGAAGCGGAAAGCGTGGAGCGTGAAGAAACGGGATGCGGGGCGATCATAGGGAGGTGGAAAATTGAGTTGGGTGGAGTAAGGTAGGGAATAGGGAAGTAGGGAGATTGGGAGTAGAGGATGGTTGGGTGGACGAGAGTAGGATTGTTGTGTTTCGCCTGCTCTATTTCCGATCTCACCACTCTCTCCCTCCCTCGTGCCGCTACGGCTGGGTCCCGACGGTGAAGGAGCCCATCGATAAATCGCCTGCCGGTCTAACGCGAAGGGTTCCGGTGACTTTGGCGTCGCCCTTGATGGTCGCTGCCCCTTCGACGGTCAGGGCTTCTTTTTCTTGCGCTGCTATTGTTGTAGCTGGCTCCACATAGCTTGTACTGCGGAAGACACCACGACCATCTTTCATGATGACGAAGAGATTGGAGCGATCATATCCGGCAGTTCCGTTTCCAATCATTAAAAACGCATTGTTTAGTGGATTATTGTAGGAACCTAATGCTACCTGAAAAGATTGAGTTACATGGGTTCCAACGCCAAGAGCCATGGAAGAATCAGCCTCTGCTATTGCCCAATTCCCTATGGCGGTCGTGAAATTCTGCATGGCGCTAGATCTTCCACCGATCGTGATTGCAGATTCGCCACGCGCTTCGGAATAACTTCCCACCACTACCGAGTTGTTATCAGCAACCGCAGAAATACCCAAGGCAATCGATGTTGGTGTCGTTGCTGATGTATCATTACCAATTGCAATCGCACGATCATTGCATCGAGTATATGAGCCTAGGGCAATTCCAGAAGATCCGGACATTGTACTTCTACCCAAGGCGATTCCATTATCATTTGTCATTGAATATGAGCCTAGGGCAATTCCGTCTCTTCCGAATACTTCTGAATAATTTCCAATTGCCATAGATCCTTCATTATTTGCACTAGCACTGTTACCAATTGCCACACAGTTGAATTCAGAGTCATTACCTATAAGTGTATTTTTTAGAATGATTCCAATATTTTCCTCCGTAACTACTTTTTTTCCTGCGACTGTCACCACAGGTGTTGTTATGCTTGGATCTAGTACAATCATTGGACTGGTTGGCGAGGACGGGCTATACAAGGAAAGTTTTCCGTTATTTTCTAATTTCAATAGTTGCTTTGATGCAGTGCCATCGAACACCATCCAACTCCAAGATGTATTTGTCCCATAGCCAATCTGGTCAATAATTGTGCTACCCAAAAGGGAATTTGCCTGGAGCGAATAAGCAGGCGAAGCATTGGTGATGCCGGAGGCTTCGCCAACTTCGATTTTTTGGTAAACAAGGAGGTCTTGTTCGACGGTGAGGCTGCCAGCGACTGTTTCATCGGCAGCAAGTGTGACGGCAGGAGCTAGGGCCAATGCAGCCAAGAGGGTACGGGCGAGGGTGGGGAGCTTCATGGGGAGAGTTGGGTTAAGGGTAGACAGAATGCCGGGGAGAGAACCCCGTCCAAGATGGATTGGACAAGGCGCATTCTTTTAGAATGTATGTCTAGTGGACTTGCAGGATGTCAATCTTCGTTTTCGGGGAAATGCATTTTTGTAATCGATTCTTCATTGCATGGAAAGGTTTTCTCCAATGGAGGTGTTTTGTCCATTGTCTCAGGCCGCACTATAAGCACGGTAAAGGAACGGGAATGAGGTCCGGGTCGCGGATGACGTGGATGCAACAGGGATACTAAAAGATAAATGAGAATGAAATCTTGCGTCGTTTATTGCTACGATAGGAAAATTTTTCCCATCCGTTTATCCCTCTTTCCATCCTTTTATCCGCGGTCTATCTCTTGTTCGTATTTTGGAAGGCCCTTAATTCATCTTCGTATTACCCAGCAATCCTGTTGCCACACATCATATCGCGGGCTCGAATTAAAAATGGGGATCAAGGTGCTGTAAGCCGGATTCTGTGCCGTTGCAGCGAACCGCGCCGGCCGCATTCATTCCTCTAGCCGGAGCGCAAGGCCCCGACTTCGTCTTGCGACGATGCGACATATACCCGGAAGCATTGGACGGGCCGCCCGCTTCCCTATTTTGTCTTGCACCGGGTTGGGTTTATCCTGCCGCCGCCGTTACCGGAGGCGCGGTGGGCGCTTACCCCACCTTTTCACCCTTACCGGGGCGAACCCCGGCGGTTTGTTTTCTGTGACACTTTCCATCACCGGCCCTTGACGACCGATGCCCATGTTTTCACACGGAACCCTGCCCTGTGGTGTCCGGACTTTCCTCTCAGCCGCGAGGCCGAGCGAATGCGCGCACCTTGATCTTGCTTATGGAGAGAACGGGTTGGCCGAAACAAGGCAAGCGGCAAAGAAAGCTCTGCTTGCTGGCGGGGCAAATTTATGTCTAGTGGACGCATGATGGAAGAGTTTCCCGGTGTTGTTCCAAAAAAACACAAGAAGGCTCCCGCCTGGGAGGTGGGGTTGTATGCTGCGTTGTGTGTTTGCGCAGGATTTACCGCCTACATTTTGTACCAGAAAACGCCGCAGCGTCCTAACCTGGATGATATCGAGGTGGTGCAAACCAAGGAAAAAGCACCCCCAAAAACAAAGACAGATTCGCTGCGTGACCGGTTGCGATAGTGAATATTAGTGGCGATAGCTCCCTATTCCTTGGATTCATGGGCAGGTGTCCGGATTATTTGCGGGGATAAATATGTAATAGGCCTACCGTGTATTGGCTGAGGCTGATTCTCAAAAGAAGTTTCCCCGAAACAGCTGAAACTTTCGGTTGCTTTGCTTGTTGAATGACAGTAGAAAGGGTTTGTTCCTTTCACCCCTTACTTTACTCGTTCTTATGGATATCAGTACTACCAAAAGCGCGCTGCATACCTTGGATATTCGCGATCGGGCGTTTTATGGATGGAGCGCAGCGTTCATCATCGGCAATCTCGCATTGCCCCAACTCTGCCACCTCGCCTCCATGGGCGGAAAGGCGTTTCTCCCCATCTACTTTTTCACGCTCATCGGTGCATACCGGTGCGGGTGGAAAGTCGGGGTGCTGACCGCACTGGCGTCGCCACTGCTTAACAGCCTGTTGTTCGGCATGCCTGCTCCGGAGGTATTGACGCCGATTGTTGTCAAATCGCTGCTGATCGCTGCATTGACTCCCTTGATCGTCCGTCACTGCAAGGGATATGTCCTTCCCGCGTTGCTGTTGATCGTGGGAGGCTACCAGTTGCTCGGCGGTTTGTTTGAGTGGGCCTGGACGGGCAGCCTGTCTGCCGCCGTGCAGGACATCCGACTCGGCTGGCCGGGCATGGTGTTCCAAGTGGTCGGCGGTTGGTTGATCCTTCTGGCACTCGGCAAGAACAATCCCGAGACTCCGAACGATACCGCTACGCCCGCGCAATGAGTGACCGGAGTTTCGATGAGATCATGGCGCGGCTGCGCGAACTAAAGATCGCGGAGCCATTTGACATGATTGTGGCCATCGCCAACGGGGGCTTGCTCCCGGCGGCGTTGCTGCACGAACTCACCAAGC
>JAITVQ010000130.1 GCA_031285745.1 Puniceicoccales bacterium | reverse complement strand
TCTTGGTGGGAGTAACTTGGAAAAATCACCTACCATGAAGAACTCACTCAAGAAACTTGTTTCACTGGCAGCGGTAGCCGCTTTGGGAACTGCTGTCCTCTCCGCAGGCCCCATCCAGTTGGATGAAAAAATTCCACCTTATCAGAGCACTTCCGGTGTTTCCGGAAACCTGAATTCCATCGGCTCGGACACCTTGAACAACCTGATGACCTTTTGGGCCGAGGCTTTCAAGGTGCGCTATCCGAATGTAAATATTCAGATCGAAGGAAAAGGCTCGGCGACGGCGCCACCGGCTTTGGCCAACGGCACTGCCCAGATTGCTCCGATGAGCCGTCCGATGAAGAAGGAAGAAATTGCCGTTTTTGAGAAAAAATACGGCTACAAACCGACCGAAATCAAAGTGTCCATTGATGCCCTTGGGGTCTTCGTCAATAAGGATAATCCGATCAAGGGATTGAGTCTAAAGCAAATCGACAGCGCTTTTTCCAGTACATTGAAGCGGGGAGGACAACCTGTTGCCAACTGGGGGGCATTGCAATTATCGGGAGAGTGGGGGAGCAAGCCGATTTCGCTCTACGGACGTAATAGTGCTTCCGGGACCTACGGATTTTTCAAGGAACATGCCTTGAAAAAGGGGGACTTCAAAAATTCCGTGAAGGAGCAGCCGGGATCCTCATCCGTGGTGCAAGGTGTGGCTTCCGACCTCGGAGGTATCGGCTATTCGGGGATTGGTTATTTGACTGCCGGTGTGCGTGCTTTGCCTCTGTCCGAGAAAGATGGAGAACAATTCATCGAGCCCAGCTACGAGAATTGTCTAAACGGCACCTATCCCCTTGGACGTTTCCTCTATGTTTACGTCAATCGTGCTCCAGGAAAACCTGCTGACAAACTGACCGAGGAGTTTCTGAAATTTGTCTTGTCCAAGGAAGGTCAGGAAATCGTCGTCAAGGACGGTTATTACCCGTTGAATGCCGATCTCTCCAAGGAAGGTTTGGATCTGCTGAAATAATCAGAATTAATATACCAACAACGGAGGCGGGAATTTATCCCGCCTCTTTTATTTTAGAAATTCGCCGTCCAGCATGCGCAGTACCCGGTCGCAGCGGGAGGCCAGCTCCGGATTATGGGTAACCATGACAACCGCGATGCTGCGCTCGTGGGAAAGCTTGGAGAGCAGATCGAAAGCGATATTGGAGTTACGGGCGTCGAGATTTCCAGTCGGTTCGTCGGCAAGCAACACAGGCGGTTCATTGGCCAGGGCGCGGGCGATGGCGACACGCTGCTGCTCTCCTCCCGAAAGGTGGGTTGCCAGCCGGTTTACCTTGTCTCCCAGTCCCACGGCATCCAGAAGCTCAATGGCTCGTTTGCGCATGGCGCTTTCACCGAGTTGGTCACGCTTGCGCATAGGCATCATGACATTCTCGGCGGCAGTCAATTCAGGGAGAAGGACGTGAAATTGAAAAACGAATCCCAAGTGCTCATTCCGGGCCGAAGTACGTTCATTGTCATTGGCCCGGGCCATAGGGGTTCCGCGAATATAGATTTCTCCACTGTCGGGACGGTCAAGCATTCCGAGAAGATAAAGTAATGAACTTTTTCCGCATCCCGATGGGCCTACGATGGCATGGGTTTTTCCTGCATGGGCATCGAAGTCAACGCCCCTGAGCACATGGGTCCGATTTTCGTCTTTGCCGAGAAATCGAACCAGTTTGCGACAGGATAGAATGCTGTCTTTGCCAATATCTGTTTCGTTACTCATGATGACGTCCCCCGAATGATTTCGCCTGGTTCAATACGGGCGGCCCGTCTGGCCGGAAAGTAGCTGGCGATGAATACGACGACACTCGCTGTGATGACGGCTGCGATATAATGTGAGCTGTCCCAATTGACGACAAAGTGGTCGGTAGAGAAAATGCCTCGAATGCGAAGCGGAATGTTTGATGCGCCCCAAGTCAATAAAGCGCCCGTCAAACAACCAAGGGTGGTTCCCGAGACAATGACCACTCCACCCAGCCAAAGGAAAATGCTGGTGACATCCGCTTTGGAAAAACCGAACGAGCGTAATATGGCGATCTCCTTGGTTTTCTCGATAACCAGCATGGCGAGAGTGTTGAACATACCCAATGCTGAGACCAGGATGATGGTCGACACCGTAATGGCAGAGGAAAATCGAAGGGCCCGGAAAACATCCAGCCAGACTTTTTCCCGCCGCTGCCATGGGGAAACGTCATGTTGAACGACCGCCTTCATTCTTTCCGCAATAGCCGGAGCACGATCAGGATCATCAATGGAAACCTGCAGATAGTTGGCTCCGAAAGGACGCTGCAACAGCGAACGGGCGGCATTGAGATGAACAATGATTCGTACCTTGTCGATGTCGCCCACGCCTGTCTCAAAGAGTCCTGAAATTGAAAATCGCTGACTTTTTCCTTTGCAGGAAAGGGTGACAATATCCCCAGGTTTAACATTAATGCGAAGTGCCAATGTGGAACCTATGAGAAGGCCCTGTGGGCTCTTTTCAAAATTTTCCAGACTCCCTGCTATTATTTGCGAACCCAATGTGGATACACTGAGAAACTCATTCAAATTGACACCAAATATCTGCCCATCCTGGGTACGACTGCGGCTGTCGATTTCTGCCTGCCCTCGCAAAACTTCGGCGACGCCCTTGACTTCGGGAAACTCCCGGACTGCCTGCTTAAGCGTGTTGGGATAATCGATTCCCTCAATGTATTTGCGCTGAGTTTCGACTTGGAGGGCCTCTTCTTCATCCAGCATCTTGATTGTTTTATAGTCCACGGGCTTCTGGAAGCGATCCGTGACACGCAACGCCCCATCGGTGCCAAGAATTGTACGAATAAAGAACTGCTCAAAGCCACTGGTCTGCGCTTGGGTCAGGATAAAGAACGCTACGCCAAATATGATGCCACTGAGGGTCATCAACATGGCCCGCTTTTTAAAAAGCAGAAACCGTAGGGCGATTTGAAAATTAGTGCTCATCGCATCTAAACCGAAATAAACGGTAATCTACTTCTTTTCCTTTTCTTTCACTTTTACGCGTTCTCCGTCGCGTTGCAGATCCACATCCTTGGAGATAACAAACTCTCCTTCCTTCAGCCCTTCGAGCACCTCTGCGGTGGTAATGGAAAGCAAGCCAGTCTTTATTTTTCGCTGTTCCACGATGCCGTCTTTCACGACAAAAACGGTATCTCCAAACATGGCAGAACGTGGAATCAGCAACGTATTGGGATGTTCATCGGCAACGAACACCGCTTCCCCCGTTTGTCCGCTGAGGAGTTGAACCGGGATTTCCTTCATTTTTAAAAACACGGTAAATCGTTGGGTGGAACTGTTTCCAACTGGAATCAGGTAATTGACGGAACCCTCATAATCCTTTTCCGGGAAAGAGAAAAAGTTCACCGAAACACGCTTGCTTCTACGTACGGCGGGCAAGTCATCCTGATTTATCTCAACCATGATGCTTTTATCCACACTGGTGACTTTGCCGATAGTGTTTCCACTGAAAACAAGATCGCCTTCCAGTACGGCAGGCGCCATGATCACACCGTCAAAAGGTGCCTTGAGTTCAAGGCGATCAAGTTGATCTTGGACCTCGTCGATTTGATTTTGAAGCCTTTTGCGGGCATATTCATAATCAATCTGCTCGGACAGCATTTTAAATTTCATTCCATTATAACGGGTTTCTACATCACGAACGGCATTTTCCGAGATGTTGCCTGCCTCATATAGTTTTTTGATCTTTTCCAATTCATCTTTTACGGCATCAAACAAGAATTGTTCTGAAGAGCCCCTGCTCATTTGTTTTTCCAGTTTCTCGAGATCATTTTCCAAATTTCTCAAGGTGAAGGGAAGCTGCCCTGGATCAAGTTTGGCGACAATATCACCTTTTTTTACGAGATCACCTTCTTTATACGGAAATTTCAAAAGAATCGCCTGCCGGGACGCGACCATACGCGAATCGAGCTTGGGTATAACAGTGACGTTGCCAGTAGCAGAGAGGATCGCGTTTCCTCGATAAACAGTGGCTACCACCACTTCGGGTGTGCTGAAATATCGTATTCCGAAGTATCCGCCGACGATTATCAGTATGATGACAGCGAGTTGCAGGAAGGATTTAATCTTCATTGGAAGGAGGTGTGTAAATTACGGCGGCGGGATCTTGTTCTATTCCCGATTGGAAAAGGTAATAGGCATTGGCGATGTTAATCCGGTCATTGAGTATCTGCTGGTCGACTGTTAACAGATTCTCCTCGGCATTGTCGACAGCAGATTGGTCAACTTGTCCAAGCGAGAATTGTTGTTTTACGGCATCCAGTTGAGCTTGGATGTTGTTTCGATATTCCAATCGAAGGGCCAGCATTTCCTGGGAAATTCGAATTTCCTCTATTTGGTTTTCGAGATTGATCAGGCGCTGGGTTTTTGTCGATTTCAGCTCGGCGTCAATCAACTGTTGCTGGGTTTTCAGGCTGCGAACAGTTGCATTGGTGATGTCGCGATCAAAAAGATTCCAGGAACCATTGATACCTGCAAAGAAGATGGTTTGCAGCCCAAAAGTCCCTGTATTGGTCTGGTATGGACTTTGACTTACCGAGGCGCCCAGATTGAAGTTGGGCAAGGCGTTCGCGCGGACACGTGTGATCTCTTCGTCGAGTTCTTCGCGGTAGAGTTGGGCCATCTTCACTTCGATGCTTTCGTCGGTGCCGACGACTTGAAACGATTTGATTTGTTGTTCCAATATCTTGACATCAACATTGGGTTCCTGAATCGACAGCGGGATATCATCCAGGGAAAAGGTATCCAGTCCACTGTCGGAACGTATTTTCCCCAGCATGGTCTGCAGGATGATTTTTTTTCGTTCCAACTCCAATTCCAAACGCTTTAGTTCGAGGGATTGGGCTGATTGCGTGCTTTGGGAGATTCTTCCGGCTTCATGAATGGCGGCTGTCTTATCCTGTTGTTT
The DNA here is from genome assembly GCA_031285745.1 of Puniceicoccales bacterium. GTDB lineage: Bacteria > Verrucomicrobiota > Verrucomicrobiia > Opitutales > UBA953 > CALNBE01. Next base: position 1,687 of record JAITVQ010000130.1, on the reverse strand, counting down.
TTGCGTCCAGATGATTCGTTTTTCGTGCAAGGCGATGTCGTTTTTCAGGACGACCATATCAAAATAGTTTTTGCGAATGCCTGCGGCAAGCCGACGCCAGGCAACAGTGGCGGACCCCTGGGCACGTTGTTCGCGAATGAACGCAACATTCTTTTCAGCAGAATATGCTCCCCAATAAAAAATCGGGTATCGGGCTGAGATGTTATAGCTACCGCCTATTTTGTCAGAAGAGCCTGAGGTGTTCGTATTGTCGCTCTTGAGCAGGTTGTAATAACCAAACTGGTAGTTTGCATTGATAAAAGGCATGTATTGGCGCCAGCCGCGAAAACGAAATGCATCATTTCGAGCGATGTTATATTCCTGTCGGATCATTTCCGGGGAATACATGGATGCATGCCTGAGCAAATCACCCAATTTCCGGTCACCATAGGCAATGTCAACCTCCAGGCTGGGCGAAACTGTTTCGTTGTTTACCGGAGCCAAGAGCTTATCAAAATTGATTTCCGCAGACTCTGTTGTCCCAGCAGAAGTGGAAGCCGAAGCCGTTCCCGAATCGGCGGTGCTGCATCCAAGCAGGGGGGCAAGCGCGATTACCGGAAAAATCAGGGAACTCACCTTTGTGAATAAATGATTGCGCTGGGCAGGCATGGGCTGGTTTTAATCATTTTGGACGTTTGAGTTGGCAAGGGAAAACAAAGTTACATGGTGTTACAAATAAACTCAAATTTCTTGCCTGCCTGCAACTCCCTGTTTTCTTCAGTTGTTTTGCTTTTGCCATAGCCGCAAGCCAAAGAACGCAAAATAACATACAAAATCCCTCACATGGCCAAGACTGTCCACGCTTTAAGAAAAACTTTTAAAAAGACCAAAGTTACCCAGACGGATTCCCTTCCTATGCGTGGTTGTGATGTTGTGGTGCGTTGCCTTGAGCTGCTGGGTGTTGATACGGTTTTTTCATACCCAGGCGGGAGCCTGCTGGAAATCAGCCAAGCGTTGACCCGGACCAAGAAAATTCGGGCCATTTTGCCTCGCCATGAGCAGGGCGGGGGATTTATGGCGCAAGGATATGCCCGGGCCACAGGCAAGCCGGGTGTTTGTATGGCTACTTCGGGGCCTGGCGCGACCAATCTGGTAACTCCCATTGCCGATGCGTTCATGGACAGCATCCCGCTGGTGGCGATTACAGGACAGGTTTTTCAGCAATTTATCGGCAAAAACGCTTTCCAAGAGGCGGATTTCTTTGGGATTACACTTCCCATCGTTAAGCATAGTTTTCTTGTTTTAAACTATGAGGAGCTGCCGACGATCATTTTCAAGGCCTTCAAGATTGCCACCACAGGACGGCCCGGCCCGGTTATCGTCGATATTCCCAAGGATGTCCAACAGGCAGTCTTCGTTCCCAAATTCCCAAAAAGTCTCGACGATGTCGATATTCCGGGTTTGGCAACTCCGCCAAAAGCCTCCGACGAGGATCTATTGAAGATCCTCCGTGAAATTGAGAAAGCCGAGCGTCCCGTTATTTATATTGGCGGCGGCATCATTTCCAGTGATGCGTCCAACGTGCTGCGGGAGTTTGTCAAATTGACAGGAATTCCGGTTGCCTCGACGTTGATGGGGTTGGGAGCGTTTCCTCCCGACCATCCCCAGAGCCTTTATTGGTTTGGCATGCATGGCACTGTGGCTGGAA
>JAITVQ010000063.1 GCA_031285745.1 Puniceicoccales bacterium | reverse complement strand
CCTGCCCCCTTTTTCGCTACTAACAGAATATTAGTTCTTAGAGAGGTTTGATTTGGATAGGTGCATCAGGTCCGGCTGTATTAATCCCCTGCTGAGATACTTTATCGAAGAATATTTTGGAATTTGAAGGACCATGGCCCTGTACGTTGACAAACTGCGATATGCCAGCCCCGGACGTAACATCATTATCTCCATATTTCACAGTGCCGGATCCGAAATTAACAGCACCAAACATAGAGCCTTCCGTCCCCATGACATTCAATGCTCCGTCACGGGAATACAAGGCCACCTTGCTTCCGTCGTTAAAGTTCACATTGCGAATCACGATAGTCTTCGCGGACATAGCGATGGTTGCATTGTCAGTCCCCAGTACACTTCCAGGAGTGCTTTCACCAAACTGGACTCCATTTACATCCAAAGATTCAAGTGTAGTATTGATGCCTCCGATATTGGCACCACCGATGCTAATATCCTTGGCAACCAAGCGACCTCCCTGAAGGCTGACTGCCTGTGCACCTTGGATTGCGATATAACCTGCCCCTGTAGCCGGAGTTTGCAGGGTTGTATTGGTCATCTGAACATTTGCACCAACAACCGTAAGCCTGGAAGCATTTTGTTTTCCAGCAATAGCGACATTATTCAAGATAACCGCCCCCAATGGTGCCGCGAGAGTAATGTGCCCGTTGGGATGAGATGCATCTGCACAACCTGCTGTCAGCGTTCCACCGTTCATGGTGAGACTGCCACCGCTTTGGATACTTAAGCTGCCATGCGTGGAGGTAATCGTCGCATTGTTCAATGAGAGCGAATTCAACGTACGGAGATATAGTTCATTGTTCACGCCAACCGAATCACTGAAGTTCGCACTTATGAATAAATTATTCGGCGTACTCAGTGTATTGCCTGCGATTTCCACATGACTTATTGCCGTCGGAACATTGATATTAATGCTTTGGGCGAGAGTCGTGTTCAGAGCATAGTATTTCACCGTGGGAATAGTGAGTCCTGTAAAGTCGGCATTATTGAATATACTCTGCAAACTAGTCATCAGACTACTATCCACCGTCATTGACTTGGCCAGAACCCCGCAGAATTTATACAGATCAGGATCAAGCGCTGTCACAAAAGAAGGAACCATAACGCCAACTTGCTCAGGCGTAAGCATAGTGACCTTGCGGTACACGAAGTTGTTGGATATTTGCTCAACACCGCCAACCGTGACGTATTCCAGAGCACGGCTTAGTGAGTAAGCCACCTTGCTTCCCCGATAATCTTCTCCCCCGATAGGAAGAATATGAATCGGGCTTTCGACATCACCGATGTTCAGGCTGGGGACATAAACATAATCCAGTGCATCATTGCCGGCATAGGTTACACCCGTGAGGAAGTTTACCTGCCCAACAATTATGCCTCCGTCCGAGTTAAACAGGCCTGTTCCACTATAAAGGGTAGCCAATGTTCCATCGGTAAAGGAAACATTTGAGAACGCCAGTGTTTCCGCAGTCCCCTTGATAACCTGCATGGGGACATTCAAATTCACCTGATCAAGGGTGATCCTCCCACCGTTGGTTGCTGCATTGAGCACGAGCGAATTCCCTGTAATTGCAGTCCCCGTCAGTGCCAGATCATGATTGGCGGTTATGGTAATATTGGCTTGTGCCGCCTGAATAGTGCTCTGACTAACCGCAACATCATTTCCTTTCAGGGAAATAACGTCACCTGAAGAAGACTGGTCTGTTATCCTTGCCTCATTTACAGCTAACGTGGTGGCTGCAGTTATGTCCATTCCGCCACCTTGCAGGACAATCTCGTCGCTGCTGCCTGGTATTGAAGCCGCGCCTTGGATAGTCACCGAGTTGCCCTGAATGCTTAGCCCACCTCCGGTTTTAATTGTGCCGCGAGTTACGGTCACCGCGCCCCCAGACACAATATCCAATTCGCCCCTATGTACCCCCAAAGTTGAATCGGAAATGGAAATATCCTGCAGAGCGGAAATATCCACATTGCCATTGGCGGACTGGATATTTGCCGAGATCAGTTCAATTCCGCCAACAGAGGAAACCAGGGAAATATTATTAGCCGAAAGAGAAGTTCTTTCCAACAAGAGTTCATCCACCGCCTGAATAGCAAAATCATTTCTGGCGGACAGGGATGAATCGACCAATGAGACTCCAGTCCCACTGATGCTCCCACTGGAGATTGCACTGATATTGGTACCTCCTGTCGAAGAAACTGTGCCATTGGAGGCAAGCGTCACGGTGTCTCCTCCAATATAGGCGCCGTCCAGAACCAAGCCTTGATTATTGTCGATAGAGACAGTCCCCTGCCCCGCATCCAAGCTGGTCTGGGATAAACTTATCGTTCCAGTCCCGCCACTCAGCGAAATTGCCTGTGTCGCGACCAAATCACTTCCAGCAATCGTCAGGCCATTTTCGGTCTTGATGACAATGGAATTACCATGAATCGAAGTGCTATTCGCCATATCAACAATTCCACCTGAAATAAGCGCATCTATGCCTTCCAATGTACTATTGCTGATGGAAACCTGAGCCACTCCAGATATATTCAATTCTCCTGCATTTGAAACCAGATGGCTGGAATCAATTACCACAGTATCATTGGCAGCAACCGTCACGGAGTCCCCTGTTACCTGGCTTCCATTTGCAATGCTGACACTCCCACCTGAAATGGATGTATTAACTCCGTCCAGCGTACTATTGTCGATAGAAACCTGGATCACGCCGGATACGTTTAATTCTCCTGCATTTGAAGCCAGATGACTGGAATCAATTACCACGGTATCATTGGCAGCAACCGACACAGAGTCCCCTGCTACCTGACTTCCGTTCGTAATGCTGACATTTTCACTGGAGACACCGACTGTATTTCCTGTGAGGGCAGTGCCATCAATGGCTACATGAGTGGCTCCGGATATGGTCAAATCGGCCCCATGTGCGGCAACATTGCTGGAATTGATTTCAACTGCACCAGTCGAGGACACCAATGTCATGTCTCCCTTGATGGTGGAGCCGGATATGGTATTTTGTGATTCCAGAGCCGAATTGGAAATAATCAGATCCCCCGAATTCACCTGGAATGTCATGCTGCCGGTATTGTTGGAAATCGACATGCCATCCAATGTGCTCGTCATTTCCGCAACCAGATTCAATGAACCTCCATTGCCGCCAAATACGACATCGAGGCTGGCTCCGTCGGTATTGACGATTTCGCCGCCACCCACCACTAGGATTTCCGTCTGGTTCAATCCGGAAAGCACGATGTTTCCGTCGAAAACAATCTTCGAGCCACCGATACCAACATGATTGGCTCCATCGACAGAACTCAGGTCAACGGTACCACTTCCGAATGTCACTTGATCGGCAAGCACCCCGGTGAAATCATCAAATGACCAGCCGTCTCCATCGACTACTACCGGGTCACGGAAAATATATCGCTCCGGAATCTTGTTATTCGCATCTACATATAAATCCGAATTCAGGTTCGCAGCGACACGCATGTCGTCATCCTGAGTCAGGGCAAAATTGTAATCAGACGCGACGCTTTGCTGGAGGACCGTAGCGAGGTCTGCGCAATAAAAGTCCTGGGAAGTTGCCGCGCTCAAAATCACCATGCCAGTCTGCTGCAAATCACCCCCGGCGATTTTCGCCCCCTGTTCGCTTATCGCCGATGCGATTTTCCCTGCGGATGAGATCGAACTGGAGAATCCATTCAGCAGTCCGGATTCACTAACCATGGTCGCGAGGTCAAAATTCAGCACCATGCCAGGCGCCGCCCCTTTGCCACCGTCTTCCTCTTGGGATTGTTCTGAAGATTCGCCGTCCTTGCCGCCCTCGGACTTGGGCATGACAAACATCATCTGCCCGGCCTGAACGCGGGACTCTTTGCCATCCGAGTATAGAACCTTTCCTTCGCCTTCCAAGACAGAGAATTTAAATCCCCCATTGCTGGTAGCCGTAACCATGATGGTTGTCCCGATTACGGATGCCGTTGCGGAGTTGGTGACAATATTTCCGCCTCCCTTGCCGGTGGGTGAGTGGAATATCACGGTACCGTTTTCCAGGCGAATGGTCCGGGCCTCGGCATCAAAGGAAAAAACTGCGTTTGATCCTACCCGCACCACCGTGCCGTCCTTCATTAGTAATTGAGCACGGGATTTGCGGCCGGTCCGCAACATGTCCGGAGCGTAAAACTGGGCGTTTCTTAATGCTGGTCGGGCAGAGAGTGACTTGGCATCGACAATCTTTACGTCATTGATAACCTCTGATATGACCGCATTGGTAAAAGTAACCTGACCTTCTGCAGCCCCATGTGCAAAGACAGGAAGCATTGAAGCAGTGGCCAGAAAGGACAGAAGTATTCTTTTTTTCATCGCTAAGGTAAGAAAACTATTTCTTAAAAGACTCCTACCTAAAGTAGGAATGCAATAGTTTTTAGGGTAATTTACCCAAAGTCCAAGCATATATATTGATTTTTAACAAATTTTTACACTAGTCATGAAATGATCTTTTAACCTGATTCCCAATATATTTTCCCAGCTTCTCGTCCGAGCATCCAACAAGATACCATAGATCAACTTCCCTCTCATTTGATCTTTTTGGACAACATATCTATGGCATATGTTCCGGGAGAAAGATCATTCCACAAGTGACATATCATCTCATGCTTATACTCATAGCTGCATGAACATTAAGTCTCACTGTCTTGGCACAGTGAGAGAATGGAGACTCTTGCCAGCTTATTCCCTGATCTTCAGGGCAAAAATAACTTTCTACCGAAACTTCAGCACAATCCTGACAAAGTAAGTCGTATCAAGCCGATCAACTGTCGGCAGGGGGCGGCTGTTATAATCGTTACTCATACCAAGGCGGATCATCCAGTTCTCGGATGAGGCAATCGGCATTTCCAGATATGCTTGGTGCTTCAATAAATAATTTCCAAAATCATCAAAAACAGGCGTGTAGGTCAGCTTATCGACAAACTTACCCCAGCTCCAGGAAAGTGAGTAATCATAACCAATGTCCAAACCCGGTTTACTCATGTCAGTACCGTCTTCATATGACTCATAACGATAGGCAAGACCGAGTCGGACATCCAGTTTCTGATTGGCCTGGTCGATCAGCTTGGTTCCACCACCCACAGCGGAAACAGACATAAAATCAATCAACTTCACTTTATCAAATCCGTTATGTGAGCTGACATACCAAAACAATGGATTCGCGAATTCTGACTTATACTCAACACCTGCATCCAAGTCTTCCTGAGACTGAACTCCGTCGGTACGATAATAATTATAACGTCCAAAGAAAGTCAGTTCATCGTGGATACTCTTATTGACCGCCTTGAAGCCAACCGAGGCACCGATACTGTCTGAATTGCCGCTCTTGCCGACTATATCCGTGGTAAACTCATATTCCCAATGCCTCTCCAATTTCTTGCGTTCCTTTTCCTGGGGGCTTTCAGCAGGAGTGCGCCACGCAGCACGAATCGCCTCAATGGGAGCCGTCGTTGTTCCGTTCTCCGTCACCACCTTGATTCCGCCAGGCGCACCCTCGACCTTGCCGAAGGAGACGTTATCGGGAATCGGCGTATCAGTAGCGGAAGTGCCGACATAGAGCGGCTCTTCCGTATAGAACGAGGTAATATCCGCCAGCTTGAACTTAAAGGCCTTGACCGAGCCATCCGCATTGTAGCCAGGCGTGATGGAGAGCACCCCACCCTCCACTCCGGCGACAACCCCTTTCACCACGGTACCGTCCTTCAGGCGGACCTCGTCTGCGACGACAGATAGCGAAGAGGCTGCCAAGGTAATCGCAGCGCCCAGATAAGCTGATTTTCTCATTGCTGATTAAAAAGAGTGAACGGTCACGACTTGGATGACTTGAGCAAATCCCGAATCTCGGTCAATAGCTCTTGATCCTTTGTCGGAGCAGCAGGCGCAGCTGGTGCCGTTTCTTCCTTTTTTTGCAATGAGGAAATTACTTTTATCATCAAAAAAACGCAGGCGGCGACGATGAAGAAATTGATAATCGCATTGATAAACTCGCCATAGGCGATGACCGGGATGCCCTCTTTGACTGCGTCGGCCAGGTGCAGCGATGCCCCGCCCTTTGCCTCATATTTGGCACGATCCAGGGCGATAAACATATCGCTGAAATCAACCCCGCTGGTTAACCTCCCGATCACAGGCATCATCACCTTATCCACCAGTGAACTGACAATTTTCCCGAATGCGGCGCCGATGATAACACCGACTGCCATGTCGAGGACATTGCCGCGCATGACGAATTTCTTGAAGTCTTGAAGCAAACTCATGAGTGTAATGGATAAATTAAAAAAAATGTCGCCGCCGAAAGAGCTGCAACACAACAGATAATGCGGCACGACTTCTCGTTGTCAAATAACTCTATAAAATGCCTGTATACTCCCTACCTATCAATAATGACAGTATTACAGGCACACATCCACCACCAGAGACTTCGCGCGCATATCCTTTTGCCAGCATAAACTTCTCTGAGTTTGAAGCAAACTGGCCTAACTCGGATGCGAAACCCGACCCCGGTAATCACTTGGAGTCTGCCCCGTAATTGATTTAAACTCGCGGGCAAAATGCTGGCTTGAGGCAAAACCCAAGTCCAAGGCGATATCAGTGACCGAACGATCCGTGTTGGCGAGAACATCCTTGGCGGCCTCGATGCGCTTTTCCATCCAATAGTCACGGGGTGACATATTTTTTTCCGCTTGGAATAACTTGCCGAAATGCCCCGGCGAAACTCCTGCTATCCCAGCCAAATGCGCCACGGATAAATTCCTGTGAAAATTCCGGTCTATCTCGGACAAGGCCCTGGCCAAACCCTTATGCTGGGTCACCGTGGGAACCAGCATATCCCCCTGCGTGCCCAGCCGGGTAATTTCGAGAAGAAAAAGATCTATCAATGCCCGGGTAATCTGGACTCGTGATACATTGTCGGTAACGGCTTCCCGGACTAATTTCAGCAAAGTGGGCTTCAAAACCAACGCATTCTCCAGACGGAAAAACTTCTTTCCCTGCCAATCGGCCCGCAATTCCGGATTTCGTTTCAAAACATTATCAACGGCAATTCGGCAGAATAGAAACTGGGTCGATTCCCGGGCGGGCTTCTCCATGGCATGTCGCACTCCTGGTGCAATGCCATACAAAGTATTCGGCTCCAGCGAAAGTGGCTGCCCTTCCACCGTCCAGTAAGAAGTCCCGCTGATTTGTAATTTAAATTCCCAATCAGGATGAGTATCCTCACGAATCTGCCAACCGGGAATCGTCCACCCTTCCCCGACAATCCGCAACTCACTCTCCAGTTCCCCAAGATCGTGGGTCCAGAATCCGGCAAAGTAAACCTTGGGCCGTGTCAGTTTCATTTAGATGACAAGAGTATTTAAAAGTAAGGTAGCAAAAACAATATCGCCACGCGCATAAAACACAACAGCAGTGCATGATTATGCACTGCTGTTGTGAGATATAGCAGAAAACCGATTCCGCACAGAGTTATTTCGTCTTACGGCGGCGTAAGCCAACAACTCCAACAAGAGCGGCGAAACCACCAATCAACCCATAAGTCGACGGTTCGGGCACTGCTGTGAGAAAAGCACCGGCGGTTTGAATATTTCCACCGCCACCAGCACCGATTAACTTGAATGACATATCAGAACCAGCATCAATTTCAGCTTGGGATAGCGTGAAACCTATTTGAATGATGCCCTCAGCGCTTGCTGTCGCATATCCCAAGGATGACAATGTACCTGACTTTTGTGCAACACCTCCGAACAACATGGACCATGTCGCGTTTGCCTGTGAATATTCCCCGGCATGGACATTAAATAAATATTGAGTATCAGCCAAAAGACTAGATGTATCAAATGTGTACTGCCACCCCTGTGATGTCGAAACACCTTGGGTCTTTCCAACACGATGAGTTCCTTGCTCACTTGTATTGGTATTGCCATAGACTCCCCAATTCATGGCAAGAAAATTACCTTCACTGCTATTCCAAGATGAGAGGTCGATCAAATCAATTGAAATCAAAGTATTGCCGCCAGAATGAATATTGGATGTCGTTGACGGAACACCTTTAAACGCAATCCACCCTAAAGAGGAGCTATCCGTTGTCGGATTGGCGATATACACAACGGGAGCGCCTACTGCAGTGGTAACAAGCGTAGAGGTTCCGTTTACTTGGTAAATGGAAGCATCCGTTACGGTGACAGCATGGAGCGTTCCTCCAACTAAAAGCAGTAATGCTGCAGGTGTAAGCAAAGATTTCATAGGCATGCGAAGAAGTGGGACAGACGTTAAACTGTTTAATGATTTTCTCACAAAATACTTTCTTACGCGTCCATGTTTTAGCGAAAATGGTATACGAATTCACGATCTCGCCCTTGAAATGCAAATTTCTTGCAAAATAATCCATGCATTCATCCTATCTGTAACACTAAGCGATGTGGCTCCTTGAACCATTTCAAGACGACTTTATGCGCCGGGCTTTGCTCGGCATCATCCTTGCGTCCACCAATTGCGCGGTACTCGGCGCGTACGTGGTGCTCAGGCGCATGGCATTTGTCAGCACGGCGCTCACTCACACCATCCTACCCGGCATCGTCTTTGCTATCCTCCAGGGCTTCTCGCTCTACTGGGGTGCATTGGGAGCGGCCATCCTGACCGCGCTCGGCATCGGCGGCATTACCAACCGGCGCGAAATGCGCGAAGACACTGCCATTGGCGTCATACTCTCCTTCATGTTCGCCCTGGGCGTACTCATGATGACCCAATCGCAATCATTCCGGGACTTCTCGGGACTGCTCTTCGGCAGTGTGCTGGGCGTCACAACCCAGGACTTATGGTTGATTGCCAGCGTCACCGGCATCGTCTTCACGGTCCTCTTCCTCTTTCACAAAGAACTGGAACTCTCGTCCTATGACGAGGAATACGCGCAACAAATCGGCGCACGGCCCCGGCAAATGCGTTTCCTGATCCTGATCCTGGTAGCGCTCAGCACCGTATCATGCGTCCGCCTCGTCGGGGCGTTGCTCACGACCGCCTTGCTGGTGACTCCGGCGGCGGCGGCGATCATGCTCGCGAGAACACTGCGTGGCGTCATGGTGCTCGCCTCCCTCATCGGCATCGCGAGCGGAGTCGGTGGGCTATACCTTTCCTATTATGTTGCCCGGGTCCCAGTAGGCGCTGCCGTGGTCTTGGTTTGCTCGGGATTCTTCTTTGTCTCATTCATCCTGAAACAAGCGACAAACCTCTTCAGGAAAAAACTATCGGCAGTGTAGCGCAGGCTTCCAGCCTGCTCGTCCAAAAGCTGAGAAACTGAAAATGGAAATACTGAAATCGGATTCATGAAAGCGTTTTTATTGAACGCTGAACTCTTAACACTGATAATTACTGATAGCAGGCTGGAAGCCTGCGCTACTTCGGAAACTAGGCCGTGCCGATCTGCTCAAGAATGCGCTTCAAGTCATCGTTGCCGTAATACTCGATAACAATCTTCCCGTGCTTCGCGCCGTGCTTCAAGTGCACCTTCGTATTAAAACGTGAAGTCAGGCGCTTCTCGATATCGGCGAGGGCGGCGGTAATCTCAGCCGCCTTGCGCGTATCAGCCGGAGCGGTTGTGGTTCGATCGGCCGGCTTCGCCGCCTTCAGCTTCTTCACGATATTCTCCGTCTCGCGGACGCTCGCGCCTTGCTCGATCACTCGCCGTGCCACCAGTGTCTGGTCGGCCTCGGTCTCCAAGCCGAGAATAACCTTCGCATGTCCTGTCGAGAGCAACCCCTTGCCCAGATAGCCTTGGATCTCGCGATTCAGCGAAAGCAAACGCACGCTGTTGGCAACCGTAGCGCGTGGCTTGCCCACCCGCTCGGCGACAGCTTCCTGCGTAAGGCTGAAATCGCGCATCAAGCTGGCAAACCCCAGCGCCTCTTCAATCGGGTTTAACCCCTCGCGCTGCAAATTCTCGATCAACGTCATCGTTGCCGTGGCGGCGTCACTGGCATTCACCAGCCGGGCGGGAATACTCTTTAAATTCAACTTCTGAAACGCGCGCCAGCGACGCTCACCGGCGATCAACTCATATCCCTCCGAAGTCTTGCGAACCACGATCGGTTGCAGCAATCCCTCCGACTGGATGGAGTCGGCCAACTCCTTGATCGACTCGGCGGCAAAATCACGGCGCGGCTGCCAGCGGGCGGGAACAATCTTGCCCACGGGAATCTCCTGATACGGGAGCGATGTCGCGGCTGGCTCGGAAACCTTTGCCGGGGACGACGGCGACTTGGTCCCGGACTTCGTCGAAGCCGCCGGGGCGGTTTTTCCCGCGGGAGTACTTGCGAGATTCTTTGCGCCACCCGAAATCAATGTTCCGAGTCCGCGTCCGAGACTTTTTTTGGGAGTGGCCATGGAAAATTAATTGGCTGGGGTTGAGGTGGCGGGAACAGGTGTCTCGTCGCGCTGCGGAATGAAAATCTCCTGGCCGACATGGATGGTCGTGGCAGGCCCCAGATTATTCGCGGCCAGAATCCAGTTCACCCGCGACTTATTGGCGCGGGCAATTGCGGAAACCGTATCTCCCGACTTCACCTTATAGCGCACTCCCGTTGTCGGCATATCGGAAGGCGTAGCCGGAGGTGCGGACTGGGCGGGCGGCTGTGTCCGAACTGTCGGTGCAGTCGAGGCATTCTGGCGGGCCAGCGCGTCATTCACCTGCTTCGTCATCGAGGCCAGCGCCTGATTGGTCGAACTCTCCATTGCCGCAAAACGGCGGTTCATATCCGCAGTTATCTCGGCCTTCTGGGCCTGCATCATCTGATTCACCGTCGTGTTTTGCGACTCCATCTGCTGCTTCACACTGGAGCTGGACACGGCGCTGCTGCTCTGCGCCTGCGCCTTCTCCACGGCAAGCCGCAAATCCTCCACCTCGGCGCGCAACAGGCGAATCTCCTGGCGCATCGCTTCCACGTCCTGCTGCAGCCCGGCCACAACGGTGGCACTTTGCGCCTGCCCTGAAACCGGGGCCAAAAACATGCCCAGGGTGAAAATAAAAAACAACAGGTGAAAACGGAAATTTTTCATGGGAAAAAAGAAAAACAAAAACTGACCGCCGTGGAAAGCCTTTGTCAAAAGAAGAAACACCTTTCCCAAACTTTCAACGCCAACCTTTCGTCAACGGCTATTTTCCAGCGCCAGACCCAGCTCGGCGGCCTTGGCCGCCCGCCACGACACCCATGCGCTCGAAACCATCATAATCAAGGCCGCCGCCACCGGGTTCAACAGCCCCGCCGCAGCCAAGGCCATCCCGAAAACATTATACACAAGCGCATACAGCAAATTACCCCGCAAAGACCGGGACACCTGCCGCGACAGCCGCACCGCCTGCGGCAACGTCCCCAACCCATTCCCCACCAGCACCCCATGGGCCGTCGCCTGGGTTAAATCCGTCCCGCTGCCCATCGCAATCCCCGCGTCGGCCTCCGCCATCGCCGAAGCATCATTAATCCCGTCGCCTACGAAAACCACCCGCTCGCCTGATTTACGCCACTCCCGCACCCGGGCCTCCTTCGCGGCAGGGCTCAATCCAGATACCACCTCCACACCAGCAATCGCCTGCCAGCGCGGCTGACTATCTC
>JAITVQ010000018.1 GCA_031285745.1 Puniceicoccales bacterium | reverse complement strand
CAGCTCCAATCCCGCCTTCGACTTCAACACCTACGGCGGACTCATCGGGGTCGATCAATCCTTCGGTCCCGACTTGCTCATGGGGATGAACGTAGGCTACCACTCAGGCAAGGCAGACTTGCACAACGGCGCAGGCAAAGTCACCCTCAACAACGCCTCGCTGAGTGTCTACGGCTCCTACATGTTCTCCGACTGGCTCTACCTCGACGCCGGGGTCTATGGCGGATACAACAGCTACGAAATCAAACACGACACCCTCTACGGACGGGCCACGGCCAAGCCGGAAGGCTTCAACTATGGCGCAAACCTCTACTTGGGCACCATCGTACCGCTGAGTGAGCAGTTCAGCCTGACGCCCTACGCGGGAATCGAATACGTGCGCACGGACGTAGATGCCTTCACGGAAAAAGGCACCCAAAGCGCGCTCCACCTCGACTCCTTCACGCAGGACTCGTTGCGGGCCAAAATCGGGACGGGCATCAACTGGCAGGTGCCGACCGAGGCGGACTTCACGCTACGGGTCGGACTCAGCGCAGCGTATGCCTATGAACTGCTCGACGACGAAGTGGACATGGAAGCGCGCTTTGCCAACGACTACTCGGGCAACAAATACAAAGTCAGTGCGGCCGCCTCCCCGGAAAACCTCATGCAGATAGGCCCGGTGATCGAGTTTGGGTTCGACGAAAACAAATCGCTCACCCTCGGCTACACCTTCGAGTACGACTTCGAGGACCAAACAGCCCATCACCTCAACGCCACCTTCAGAATGCGCTTCTAATCGCGGTCTGAATTGTGATCACCGGCAGTGTTTTTTCCAAAAAAATATTGCCTAACACAAAACACCCGCTCCTTCAGGCGCGGGTGTTTTGGTGGAGTTGGTATGTAAAGAATTGAAGAGAAAGACCAAGGCTGGGGTTTTGGAACAATATTGAAGGACTGATGTCTTGTACTTATCGACATCATGCGATGAAGAAATTACGATTTCTAGGCTTTGTTGCTGTTGTATTTTGCATGGGTGGCTTTCCTCCGATAATTGCGGAAGAGGGTCAGATTCCAATTTCTTCATCGTCAATGGATGTTCTGAATAATTGGCGAACTTTGGAGTTAGGACATCCGCGTTTATTGTGGACCAAGGACGATCAGGCGCAGGCGATAAAAAGGTATAAGACCGATGAGGTGTGGAAGATGTTGCAGGCATCCATAGTCCGTGAGGCAGATTTACAAATCAAGACTCCTGTTGCCCAGCATAAGCTTGTTGGGATTCGTCTGTTGGGGGAAAGTCGGGATGCCTTGAGGCGAATTATGCTGGAGAGCTATGTCTGGCGGATGACGGGAGAAGCTCGCTATCGGGAACGGGCCTTGGCGGAGATGCGGGCTGTTTGCGCCTTCCCTGACTGGAATCCCAAGCATTTTCTTGATACGGCGGAAATGGCTTTTGCTGTGGCCATAGGATATGACTGGCTTTACGAATCCTTGTCGGAAGAGGATAAAGGATTGTTTCGCGAAGCCTTGGTGAAGCATGCACTTATTCCAGGGATGAAGGTGTATGAGTCAAAGGCAGGCTGGCATACGCGGAATAACAATTGGAATCAGGTTTGCAATGGCGGGTTACTTGCTGCGGCCTTGGCAATTGCCGAGGATGAATCGACCTTGGCCAGAAAAGTGATCAAGCATGCGGTAGAGTCACTTCCGCGGGCAATGAGCCAATATGGTCCCGACGGAGGCTATCAGGAAGGACCAGCCTATTGGGAATACGGTACGACATACAATGTTGTGGCAATTGCCACCCTGAAGAAAGCGATTGATACAGACTTCGAGCTGTCCGGTGATCGTGCCTTTCAGCGCACGGCATTTTGCTTCCGTCAGTTGCGAGGAAATTCAGGTCTTTATTTCAATTACGCCGATGGAGGTACGCGCGTGGAGGTGTCCCCGGCCTACTCATGGCTGGGAAATGAGTATGGACCGGAGATTGTCAGGCAGGATGCTCGTGCAATGCTGACGGAGTTTCTCAAGAAACGGGAAAATAACGCGGTTACCGATGGAGGCCGGTTTTTTCCTCTCTATGGTGTGTGGTTTCCCGGAAAAGCCAGTGACAGAGTGGATGGACGCACAGCACCATTAAGTGCGCATTTTCGTGGCAATGCGGATATTGCCGTGATGCGAAGCCATTGGACTGATCCGAACTCTGCCTATGTAGGGCTTAAGGCAGGGAAGAATGATGTTCCTCACAGTCACCTAGATTTGGGTAGTTTTGTCTATGATATCCTGGGCGTGCGCTGGGTGGAGGATTTGGGAGGGGATTATTATGATTTACCCGGGTATTGGGATTCCCAGCAAGGAGGTGGGCGTTGGAAGATTTTTCGGTTGAATAATCTCGGCCATGGCACGCTTATTCCGGAGGGGCTGCTTCAAAATGCAAAAGGAGAGGCGAAGATTGTTAAATTGGTTTCCTCAAATGAAGGAGCGTTCACCATTGCCGATTTGGGGGGAGCGTACCCCGACCAATTGACTTCATGGAGCCGGGGGCTGAGTTTGGACTATGAATCGGGTAAATTGGTTGTACAGGATGACGTGGAATCCAAGGAGGCAGGAACACGCTTTGAATGGAAGATTTTTACCCGGGCCAAAGTGACTGTCAGCCCTGAGAACCCTTGTGTGGCGACTTTAGTCTATCAAGGCCGGAAAATGCATGTTTTCTCTATGGCTCCAGAGGGGTTTGTCTTCGAGAATGCCGAGGCCGATCCCGGTTTGGAACGGCAGTCGGTGAACAAGGGATTCCGTCAATTGATTCTCAAGGGAGTGTTTCTCGAAAAGAAAGGAACGATCCAAGTCCTGTTTGTTCCAGACTCCGGCAAGGGTGGTTTGGAGATGTTTTCGATGCCGGGGATGCCATTGGACACATGGGGGCAGGGGAATGTTGGTGCGGAAAATGATGATATGTGTATCTGAAAAATGGATACGCCCTGTTTTTGCGCAAAAATTTCTCCAAGTGAAAATAAATTGCATAAAAGGATGGATTTTCAAAATAATGGACAAATTCACCTGAATTGCGGATAAAATGCATCTGGGGAGTTACAAATGGCTTGGGGCAAGGGGGTGATTTCCCTCCAATCCTTTGTTTATCCGAGCTACAGGGGCATTGCTGTGGCTCAAATTGACTTGTTTTCGGAATAAATAAGGCATTCTATTCTTATTAAATCTGCATTGGAGAAACATTTTTTGAGAATTTTACTTGCACGGGTTAGGCAAAAAGGTATCCCAGCCGACTCTTTTCGTACTTTCTAGGTTCCATGCCCACAATCAATCAACTCGTCCGCAAGCCACGGACCCAGCCCAAAACCAAGTCCAAATCTCCGGCCTTGAGCAATTCTCCGTTCAAGCGTGGCGTCTGCGTTCAGGTAATGATTCGTACACCCAAGAAGCCGAATTCCGCACAGCGCAAGGTCGCCAAGGTTCGTCTGACCAATGGGCAGGAAGTTATTAGCTATATTCCAGACGAAGGTCACAAGCTCCAGGAACACAGTGTCGTGCTCGTGCGCGGCGGTCGTGTGAAAGACCTTCCAGGTGTCCGTTACCACATCGTGCGCGGTCCACTGGACTGTCAAGGGGTGGAAAAACGTCGTCGTAGTCGCTCCAAATACGGGGTGAAGCGTCCCAAGCCTGCCAAAAAGTAAGGCTTAATACTACTTTTAAAGAAGAAGCACTCAATATGTCCCGTCGTCGTCGAGCCACCAAGCGCCAACACCAGCCTGATGCCCGTTACAGCAGTGCTTTGGTTAGCCAGCTTATTAATGTCGTCATGAAGCGCGGTAAGAAGTCCATCGCGCAGGGTATTGTCTATGGCGCAATTGAACGCGTCAGTGAGAAACTCGAAAAGGGCGATCCCATGGAGCTTCTATTGGGAGCTTTGGAAAACTGCCGTCCTAAGTTGGAAGTGAAGAGCCGTCGTGTTGGTGGCGCAACTTATCAGGTTCCAGTTGAAATTTCTCATGAGCGTCAGACCAGTATGGCTTTCCGTTGGCTCGCCACTGCTGCCGATACCCGGAAAGGCATTCCCATGACCGAAGCGCTTGCCGCTGAAATCATTGACGCCTATAATAATACGGGTTCTGTCGTGAAAAAACGTGAAGAAACCCATAAGATGGCGCAGGCGAACCGGGCTTTTGCTCACCTTCGCTGGTAATCTTTCCCTCGTTCTTTGTCATCCAAGATAGTCAAATCAGTAGATATTATGTCCATGAAACTCTCAGACGCCAACTCACCGGAGCGCAAATTCCCACTGGAATACACGCGTAATTTTGGTATTGCTGCGCACATTGACGCCGGCAAGACGACTACTTCCGAGCGTATTTTGTTTTACACCGGCGTCGTCCACAAGATGGGCGAAGTTCACGAGGGCACTGCTGTTACCGACTGGATGGAACAGGAGCGCGAGCGTGGTATTACCATTACGGCCGCTGCAGTTTCCTGTGGATGGAAGACAAATGAAGGCCAGTTTGCAGGCATTGAACAACGCCTGAACATCATTGACACCCCTGGTCACGTTGACTTTACGGCAGAAGTTGAACGTTCTCTGCGCGTTCTGGACGGAGCCATTGCAGTATTTTGTGCTGTTGCCGGTGTTCAACCCCAATCCGAAACGGTTTGGCGGCAGATGAACAAATACCACGTTCCCCGTATTGCGTACATCAACAAGATGGACCGCACGGGAGCTGATTTTTTCCGCGCTGTTAACGATATTCGTACAAAACTGCGTGGAAATGCTCATCCGATCTTTATTCCGATCGGAGCAGGCGAAACTTTCAAGGGGCTCGTCGACCTCGTCAAAGAGGTTGCCTACATTTACGACGAAACCGACCCGCGCGGCATGAAGTATGATACGGTGGAAATTCCCGCCGATCTGAAAGATGATGCCAAGAAATACCGCGACGCCCTGATTGAGGCGATTGCCGATTATGATGATGCCATTGCCGAAAAATATCTCAACGGTGAAGAACTGACTCAGGACGAAATTCGCATCGCCATTCGCAAGGCTACCATCTCGATGAATTTCATCGGGGTTGTTCCTGGATCATCCTTCAAGAACAAGGGCGTTCAAATGGTACTGGATGGCGTTGTCCACTACCTGCCTTGTCCGCTTGATCTTCCTCCGATGAAAGCATTCACGGACGGTGGCGAAAAGGAAATCGGCATTATGCCCGATGACAAGGCCAAGGTCTGCGGTCTTTGTTTCAAGCTTTGGGCTGACCCCTATGTTGGCCAGCTCGTATTTTTCCGCGTATATCGTGGTATCCTTCGCAAGGGCGACGCGCTTTATAATCCGCGCAAGCGCCAGACAGAGCGTATTTCGCGCCTTATCCTTTTGAAGGCGATGGATCGTGAAGAGGTTGATGCTGCCTATTCCGGCGATATCTGTGCAGTTATTGGACCCAAGGATATCGTCACCGGTGACACCCTTTGCACCAAGGAAGAAGATATCATTCTGGAGCCACCTTCATTTCCAGAGCCGGTTATTTCGATGGCGATCGAACCAAACTCGAAGGCCGACCAGGAAAGAATGTCGATAGGCCTGCAACGCCTCTCGGCGGAAGACCCAACCTTCCGTGTTTCCAGCAATCCAGAAACCAATCAGACCCTGATCTCAGGAATGGGTGAGCTTCACCTCGAAATCATTGTTGATCGTCTGAAACGTGAATTCAAGGTTGAGGCCAAGTCGGGCAAGCCGCAAATTTCCTACCGCGAAACCATCACCAAAGATGCCCGTGGTATCGGCAAGTTCGTCCGTCAGTCAGGTGGTCGTGGTCAATATGGTCACGCCGAAATCATCCTTGAGCCGAATCCCGGCAAGGGGCAGGAAGTCGTCAACGAAATCGTGGGTGGCGTCATTCCGAAGGAATACATCAAGCCAACTCAAGAAGGTATCTTGGAAGCTGCCAATAATGGTACTGTGGCAGGCTATCCGGTGATCGACTTCAAGGCTCGCATCGTTTTCGGTTCCTATCACGAAGTGGACTCGAATGAAATGGCGTTCAAGATGGCAGGTATCTTTGCCTTCAAGGAAGCCATGAAGAATTGTAACCCGATTCTCCTCGAGCCCATCATGAAGGTCGAAGTTGTCACTCCGGAAGAATATCAGGGTGACATCATGGGTGACTTGAACCGTCGCCGCGGCCAAATCCAGAACATGGAGACCCGCAATGGTGTCTGCACCATTGATGCCATGGTTCCGCTTCAGACTATGTTCGGCTATGCCACCGATGTTCGCTCCCTTTCCAAGGGACGTGCTTCCTACACGATGGAACCGCACAACTTCGAACAAGTGCCGGCGAACCTTCTCAAGGAGATCGTGGAGACCGCATCACGCGCTCCTGCCCGTACCTAATCCATTTCAATAAGAAAAACTCTCGCGCCATGAATCGCCCAACCATCCGCATCAGACTCAAGGGATTCGACTACCGGATTCTGGATCAGTCTGCAGCAGATATCGTGGAAACGGCCAAGCGCTCCGGCGCCCAGGTCTCAGGACCGGTACCGTTGCCCACCAATATCGAACGCTTTACCGTTAACCGTTCTCCGCACGTCGACAAGAAGTCAATGGACGCATTTGAGCTTCGTACTCATAAACGTCTTATTGACATTATCGAACCGACTGCGCAAACCGTAGATGAACTGCGCAAGCTGAATCTGCCTTCCGGCGTCGATATCAGTATCAACGCCTAAGAAAGCTCTTACTAAACCAATGCAATAACCTGCAGGTCAGACTGCGCGATAGGAAACGTACCGTTAAATTACATTAACAAAACGACCTAACGCAGGTCTGTGCAAACGGAGAAATCCACCTGCCTCTTAGCACATGAAGCTCCAACTGATTGGTAAAAAAATCGGGATGACCCAAATCTATGACGAGAACAATAATATTGTTCCCGTTACAGTGGTTCAAGCAGGTCCCTGCCCGATTACCCAAGTGAAAACCGTCGAGAGTGACGGTTATAATGCAGTCCAGATTGCCTTTGGACCGCAGAAAGAACAGCGCCTGACCAAGGCGGAAGTAGGGCACCTGAAAAAAGCAGGTGTTTCTGCACATACACACCTCGGCGAAATTCGCCTTGATTCAGCCCCTGAATTTAAAGTTGGCGATGTTCTCACTGTTTCCCGTTTCCAAAATGGACAAATGGTTGATGTCATCGGAACTACCAAGGGCAAAGGATTTCAAGGCGTCGTCAAGCGTTACAATATGGACGGACAGCCAGACTCGCACGGTCACATGATGCACCGCCGGGTAGGTTCCATTGGTATGCGCCAGACTCCCGGTCACGTCTTCAAAGGCAAAAAGATGCCTGGACACATGGGACAGGTTCGCCGCACGGTTCAAAATCTTCAAGTCGTGAAAATCGACGAAGCACAGAATCTTCTTCTCATCAAAGGCAGTTTCCCCGGCGCTAACGGCGATCTTGTGATTGTCCGCCAAGCCAAGAAGGCCAAGCAATAATCGGAGACCTTCAAAATGAAACTTAAAGTTTACACTGTCGACGGAAGCAGCTTTGCGGAAAAGGAATTCTCTTCCTTCCCTGCGCTGGAAGGCAATAAGGGTGTTGCGATTCTCAAGCAGACCGTGATTGCCTACCAAGCCAATAAGAGGCAGGGCACTTCCAAGACCAAGAATTACGGTGAAGTTGCCGGTTCGGGCAAAAAGATCATTCGTCAAAAAGGTTCGGGTGGTGCTCGTCATGGCGACAAGCGCGGCCCACAGCTTTATAAAGGTGGCGTTGTCTTTGGCCCCCGCCCGCGTGATTGGTCCAAGACCATTACTGCTGGTGCCCGCAAGCTTGCCTTGCAGCGCGCACTTTTGGATCTCGCCAATGAAGGCGGCTTGAACGTTATCGAACGCTTCGAAGTCGCCCAGCCCAAGACCAAGCTCTTCAATTCAGTCATTGAGCGCATCAATCCCAAGGGAAAAGTCCTCATTGTGGACGCAGCTTGGGCCGACAGCAGCGTTCTGGCTGCGCGCAACATTGAGCGTGTTTCCATTACGGATGCCTCTACTATCAACGCGCTTGACTTGGTTCGCTACCATCAAGTTCTCATCAGCGAACAGGGTCTCCAGCAGGTCCTTGAACGCGCCAACGCCTAACGAGCAAGCCTAACATGAAGCCAGCTTACAGCGTTCTCAAGAAGCCCCTGATCACGGAAAAGAGTTCAAGCCCGATCAATCAGGAGCAGAACAAGTACACATTCGAAGTTTATCCGGACGCAGACCGTGTCCAGGTTGCCAAGGCCGTCGAAGCTCAGTTCAAGGTCAAGGTCAGCAAGGTAAACATTGTTAACGTCAAAGGCAAAGTGAAGCAAAGCCGCCAGCAACGCGGTATGGTTTACAAGGCCTCTGACGTCAAGAAAGCCATCGTTACCTTGGAAAAAGGTAGCAAGATCGAGTTCGTATAAGCGAACATAGAAGAATACACACCATGGCTATCGTACCCATTAAGCCCAACACTCCCGGACAGCGCTTCCTCATTAAGAACAAGCAGGATGTTTCCAAAAAACGCCCTGAAAAGGAACTGACCGAGTCGATCCATCATAAAAAGGGTCGTAACTGCTACGGACGCATTACTTCGCGTCGTCGTGGAGGTGGACACAAACGTCTATACCGCAAGATCGACTTCCGTCGCGACAAGCTGGATGTCAATGCCACTGTCACCGCGATCGAATATGATCCGAACCGTTCGGCCAATATTGCCCTCTTGGAATACACTGATGGCACCAAGGCTTACATCCTCGCTCCGAATGGTCTCAAGGTGGGTGACACGGTTTTCAGTACCAACAAGCAACTTACCGAGTTCTCGCCCGGTCTTTCACTGAAACTTCGTGGAATTCCTCCCGCAACCTTCATCCATGCGATTGAAATGGAACCCGGCAAAGGCGCACAGGTTGCCCGTAGCGCGGGTATCTTCGCACAATTGCTCGGTATTGAAGTCGACAAGGCTATCCTCAAAATGCCTTCCGGCGAGCAACGTTACATCAACGCCGAATGTCGTGCGACTATCGGTATCGTTGGCAATAGTGAGCACCAGAATCGCTCATTGGGCAAAGCCGGACGCAACCGCTGGCTTGGGAAACGTCCCCGCGTTCGCGGTATGGTGATGAACCCGGTTGATCACCCCAACGGTGGTGGTAACGGAAAATCCAAGGGTGGTGGCGGACGCCAGCATCTCAAGTCCCCATGGGGTCAACTTTCCAAGGGCTTCCCAACTCGGATGAAGTCCAAACCTTCCAACGCGATGATTATCGTTCGTCGCAATGGTCGTAAAGTTAGAAAAGGTTAATGAATCATGGCACGCTCGATTAAAAAAGGTTTTTACGTCGACCCTTCCTTGATGGACAAGATTGAGGCTTCCCAAAAGGCCGGCAATCGTAAGCCCATCCAGACATGGTCGCGTCGTTCCACGATCACTCCGGACTTTGTCGGACTCAACCTTAACGTTCACAACGGAAAGACTTTTGTCCCCGTGCATGTGACCGAAAATATGGTTGGACACAAGTTGGGTGAATTCGCACCTACTCGCACCTTCAAGGCGCACACCGCGCCGACCAAGAAAAGCGTATAATTTCACGTGTTGGTTCGCACTGTCATCATTTCGCTTTTGGCAAGCTTTTGCGCTCCTGCTTTTGCCGAGACTGCAAAAGCAGAGCAGTCGAGTCTTCTTGAATGCCCGGATTTTGTCTCGGTTTCAGAAGTCTCTGCAAAAGCTCCGCGGTCGCAAAATGAAGTGCCCCAGTCTCTGATTATTTTTCGGAATAACGAAGAGGCTGTTCCGCAAGGACACGTGGAGAAGGTCATCACGGCATCCAGTACCGACTTGGTGCTTCTTGATGCTGGTTACAAACAAAACATTCGCCCCGGCATGGTCTGCCTTGTCGAGCAAGAGGGTAAGGCTATCGCCTCCCTGAGCATTGCTGAGTCCACTCTCGATCATGCTGTCGGTTTAATCTTAACACTGGCCCCCGGGGCCGTTATCAAGGCCGGAGATACGGCCAAGATCAAAACAGTCCACTTTAACTGAAAAAAGGACATGGAAGTACAAGCCATCACCAAGTTTGCCCGCATGACGCCCCAGAAGGTGCGCGATGTGGCACGCCAAATCCAAGGCATGCCTGCGGAACAAGCCATGGATACCCTCCGTTTTATTCCGCGGAAATCCGCCCGTTTGCTCGCCAAAACGCTCAAAAGCGCGATGGCTAATGCAGAGAATAATGAAAAACTTTCCACAAAGAATCTGATTGTTGTCTCAGCTCGGGTCGATCAGGGTCCTGTGATCAAGCGATTCCGTCCCTCTGCCAAGGGCAGCGCACATCCTATTCGCAAAAGCACAAGCCATATCCGCATCGTGCTTGGCGAAACCACCTCTTCAAAGAAATAATATCATGGGTCAGAAAGTAAATCCGATTGGATTCCGCCTTGCAGTTCGCCGCAATTGGGAATCTCGCTGGTATGCGGACAAGAAAAACTTCCCTGTTTTCGTCAAGGAAGACTTCAAGATCCGTGCCTTCCTTAAGGAAAAACTTCGTCAGGCAGCCGTTCCGCGTATCTTCATTGAGCGGGCCGGCAATCGTATTCGCGTGAAAATTTTCACCGCACGTCCAGGGGTTGTTATCGGACGCAAGGGGGGGGAACTCGAAAAACTCCGCGACGATATCCAGAAGCTTGCTGGACGCGAAGTCATCCTCGACATTCAGGAAGTCAAGAAGCCCGATCTTGTCGCCCAGCTTGTTGCAGAAAACATCGCTCTCCAGCTTGAGCGCCGTGTTTCTTTCCGCCGGGCCATGAAAAAATCAGTACAAATCACCATGAGTGCAGGAGCGGAAGGCATTCGTCTCCGTCTCGCTGGACGTCTTGGTGGTGCTGAAATCGCCCGTGTTGAGTCTTCCCGTGTAGGACGTGTTCCTCTCCACACGCTCCGCGCCAATATTGATTACGGTTTTGCGGAAGCGCGCACCGTTTACGGCAAACTCGGCATCAAGTGCTGGATTTGCAGTAAAGAATCTGAATTCTAATCGAAGACGGCAACCGATCCCGCCAACGACTAACACGTCAAAACCATGGCTAATATTCAACCGTCACGCACCAAATTTCGCAAGGTCCAGAAAGGCCGCAACCGTGGTAATGCCACTGTCTGCAATTCTCTTGCATTTGGTGACTTTGGCATCCAGGCGCTTGAGCGCTGCCGTATGCCTGCCAATCAACTCGAAGCTGCCCGTATCGCCATTTCCCGCAGTTTGAAGCGTAAAGGCAAAATGTGGATGCGCGTATTCCCTCATATCCCGGTTACCAAGAAACCTGCGGAAGTCCGCATGGGTTCGGGTAAGGGTGGAGTCGAATTTTGGTGTGCTACCATCAAGCCGGGCACGATGCTTTTCGAAGTATCCGGTGTTCCTGCTTCAGCTGCCCGCGAAGCCATGCGCTTGGCAGACAGCAAAATACAGGTTCGCTGCCGTTTTGTTTCGCGCGAAGAACTCGAAAAGTATTGATTGATATTCAACAATCCCTATCAGCAGCGCCCTTTTTCCCATGAGTGCCAAGAAGAAACAAGCCAGCAAGGCCGGCAAAATCAAAGATCTTTCCTTGTCCGATATTGAGCTCGAGCTTAATAAATCACGTCAGGAGCTTCTTGATCTGCGCCTTCGCAAGGCCACAGGACAGGTCGATAATCCTATTCGGATTCGCGCTGTCCGCCGTGACATCGCCCGAATGATTACCATTGCCGGACAGAAAAAATCTGCCGCAACCAAGGCTTAACCGACAACTATCTAAAGTATCATGTCTGAAACTACACAGACGCGCGCCAAGCGCAAGGACCTTGTCGGAGAAGTTACCAGCCGCTCCGGCGACAAAACCATCAAGGTGACCTATTTCTACAAGACGCCGCACCCTGTCTACGGCAAGGAGATCAAGCGTAAAACCGTTCTCCACGTCCATGACGAAAAGAATGAGTGCAAGGTTGGCGACAAGGTTGAGATCATGGAAACCCGTCCGCTCTCCAAATTGAAGCGCTGGCGTGTTATCCGCATTGTCGAGGCCGCCAAAATCGTTGGCGCAGTCAACGCCTAAGGGAACAGTAACCATAAACGCAAAAGGACGCTACCATGGTACAAATGCTTTCCCGTCTTGATGTCGCCGACAACACTGGCGCCAAAGAAGTTCAAATGATTCGCCGTCTTGGACAGCTCACCGACACCGCCGGCATCGGCGATATCATCGTGTGCTCTGTCAAGGATTCCACTCCAGACGCTTCCGTTAAGAAGGGGTCTGTAGTCAAGGCAGTCATTGTCCGCACCAAGGCTCCCATCCGTCGCTCGGATGGAAGTTACCTCCGCTTCGACTCGAACGCGGTAGTCATACTTGACGCAAACGGCAACCCACGGGGTACTCGTATTTTCGGGCCTGTTGCACGTGAACTGCGTCAAAAGAGTTTCATGAAAATTATTTCCCTCGCTCCCGAGGTTCTCTAAAATGAACAAGAAAGAGTTCAAAAAAGGCGCTGAAGTCATTGTTATCGCAGGTTCCGACAAAGGCAAGCGCGGCAAAATCACCCAGATAATCACTGCGAAAAATCGTGTGATTGTCGAAGGCGTCAATATCATCAAGCGTCACACCAAGAAACAAGGGAATGAAGAAGGTGGCATCGTTGAGCGCGAAGCTGCCATTGATCGTTCCAATGTTGCTCTGGCTAGTGAACACGACAGCCGCAAGAAACCCTCCGCTGAAAAGCCAGCCAAGGCCAAGAAAGCGAAATAATCACTGATTCCGGGGGATGGATAATTTCCATCTAGCTGGAGTAAAAAAACACAAGCGTCATGCACAAGCCGGTACTCAAACAAATCTATCTGGAGAAGATTCTTCCCGAACTCATGAAGAGCCGGGGATACAAGAATCGCCATGAAGTTCCTGCCATCTCCAAGATTGTCATCAATTCTGCCTTCAAGGCGGATGCTGACAAAAATCAGCAGGCGGAAATCGTGAAGGAAATCACGAAGCTTTCCGGGCAAAAGCCCGTTGTTACCAAGGCTCGCAAGAGCATTTCGAACTTCAAGGTTCGCCAGGGCATGCCGCTCGGCGTGATGGTGACGCTTCGCGGCGCCAACATGTACGAGTTTCTATACCGCCTTACCTCCATTGCTTTGCCGATGATCCGCGACTTCCGCGGTATTTCCAACAAGCTTGATGGAAAAGGTAATTACTCCCTTGGTATCACGGACCACACCATTTTTCCTGAAACCCAGGCCGACGGTTCTCAACGACAAAACATTGGTCTTGATATTACCATCGTGACCACCGCTGACTCTGATGACGAAGGCCGCGAGCTTCTTCGTCTGCTGGGAATGCCCTTCCGCAAGACGGCTGCCCAGACCGAAGCTGCGAAAAACTAATCACAAAGCATTTACAACATGGCCAAAACGTCAGTCATTGAGCGCAATAAGAAGCGCGAACGCCTTGTCGCCAAGTACGCTGAAAAGCGCACCCAACTCAAGGCCATCCTTGCCAATCCGGCCTCCAGCGACGAAGAGTTTTATGCAGCCCAGCGCAAGCTGGCCAAACTGCCCCGCAATTCTTCCAAAGCCCGTCTGCGCAATCGTTGCAGCATCACCGGACGCCCCCGTGCATACATCGGCAAGTTCGGTCTTTCCCGTCTCACTTTCCGCGAGCTTGCCAATGGTGGTCAGCTTCCCGGAGTGACCAAGTCCTCCTGGTAATCCCAGCAACACGAAAGTATACAAGTCATGGCTTCCCACGACACACTGGGCGATTTTCTCACCATCCTTCGCAACGGCTGCCGGGCCGAACTGCCGGCCATTACCACGCAGTGGTCAAATGTTCGCGAGGGCATTGCCCGTATTCTCAAGCAAAACGGTTACATCGCCGATTACTCCAAGGGAGAGAAAAATGGCCTTCCTGTGATTGAAATCAATCTCAAGTACGCCAACAGAATCGCCGCCATCACCGGTATCAAGCGAGTAAGCTCGCCAGGACGCCGGGTTTATGCCGGTTACTCCGACATTCCCCGGGTTATTGGCGGCATGGGCATATCAATCCTCACCACATCCAAGGGACTCCTCAGCGATCGCGAAGCCCGTCAACAAAAAGTTGGCGGAGAGTTGCTCGCTCAGGTCTGGTAACGCTGCAGGCGTGAAAGTGGGTTCCACCTAACTCCCCGGCAACAAATCCAAAGCCAAGCTACCATGAGCAGAATCGGCAAACTTCCAGTCAGCATTCCGGCAGGCGTCAAAGCCTCGGTTTCCGGACAAACTATCAACATCGAAGGTCCCAAGGGCAAGCTTTCCAAAACTTTCGCACCCGTCGTCTCCATTAAAATCGAAGACAACGCAGTGAAAGTTGCTCCCCAGGAGGAATCACGTTTCGCAGGAGCCATGCACGGCACCGCGCGATCCATCATCAAAAACATGGTGATCGGTGTTACCAAGGGATATTCCAAGAAATTGGAAATCGAGGGTGTTGGTTTCAAGGCCACCTTGAAAGGGGACACTCTTGATTTGGCGTTGGGCTATTCCCACCCAATTCTCTATAAACTTCCTGCTGGCATCAAAGTAGAAATCACCGACGGAACGAAATTGGAAGTTTCGGGTCCTGATAAAGAAGCTGTCGGCAAAGTCGCAGCCGAGGTGAAAAACTACTATCCTGTTGAACCATACAAGGGCAAGGGTGTTCGCATTGCCGGCGAATACGTTCGTCGCAAGGAAGGCAAGAAGACCGCGTAAGGGTCACTCCAGTAACCTCAAGCCCTGCAAGCACCATGAATATTATCAAGAAGCTCGATCTTGCGCAGAAACGTCGCTGGCGCATCCGCAAGAAGGTGATTGGCACCGCGGAGCGTCCACGCCTTTGCGTCAAGTTTACCAACCTTCACATTTACGCGCAAGCGATCGACGATGCAGCGGGACGTACTCTTGCTGCGGTTTCTTCTACCGAGAAGTCCGTGCGCGATCTCAAGCTCAAGTCCAACACCGCCGGCGCGGAAGCTTTCGGCAAACTGGTTGGAGAACAAATCAAGGCCGCTGGTATCAATACTGTTGTCTTTGACCGAGCTGGCCGTCGCTACCACGGAACAGTCAAGGCTTTTGCTGACGCAGTTCGTGCCGCTGGCATACAATTCTAACCAACTTTGATCAATGTCTACTGAACAGGAAAAAAGTCCTGCCCCTGAAACGCCTTCTCAGGCAAATCCTGCCGCAGAAGGCAATGCGTCGGCGGGTACCGCTCCTTCCCAGCCTCGCGATAATAATCGCCGGGGTGGTGGCAATCGTGGTAATCGTTCAGGCGGAGGGGATCGTGGCCGCAATTCGCGCGGGCCGCGTCGGGATCGTCGCGATGGTCCCCAAGCTGATGTCCAAGCTGCCGAATACATGGACAAGGTTGTGCACATCAACCGTTGTGCCAAAGTCGTAAAGGGTGGCCGTCGTTTCAGCTTTGCTGCCCTCGTTGTTTCCGGTGATGGAAAAGGACGGGTTGGCATTGGCTACGGCAAGGCGAAAGAAGTTCCTGAAGCCATCCGCAAGGGAACCGAACGCGCCCACCGTGCACTTCGCTCAGTGAATCTCCGCTCAAACACCATTCCTCACGAAGTATTTGGTGAATCCGATGGCGGGAAGGTCATGCTTCGTCCAGCCGCTCCCGGTACTGGTGTTATTGCTGGTGGTGGAGTCCGTGCTGTTCTTGAAGTGGTCGGCGTCAAAGACGTGCTTTCCAAGTCCCTCGGTTCGAACAACCCTCAGGCGATTGTAAAGGCTACATTGGATGGCTTGAGCAAGCTTCGCACCCTCGAACAAATTAATGCTGCCCGCGCCTAATCGCGGTTAAGTGTCCTAAAGATCATGAAACTTCACTCTTTACCAAAAATCGAAGGATCCACCCATCGCCACAAGCGTCTTGGTTGCGGTCGGGGCAGCGGACACGGCAAAACCTCCGGACGCGGCCATAAAGGTATGAAGGCCCGTTCTGGTGGTGGTGTGCGCCCAGGATTCGAAGGCGGCCAGATGCCGCTTTACCGCAAGCTCCCTCATCGTGGCTTTCGCAATGTAAATCGCGTTGAGTTCACCGTGGTGAATCTTTCATCCATCAACAAGATGGATGGCGATACGATTGATCGGGATGCTTTTGTTAAAGCAGGAGTTTTACGCAACAACGTGGAATTGATTAAAATTCTTGGTGTTGGCGAAATCGCTCGTGCGGTAACAGTGTCTGCCCATAAGTTCTCTGCATCTGCAAAGACTAAAATCGAAGCTGCTGGCGGAAAAGTCGTCGAGCTCAAGATCGAACGTCCGGCTGAGGAGACCAAGTAAGGACTCTTCGTTCTAAGACTATCGCACGATGTTTAAGGCATTTGCCAACTGCTGGAAGATTCCAGAACTGCGTCAGCGTCTCTTAATTGCGCTGGGGCTATTGTTCGTTGCGCGAATGGGAGCATGTATTCCGTTGCCCGGGATTGATTCTTCAGTGCTGGAAACAGCCCTGAAGAAGAATGCAATGGATGCAGCTTCGGGACTCGTTGCGATGTATAATCTGTTTACCGGGGGAGCGTTGCTCAAGGGCGCAATATTCTCTCTCGGAATTATGCCTTACATCAGTGCCAGCATTATCATGCAATTGATGGGGGCGGTAGTTCCCTCAATTTCTCGTTTGCAGCAGGAAGGCGATATCGGACGTCAGAAAATTGCCCAGTATTCGCGATACCTAACCATTGTCATTGCTTTGGTTCAGGCATTCATGTTACTTGGTGCGCTTAGCAGCCCTCAGAATGCAGGACAGGTGCTTGGCATATATACGGAAAGTCAGATTGATCTAGTAATTATCCCGAAGCCCTTGTTTATCACATTGGGTGTGATTATCCTGACAGCGGGGTCCATGATCATGTGCTGGTTGGGTGAACAAATTACCCAACGTGGTATTGGCAATGGGACATCTATTTTGATTACGGTAGGTATTCTGGCAGATATTCCGGGAGCACTGAGTACGTTTGCTTCCATGCTCGGCCCCAAGACAGTTGGTTTGCAAGCACACCAATATGGATGGGAACATGCTGTTGGGATGATTGCCTTGGGTGTGATTGTGTACGCTGGGATGACTGCGGTTGCCCAGACAATCCGTAAGATCCCAGTGCAATATGCCAAGAGGCTTGTCGGGAGAAAAATGTACGGAGGTCAAAGCTCCTATCTGCCGCTTAAGATTAATTTTGCCGGGGTCATGCCGGTCATCTTTGCCAGTGCTATCCTGAGTTTTCCGTCCATGATGTTTACTTGGGCGTCAACGCTTCACCCTTCCTTGGCCTTTCTTCGCGAATGGTCGCAGCATTTCCAAGGTGGTACTTTATACTATGGGTTGGAAGCGGTTCTCATTTTTGCGTTCAGCTATTTCTGGGTTTCCTTGATGTTCAAGCCGATTCAAATTGCTGACGATCTCAAAAAGAACAGCGGATATATTCCCGGAATTCGTCCTGGAAATCCTACCGCACAGTTTCTCGATTTCGTGATGACCCGACTCACCCTTGCAGGGTCAGTGTTCCTTGTCATCATCGCACTTCTTCCCGCGATCCTTTCCATTCAGTTGGGTTTCCCGCAACGGCTCGCTTATCTGATGGGTGGTACCGGGGGCCTGATTGCAGTCGGTGTTGCTCTTGATACAATGGCCCAGATCGAAGCTATACTGCTTCAACGCCATTACGAAGGCTTCCTCAAAAAAGGTCGCATTGGCGGAATCAACATGCCGGCACCTTCTCGCAAAGTTACTGATTTTGGCGAGCCCAAGGGGTTGGGGCGATTGGGTTATGTCTGCGTCACGATTCTTATTTTGGGTATTGCTGCAGCCGTATATAACTTTCTTCAGACCTCGAGCCTCTAGGTTTAGGTTCGTTCTTTTACATCGCATTTAATGATCCCTGTTAAGACCAGTGCTGAGATTTCCGTTATGCGTGACGCATGCCGGATGGCTGCACAGGTGCTTGAGGAGATGGCACAACGTGTTGCTCCAGGTGTTTCTACGCTGGAACTCGACGAATATGCCAAGGGTATCATTGATAAGTTCGGAGCCGAGAGTGCCTGTTTTCGCTATAAGATGGGAAGACATGTTTTTCCTGCTTATACCTGCATTTCCGTGAATGAGGAAGTTATTCATGGAATTCCGAGCAAAGAACGGGTTATTCGTCCAAGTGATATTGTTTCACTGGATGTGGTACTTCGTTACAATGGATTTGTAGGGGATAATGCACGCACTGTTTTTGTCGGGACTGTTCCGCCGGAAGTCCAGTCACTCTGCGAAGTTGCGGAAAAGGCCCTGTATGCCGGTATTGCCCAGGCTAGGTCTGGCAATCGGGTAGGGGACATTTCACATGCCATTGAACAGTTTATTCGCCCTCATCATTATGGAATTATCGAAAGTTTTGTCGGACATGGAGTGGGCCGTAGCATGCATGAAGATCCGCAAATTCCCAATATCGGGAAGGCGGGAACAGGTAGTTTACTTCGTCCAGGCATGACTTTGGCCATTGAGCCTATGGTCAATCTTGGCAAACCGGACATTGTGATTCAGCCGGATGGATGGACCGTGGTCACCAAAGATCGCAAACCCTCCGCCCATTATGAGCATACCGTCCTTGTCACTGAGGATGAGCCAGAGATACTTACTAGAATTTCTTAGTTGCATTTTTTCCTTTCCAACTCAGGGGAACATCATCACTTTCACATCTTTTCTAACAAAACCAGCTAAAACAGCCACGCTTTATGCCTCGCCTACTTGGTGTTGATATACCGAATAACAAACGCGTCGAGTATTCCTTGCGATACATCTACGGAATTGGTCCTACCCGTGCTACTGAAATCATCAAAGCATTGGGAATTGATCCCGCTTCCCGGGCACAGGATCTTACTGAAGAACAACTCAACAAGATCGTCGGATACATCGTCGAACGTGGGTACAAGTGCGAAGGTGATTTGCGCCGTGACATCGGGCAAAACCTGAAGCGACTCCAGGCGGTCAAATGCTATCGCGGCCTTCGTCATTTCCGCGGACTTCCGGTTCGCGGTCAGCGTACACGTACCAATGCCCGTACTCGCAAGGGTGCCCGGAAAACCATTGGCGCCGCCAAGAAGGCCTAACAACTGACATTTGCTGATTATGAGCCAAGAAGAGAAGGATGCCGTAGCCACAGGCGCAGCAGCTGCTGCTGAAAAACCGGCCAAAGCCCCCAAGAAGACAAAGGCTGATGCTGCCAAGAAGGAAGACGTTGCGCCTGCCGCTGATGCACCTGCTGCAGAAGCTGCCGCACCTGAAAGAAAAGAAATTACCGCCAAGGATCTCCTATCCGAGGGACTTGAAGACGTCAAGATCCGCAAGGCGAAAGGTTCGAAGAACATCACGACTGGTGTTTGTCATATCCTTGCTACTTTCAATAACACCAAGGTTACATTCACCGACCAGAGCGGAAATGTTCTCTCTTGGAGCACTGCTGGAAAAAATAATTTCCGTGGTTCCCGCAAATCCACCGCCTATGCGGCACAAGTGGTTTGCCAGGATGCAGGGCGTGTCGCCATGTCGCACGGATTGAAAGAAGTCTCCGTCAAGGTCAAGGGACCAGGCATGGGCCGCGATAGTGCAATTCGTGCGCTGCAGAATCTCGGGCTTACGGTTTCTTCCATCGTTGATGCGACGCCGGTTCCGCATAACGGCTGCCGTCCTCCCAAGCGCCGCCGCGTCTAATCACTGCTTGGCTGGGAATTGCTCCCAGCTCTTCACTTTCTAATCCTGTCTGGTGATGGCAATCCAGGCAGCAGACTCAACCGCCACTCACTAAAAGATATGTCCCGATACACAGGACCCACCAGCAAGATCAATCGCCGTTTCGGCCATAATGTTTTTCCCGTTAGCAAGGCGGAAGAACGCAAACCTTACGGACCAGGGATTCATGGCCCCACCAAGCGTCGCAAGGTTTCCGAATACGGCACAGGCCTCAATGAGAAGCAAAAGCTTCGTTTCATGTATGGCCTGAACGAGAAACAATTCCGACTTGTATTTGCCAAGGCCAAGCGCCTCGGTGGCGTTACTGGTGAAAATTTCCTTCGCTTGCTCCATACCCGGCTGGATAACATTATTTATCTTCTCGGCATTGCCCGTACCCGCAGCGCAGCGCGTCAGTTTGTGGGTCATGGACACGTTCGCGTTAACGGACACAAGGTGGATATTCCCAGCTATACCTGCAAGCCGGGCGATGAAATTGAAGTCCGTGACCGTACTTCCTCCAAGCAGCTTGCCTCCCGTGGTACTGAAGAAAATCAGTATCGCACGGTTCCTGCCTGGTTGACGATGACCAACGACTCCTTGAAAGGTGTCGTCAATCGACTTCCTGCTGCCGAAGAACTCCCCTCGGACATCAATGTCCAGCTGATCGTTGAGTTCTACAGCCGCTAATCAACCCCTGTTCTGTAACCTTCTAATAAACGGAGCAACCCATGCCCAAACGCCTTGGTAAGTTTGAACTACCCAAAAATCTGAAGAAGGACGAAACGGTCTCGAACGAAACGTACGCGAAATTCGTCGCCGAACCATTCGAAACCGGCTACGGGCACACGATAGGAAATTCTCTGCGCCGTGTTCTTCTGAGTTCCATTGAGGGAGCTGCCATCAGTTCGATCAAGATTGATGGTGTCCAGCACGAATTCCAATCAATCGACGGTATTGTCGAGGATGTCACTGATGTTATTCTCAACCTTAAGAAAGTTCTTTTTAAGGCCAAGAAACGCGACACTTTTCAGGTTACTATCGATGT
Source organism: Puniceicoccales bacterium (assembly GCA_031285745.1). Classification (GTDB taxonomy): domain Bacteria; phylum Verrucomicrobiota; class Verrucomicrobiia; order Opitutales; family UBA953; genus CALNBE01. The sequence goes on along the minus strand of JAITVQ010000018.1, from coordinate 3,442 downwards.
TGACCGCGAGGGCGTTGTCACTGCGAAGGACATTCAGCTCGTATCCGACCTTGATATTGTCAATCCCGACCAGGTTATCTGTACGATTGACCGCAAGCGCCGTCTTTATGCCGAGCTTGAAATCAAGGTTGGCAGAAGCTGGTGCGCATCTGATGACAACAAGCATGAGGAACAATCCATCGGGGTTATTCCCGTGGACTCGCTCTTCAGCCCTGTTCGTTTGGTGAAGTACTCGGTTGAAAACACTCGGGTTGGGCAGATGACCGATTTCGACAAACTCATCCTCGAAGTGTGGACTGATGGACGTCTTACTCCTGATGAAGCACTCAAGGAAGCCGGAGCCATTCTGCGTCATCACCTTGATATTTTCGACGATGTTTCCTCGCAGGCTGTCGAGTTCGAAACCGAAGGCAAGGAAGTCAGCGAAGAGCAGAATCGTCTTCGCAAGCTCCTTAACATGTCGGTCAACGAAATCGAGCTTTCCGTTCGTGCGGCAAATTGCCTCAACAACGCCAATATTACCACGGTTGGCGAACTTGCCATGAAGTCTGAGCAGGAAATGCTCAAGTACCGCAACTTTGGCAAAAAGTCGCTCAACGAAATCAAGGCCAAGCTCGAACAGCTCGGACTTTCCCTCGGCATGAAGATAGACGAACGTCTTTTGGACAAGGCTCGTTAATCATCTGCCAATCCAGACAATCAAAATACACTTTAGACAATGCGTCACCTTAAGCACCGCCACCAGCTCAATGTAAAAAAAGAGCATCGTGAAGCCATGATGGCTTCGCTGGCTTCGGCACTTTTCACCCATGGACGGATCCAGACCACTCTCGCCAAGGCCAAGGCTCTTCGCCCCTATGCCGAGAAGGTCATCACTTATTCCAAAAAAGCTGCGCTTTCTGAGGATAAGGCCGTCAAGTTGCACTATCGCCGCCTCGCCATTGCCACCATTCGTGATGTTGATGCTGTTGCGAAACTTTTCAATGAACGCGCCTCGGAATTCGTAAAGCGTCCGGGCGGATACACCCGCATTTATAAATTGGGTGCCCGTATCGGTGATGCTGCCGAGATTGCCATCATCGAATTGATTGCAGCCAGCGACGAAGGTTACAAGAAGAGTGCCAAGAAGGCCAAGCCTGCCAAGAAAGCTGCCGGGGCGAAAAAATCCACCAAGGCCAAGAAGGAACCAAAGTCCGAGGAAAAGACTGAGGAAGCTGCTGCTCCAGCGGAAGCATCCCCTGCCCAAGCCTAATTCAACAGGCTTACGGTCCGAACTAGGGAGACGCTCCGCAAAAACTGCGGCGCGTCTTCTTGCTTTTAGCAAATCGTAAAAACTTTAATCTCATTCTGCGGTCTCAAGATTTCTGAGAAAAGTATTTCCGTTCCACTCCTGAATACCATTTCCTAAAACCAATGACGTTTCCCTTGGAATTTGATGCCTTCGCTGCAGCGTTTCTTTCGCTGGGGCTGGTATTTTTTCTTGGGCTTTGGTTCTTTTATGAACGACGCGAAGCAATCCTTAATCAACGCCGTCGCCATACCACGGTTTTTCACTGCATCAAATGCGACCTTATCTACACGCGTTCCCGCCGTCGTGAAACGGCGACATGTCCGCGTTGTGGATTCACCAACTCCCGTCTGAAATTTTAACCCTCTTTCACCTTAACCCAAAACCACGTTTTTCTATGGCTATCATCGCAGTCCTCGACTTCGGCTCCCAGTACACCCAGGTTATCGCCCGGCGTATTCGCGAGTGTAATGTTCATTCCCGCATCTTTCCTTACACCACGCCTGTTTCTGTTCTCAAGGCGGAAGGTGTTTGCGGCATCATCCTTTCGGGCGGACCGGCCAGTGTAAAGGCCAAGGGATCTCCCCGCCCTGATCCCGCGATCTTTGAAATGGACGTTCCTATTTTGGGGATTTGCTACGGGCTTCAATTAATTGCGGAGATGACCGGCGGCGCGATTGCGCACAGCACCCGGCGTGAATATGGAAACGGCACCCTCACATTCAAGCCAGGTGCATCCTTGTTGCTTCAGGGAGTTAAGTCTCCGTTGACAGTTTGGAATTCGCATGGTGACAAAGTGGATCGACTTCCCAAGGGGATCAAAACCGTTGCCCGTACTGAGAACTCCTCCTATGCCGTAATTGAGGATGCCAAGAAGGGCCGCTATGGACTGCAGTTTCATCCAGAGGTGAATCATACCCAGCAAGGCATCAAGATTCTGAAAAATTTCCTATTCAAGATTTGTCGCTGCAAGGCCGATTGGAAAATGTCGAATTATGTTGATGAGGCGATTGCCAGTGTCCGCGCCCAAGTGGGCAAGAGCAATGTCATCCTTGCCCTGAGTGGGGGGGTGGATTCCTCGGTGGTGGCAGCCTTGTTGCACAAGGCTATCGGCAAACAACTCACCTGCGTCTTTGTTGATCATGGCTTGCTTCGTCTTGGTGAGCGTGAGCAGGTCGTGAAAATGTTCCGAGGCCACTTCAAGATGAACCTGATTGTCGTGGATGCCGCCGATCGTTTCCTGAAGAAGCTCAAGGGTGTCACTGATCCCGAAAAGAAACGCAAAATCATCGGACATGAATTTATCAAGGTATTCGAAGATGAATTTGCCAAGATTGCCAAGAAGAGCCACGCAGAGTTTCTTGCGCAGGGGACAATCTATCCGGACGTTATCGAATCTATTTCCATCGACGGAAACCCGGCTTCCACTATCAAGAGCCACCACAATGTCGGCGGTCTGCCGAAAAAGATGAAACTCAAGCTGGTCGAGCCCATCCGCGAGCTGTTCAAGGATGAGGTGCGCAGATTGGGTCTCGAAGTGGGGCTGCCGCACGACATGCTCTGGCGTCACCCGTTCCCCGGCCCCGGCTTGGGGGTTCGTGTTCTCGGCGAAGTAAAGAAGGAGTATTGCGATATTCTCCGCGCCGCCGATGCCATCTTTATCGAGGAGTTACGCAAAGCCAAGTGGTACTACAAAACATGGCAGGCCTTTGCCGTCTTCATTCCTGTGCGGACTGTTGGTGTCATGGGCGACGAGCGCACCTACGACTATCTCATTGGGCTGCGGGCCATTCACAGTACGGATGCCATGACTGCCGATTGGGCTCACCTTCCCTATGATCTCCTGCAGCGTGTTTCCACGCGGATCATCAACGAAGTAAAGGGAGTCAATCGGGTGGTTTACGATGTCTCCTCAAAACCACCGGCAACCATCGAGTGGGAATAATCAACCAAGGGAAAAGCGGCGAGAGCCGCTTTTTCTGTTATTCCCCAACAGTAGGTGCAGCAGGCACGACTGTTTTCGGGCGAGTTTTTCTTTCAGGTATTTGATATTTGAAAAGTAATGAATAATAGAACAATAGGTATCTGCTTTCCGATCGAAGGCATTATCCAACCCTCACCCTAATCTCTTCTGCTGTACCATGAAAAAGCTTC
>JAITVQ010000293.1 GCA_031285745.1 Puniceicoccales bacterium | reverse complement strand
GAGTCGCTTGCTTGGCTTCATGATCGAGACTCGGCAAATGATTTTGCCAAATGATGATCTTCATGATCGGGTCATGTCATTTGCAGGAACCCATCATGAAGACCACAATGGGGACTCGGCATCCTGCTTTCATGTCTCTCGGCTCAATTGCGCCAGACTCCTCTGGTAGATAGACTGGAGTTCTGAAGCAAAACTGATAATACAGCAAACATTGACCACATGGCAAGTTCTCAGAAAAGACCACGCTCCTTTGCTGTCTATCTGCTAAGTTTAAATACTTATAATTTTATCGAGATTTTATATTCTTACCCGGTTGCCATATCCAGTCCCCGCCGGACAGATTAACATCATTATAGAAATTGGTATTAATACCCTCGGGCAGAGGTGTATTGCTGATTTTGAACAGGACGGGTTTGCCTGCTGGTTTGCTGGAGCCGGATTGGGCTTCTTCCATGAATAGCACTGCGAAAAAAGAGCCTCCCGGCGTTTCGCCTATGACAACTTCCACCGGGTAGTTACGACCCTTGGTGACATCAACCCATGGTCCGCAGCGTAATTTTCTCATTCCTTGTTGGCTTGATGTAAAGTGATCATTGCTCCCATATAATTTTTCCTGTACTCCATGCTGCAATCCTTCGCCGAAGCGGACATCAATGCTTGGGTTTGTATATCCGGAATCCAAGATAACCTTATTATTAAAACGCATGACAAGAATGTCGTCGCAAAATCCCATGAAACGGACGCGGCCTGACTTGGGTGCTATCACACTTCCTTTGTAATGTGCTATCCACCGGCTTGCCTTCACCTTGTCTGCAACGTTATAGGCTTTGGGCGCCTCGGATGCGCTCATTGGCGGAATGTAAAGTTGGGTGAGTGTCAGGTTTTCTGGAGATGAGAAGTATTGGGAGAGTATGGAGGTATCCCAATCACGTTTGAAAAATGTATTGAGGACTTTATTGAACCCCCAGCATTCGGAAATGGGCGACCCGTAGAAGATGCCGGTTTTATTTTCATACCCTTTGGACAAATCAGAAGGAGTCCCATCGCTATTTTGTTTCAGATCATAAAAGTTGCCGGATAGTCCGCCATGATTGAATCCCGTTATGCCAAATACCGAAACCATATTTCTGCCGTTACCTCGACCTACTCCCTGCCCAAGGCCTTCGCCGCCGCCAGAGCCACCGCCCAACCCCTTGGACGATCCTCCCATCAATGCACCACTTTCAAAAGCCGACATTCCCATGTTTGGCATATCGGGTAAAGCTACACTGGAGGAGGCGCCTTTGACGGTGATCTTATTTGGTGTTTTTACCAAATTACGGGCGTTTTTCGGCGTAATGCGATGTTCATAGATTTTGGCCCGATCTCCACCGGATCCTCCGCCTGCGCCAGTGGCAAATGTGGTTATTTCTTCCTGCGGGTCTGTTATAATCACGCTAACAACCCAGAATAACGCAACGACGAGCAATATAATATGCAATGCCAGGGAAACAAGGAACCCGTCGCCGCCAAGCTTATCCCAAAAACGTTTTTTTAAAGTCGGTGACGGAGGCGAATCTTGCTGTGGCGGAATTTGCGATGCCGAATGAGAAGTTGCGTCATCATGAAGTGCATTATCGGATTTAGTCATATTTATTGGGTGCCGTGCGGTGTCTGAGGGGATATCGATAAGAAACGCGTGATAGTTCTTTGAATATAAAAGAACACACAGCATGGTTTCTCTGACAATTTCCATCACTTTACAAAATGGGGAGAAATGTTAACATTCTCTGTATTGCCGATCGTAGGTATTTCTCATCCTAGGCGGTAATATACTGGGGTGAAGGTAGTAAAAATATTGTGACCCCCTTTTGACCATAAGCCCTGATTCCATTGTGCGTTGGCATGAGTGTTTCCGATAATCCTCCGTTTCTGGTGATTATTCTCTACCTTGTTACTTGTCTTTTACTGCCTGTTCCTTACCGTGCACAGCCTTTCACTACCCTTTTGTGAATGAAATCTCCTACTTTTGCGACTCGCTGGAACGCTGATCTCGTTGAGCAAAACTACCAGCGATGGCTTCAAAATCCTGCTTCACTCGATGCCGAGTGGCAGGCTTTTTTTGAAGGCTTTGAACTCGCCTCGGCTCTTCCGCCGAAGCCCGCCAAAACTGCTGCGGCTCAGCAGGCGCCGTCCCGGGCAGACATTGCGGCAGAGCAATGCAGCGCGGACCTGGCCGCCGTGCTGAAGGCGATCAACATCTACCGTTTCATCGGGCATACCCAGGCCCACCTTAACCCGCTGCAGATCGAGTCACGACGCAATCCGCAGCTTTCACTCGAGGCGCTGGGGCTCGACAAGGTTGATCCTGAGCAGAAATTTCCCACGGGAGATTTCATGGATGGCTCGGCTCGTCCGCTCCGGGAAATCATTGCCTTGCTGGAAGAAATTTACTGCCAGAAAATAGGCGCTGAGTTCAGGCATGTGCAGGACATTAAGAAACGTAACTGGCTGCATCACCGGTTGGAGTCGTGCAAACTGACACCAGACTATTCCAAGAAGAAAAAAATCCGAATTTTAAAGGATATCATCCGGGCGGAAACATTTGAGAGGTTCCTGCATCGCAGCTATGTCGGGCAAAAACGATTTTCCCTGGAAGGCGGCGAAACCCTGATTGCCGCGTTGGAAACCATAATTGAAGATGCCCCCAGGGATGGGGTGGAGCAGTTGGTCATGGGCATGGCGCACCGGGGACGTTTGAATGTCCTCGTCAACACCTGCGGGAAATCCGTCGAATCTCTCTTTCAGGAATTTTCAGAAAACTTTATTCCTGATTCCGTCTATGGCGACGGGGATGTGAAATATCACAAAGGCTACGAACTGGAGCGCATCAACAGCAGCGGCAAGGCTATTACTGTTGCGCTTACGGCAAACCCCTCTCACTTGGAAGCTGTGAATCCTGTTGTCCTGGGCAAGACCCGCGCCCGCCAGCGCATCCTCAAGGATTCGGAAAACCGGAAAAAGGCCATGCCGATGCTCATTCACGGGGATGCTGCGTTTATCGGACAGGGAATTGTCGCCGAGACCCTGAATCTATCCCGACTCAAAGGGTATAAAGTGGGTGGAACCGTGCATTTTGTGGTCAACAACCAGATTGGTTTTACCACCGATCCGACCGACTCCCGATCAAGCCAGTATTGCTCGGACATTGCCATGATGATCGAAGTACCGATTTTCCATGCCAATGGTGACGATCCCGAGGCAGTTGTGCTCGCGACAGAGATCGCCTACGAATACCGGCAGGAATTTGGTGATGATGCTGTCGTGGACATGTATTGCTATCGTAAGCACGGCCATAATGAGGCGGACGAGCCGGCATTCACCCAACCTGAGTTATATCACACGATTGCCCAGCATCCTGGCATTTCGGATATTTATTCCAAAAAGCTTCTGGAGGAAGGCAGCTTAACCCAAGAAGAAATCGATGCCATCAAGCAAGAGTGCGAAAGTGCGCTGGCCACTTCCTTCAAGAAGGTGAAGACCGAAGAGGTCGCAAATGCCAATGCACCCCGGCGCGACCCCAAGCGATTCAACAGCTTTAATTTTAAATCTGTCGAAACCGCCGTGGATGAGAAGATCCTTCGCAAAGCCGTGGACGGGCTTATTCGTGTCCCTGAAGGTTTCCAACCCAACCCCAAGATACGCCGTCAATTTGAATCTCGATTGGCTGCCTTCAAGGCAGGAGAGGGGATTGATTGGGGTTTTGGCGAGGCACTGGCCTTTGCCACACTGCTGATGGAAAAAATCCCTGTCCGGCTCTCGGGGCAGGATAGTCAGCGCGGGACATTTTCTCACCGCCATGCCGTCATCCATAACATGGCGACTCGTGATGAATATATTCCCTTGAATGACTTGGGAGTTCCCGGCCAAGCCAAGTTTAGCGTCTATAACTCTGCCTTGTCCGAGGCTGCCGTGCTTGGTTTCGACTACGGATACTCCCTTGATTTTACTGAGATGCTTTGCATCTGGGAGGCCCAGTTCGGCGACTTTGCCAACGGCGCGCAAATCATCATCGACCAGTTTGTCACTGCCGCCGAAAGCAAATGGGGTCGTGTCTCCGGACTCGTGATGCTGCTCCCGCATGGATACGAAGGGCAGGGACCGGAGCACTCCTCGGGTCGGGTCGAGCGATTCCTGCAACTTTGCGGCGACAACAATATTCAAGTGTGTAACTTTACTACGCCGGCGCAGCTCTTCCACGGTCTTCGCCGTCAGATGAAGCGGGAATTCAAAAAACCGCTCATCATCATGTCTCCCAAAAGTCTTCTACGGCATAAATCCTGTGTCTCCACTTTGCAGGATTTTTCCAAAGGCAGTTTCCATGAAATTCTTGACGATACATCGTCTGTAAAGAAAGCCGAGCGGCTCATTCTCTGTTCGGGAAAAGTGTACTATGATATCCTGGCCGAGCGGGAGGCTCGCAATGTGACCGATGCGCCCATTATCCGCATTGAGCAACTGTATCCATTTAATGAAACTCTCTTTAAAACGATTTTCCAAAAATATCCAGGCGTAAAGAAAATCGTCTGGTGTCAGGAGGAGCCAAAGAATATGGGCGGCTGGACCTACATTAATCCGGTGATCGAAAATGCCGCTGGTATTCGTCCGGTATATGCGGGTCGCCGGGCTGCAGCATCCCCGGCAGTGGGTTCGCTGGCCCAACACAAACTTGAGCAGGCGGCTCTGCTCAACCAAGCCTTTACACTGTAAAAGGTGGCTGTCTGAACTTTTTAAACTCTAAAAAATCTCTCTCTGCTTCTTATCATGAAACTTGACGTGAAAATTCCCGCCATCGGCGAATCCATTACGGGCGGCCTGCTGGCCAACTGGCGAATCAAGGATGGTGACGTCGTTGCTCAGGGCCAACCCCTTTTCGATTTCGAAACGGACAAAATTACTTCAGAAGCCACTGCGGACGCTTCAGGGAAAATTAGCATTAAGGTTGCTGGTGGAACTGAAGTCACGGTGGGTCAGGTCGTGGCAACCATCGATACTGCCGCAGCCGAGGCTCCCGGGGCCGTGAAACCTTCCGCTCCCGATGCGGAACCGGCCTCAGCCAAGATCGCTCCACCGCTTTCCCCGGCTGCCATGCGGGTCGCCTCGGAAACCGGTGTCGATCCTGCTACCGTTACAGGCACAGGAAAAGGTGGACGTGTTACCAAGGCAGACCTGTTGGCTGCCGCTGTTACTCCGGCTGCAAAAGAGGCTCCAACTCCGTCGCCCGCTTCGCCATCGTCCATTCCTCCGGTTGCACCTGCACCAGGTGCGGGCGCTACCCGTCGCAAAATGTCTCCGCTGCGTCGCAAGATTGCCGAGCGGCTGGTTCAGGCGAAAAGCGAGACTGCCATGCTCACCACCTTCAACGAGGTGAACATGGCTCCGGTCATGGAGCTGCGCAAAAAATATCAGGACGACTTTGTCAAGAAGCACGGTATCAAGCTTGGCTTCATGTCTTTCTTTGTGAAGGCAGTGGTGCACGCCCTCAAGGAAGTCCCGCAAGTCAACGCCCAGATCGACGGTGACGAAATTATCGAGAACAATTGCTACGATGTCGGTGTTGCGGTTGGCACAGAGAAGGGATTGATTGTCCCTGTCGTTCGCGGCTGTGACAAGAAGGGCTTTGCCCAAATTGAGCGTGATATTGCCGAGTACGCCAAAAAGGCGCGTGATGGCAGAATCCAGATTGCCGACCTGCAGGGCGGCGTCTTCACCATCACCAATGGCGGCATCTACGGCTCGATGCTCTCCACGCCGATCATGAATCATCCGCAGGCGGCCATTCTTGGCATGCACAACATTGTCGAGCGTCCCTGGGTTGAGAACGGGCAGATTGTGGTTCGTCCCATCATGTACTTGGCCGTCAGCTATGACCACCGCCTCATCGACGGCAAGGAAGCGGTGACATTCCTCGTTCGCATCAAGCAGGCGATTGAAGATCCGGCCCGCTTGTTGTTTGAGATGTAAGAAGCTTGTTTGCCTGAAAACAGGGGCAGAACATTATAAAGATCCCCGGAAAATTTCTGGGGATCTTTACTTTTGAATTATTTTAACACGGAAAAATCGACGGTCTTCTGAGCCAGAGATCACCGGAGCAACAATACATTTTTCGATGTAGACATCGGTCGATTCGACTACCGAGGCGGTGTCCTCCCAGTTTTTCAAATCGGTTGAGGTTTGGACAACATAATCAATATCTGGCAGCGCAGTGTTTTTTTCAAAACGAAAAGCCGGTTCGCCATCGGCAGTTTTTCCCATGCAAGGAAGCTTTGCTTGTTCGATTTCTGACAATGATTCACCGGGCGTGATGCCGAAGGCGTAGGCCACGAGATTGGTGATGCCGATTTCGCCGGGGTCGGCGTCCGGCAAGGCGTCGTTGCCAGTGAGTCCTTGATCGGTGACCCAATCGGCAAAGGATTGTTTCTTGTTTTTAAAGATACCACGAACTTCTGTCGAAAAATTTGTGTAGGTCGTGTAGGTACCGTAGAAATAAACGAGGCTTTCCGCATACGGGCTGTTGCGTGGGACGTAAGGGCGGAAATTGTCCTTGATTGAATTTTGTGTCATGGGTGTCCAGTCGAATGCAATGTCACCTGCGGCATCGGCTTCGTCAGTGAGGGCACCACGCCAAATTTCGTAACGGGCGTTCTCAGCCAGCGGGATGCTTTGGTAAAAATTAGTCGGCGCGAGATCGACGGTAAGGGCGAAGGGTAATGCGGCGTTGGTGGAAATATAAACGATGTCGGGATTTTCCGGATCAAGCGCGATGTTGCCGGAATAGTGCTGTTGGTCATTGTAAAGCGGACGACCTCCGTAAGCGATCAGGCGTTTTTTCCATTGGTTCGTCGTGGAATCAAAACGGGCATAGTAATAAAATTCGCGGGATTGATCCCAGTCTGCGTTACTGCTTTGGGAAGTTTTTTTGAGTTGCACGGAAAATACGCAAACCGGGTTGCCATTTTTGTCGTAAACGATGTCGCTGCACCAAGCACGGCCGCCGGGGATGTAGTTGTCGTAATTAGTCGTCGTGACGTCGGAATACTGGTAAATAACAGTGCCGCGTTCGCCGGAGTCGTGCAGTATCGGTAAATTGGCAAGTGTACGCTCAATTGCCGGATTCGCGGCAGTTTTCAATGTTGTACCGTCGGTTTTGTAAATTTTCCCACCTTTAATGTAAAAGTGGTAGAGCGAGTTTTGCGTCGGTTTCGGATGGTCGTCGGTGTAGAGAACGTCGATGCGGTCCTTGTAATTCGAAGCATATTTTACGTAGGGGCGCACATTGGTATTTCCAGCGTTAATAAGGTAATTCGAGGTGCTCCATGTTTGTCCGAGATCGTCAGAGGTGATGAAACAAGGATCCCAACCTTGGTCACGGAAGAAATTGTAAATGCGTCCGTTTTCGACGGAAAGCTGATACGGATTTTGATAAGAGACGGCAGAACTTGTAAATACTTGGCTGTCTTTCCAGGAATCCCAATCGACGGCGGTCGCTGGTGTTGTGGTAAGCGAAGTGCAATATTGCGAATATTTATCGATACTGTGCCGACAGTAAAACGTCATTAGCCGTCCATCCTCAAGCGGAAGCAGCGCTGGGTTGTTGTGGTCGTCTTTTTGTTTCCGGTCACTGACAAGAACAGTCGCAAAGGTGCGTGTATTGGTGTTGATGGCGTTGACACACGATGCGCCGTCGGCCATGCGCACAAAGCCGACGTAGAGTGCACCGTTGTGGAAGAGTGCACGGGGATCGTTGAACCAGGTCCACGCACCGTCGACGGCAACGCGGAAACTGCCGTCGTCGTT
>JAITVQ010000274.1 GCA_031285745.1 Puniceicoccales bacterium | reverse complement strand
ATACTTCGTTGCAACTGCAAAACCGCCCCCAGCAGGCGTCCATGGCCAGGGCAGTGGCAAGTGCGTTCTCTGCAGATGAATCCCTCCTTTGCGAGGCTGGGACAGGCGTGGGAAAGAGTCTCGCCTATTTGCTCCCCGGTATCATCCACGCCATCGACACCGCAAGGCAGCTTGTCGTATCCACCCATACCATCCCACTTCAGGAACAAATCCAAAACAACGATCTCGATAAATGTCGCCGACTCTTTGAGTCAGAATCCCGGCTTAATCGTTATGCTGGATTCAAGACAGCCCTGCTCGTCGGCAAGGCAAACTATCTCTGTACCACCCGCCTGGCCAAGGCCATTCAGCAACACACTGAACTGCTTGAGACCACCCAGCAAACGGAATTACGCCGCATCCAGGAATGGTCGCAGGGGACCCAGACAGGATTGCGCGAGGAGCTCGGCGGCAACATTTCCTCCGATGTATGGGACTGGGTAAATGCAGACTCTTCCGTATGCAGCCCCCGCAACTGCAATCCTGAAATCTGCCCCTATCAAAAGGCAAGGGCTCGCATCGGTGACGCAAATGTCATTATCGTCAACCATGCCCTGCTCCTCTCCTTGATTGCCGCCGGAGCATCGCCTCGTGCCAATGTACGCGGCGTCCTTTATCCGTCCGACTTTGTCGTACTCGATGAGGCGCATTGTATTCCCGAGGTAGCCACCTCCCATTTTGGGTCCACGGTTACTGCCTACTCTTTGGAGCGGCAGCTCAAGATGCTCTGGAATCCCAAACGTAATCGGGGATTACTCGGTACCTATGGGAAACAAAACGATTCCAGATTGGTTGTTGAGGCGCTTATGGCCTCCGAATTTTTCTTTAATGAAATCCGGCAGCTTTACCTCGACAAACACACCATCCTTCGACTTCGGAAGCCCGGCTGGATCGAACCCAGACTCAACCTCCCCCTTCAACTCCTTATTGAGCGGCTCCAAAAGCTTTCCGAGTTTGAGACTGATCGAAACCGCAAGAGCGAACTTGATGATTTTCGGCGGCGCATTGCCGCCATTCACGGAACATTAAACGATGCCATTAACATCGCCGATGTTCCCGATTCTGTTTACTGGCTGGAAAAAACCGGTATACGCGGGCAGAATATTTCCATTAACAGCGCCCCGCTGGATGTCTCCCGGTTGCTGAATGAAAAAGTATTTGACCGAAAAACCAGCGTCGTCATGACCAGCGCCACCCTGTCCAACGGTATCGACATGGAACGCTTCAAAAAGCAATGCGGCGCAGAAGATGTGGCAGAGCTTATTGAACACTCTCCTTTCGATTATCGGCGAAATCTGGAAATATATGCCGCGACCGACGCCCCTGTCCCGGACCAACGAAACAACGGTGCCCGTGATTCGGCATGGCTATCCGCTGTGGTTGAATTTTGCGTTCGAGCCGTCCCCGGGGGCACTCTTGTGCTCTGTACCAGCCATGGAGACGTAAAAAAAATCTCCGCCCATTTAGAAACCACCCTGCATAGGGAACGTCCCGTATTTGCCCAACTCGCCGGGACCAGCCGAAGCGACCTTGTCCGCCGATTTACCGCCGCCGACAATGCCGTGCTTATTGGTACCGACAGTTTCTGGACAGGAATCGATGTCCCAGGCCCGGCATTATCGCAGGTCATCATTGTCCGGTTACCTTTTGACAACCCATCCCATCCTATTGTTGAAGCCAAAGCTGAATGGTTGGAGCAACAAAGCCTGAGCCCTTTTTTCGAAATGACCGTTCCTGACGCAGTCATTCAATTCAGGCAAGGCATCGGGCGGCTAATTCGTAAAATGGATGATCGCGGACGGCTCATCGTACTGGATTCCCGGATACTAACCAAAACTTATGGCAAGCAATTCGTTGCCGCCCTGCCTCACGATCACATCATTCGTTTTACCCGGACGACTCTTGCTGAGAAAATCCTTCCTTACAGGTAAATTTGAACAAAAACACCATATTCACGGTAATTTTATGTAACTTTCCTTAAAAAAAAGGGTATAACTGGGAAACGTATAATGGAACGAACCACCCCAATCTTTATCTTTTATTAAATCCTTTGTAACCCAACCAACAAAAGCCATGAAACACAAACTCCAGCCCAAGTCCCTTATCAAATTATTTTTTGGACTATGTTTCATCATTGCCCTGAGCTTCGGAGGGACTGCCACATCCACAGCCCAAAATGTTCCGTCGCGAAATGTCCGACCTGTCGAACGACCGCAAGTTCCTTCTCAAACGCAAAAAACGCCTGGGCAGAACGCCACTCCCACTCCATCAAGAAATCCTCCTCCTATACAAGAGAAGCCAAGCAAAATGCCCGAACCTCCCCGGATGCCTGTTGCGCCAACGCCTCAGAACCCCAGAGTGATCCAACCAATACAGGAGAAACCGATTGAAATACCTGCGCCGCCTCGCATGCCTGTAACACCGAAGCCTCCTCCGAGGCATCGCGCTCCCCGCGTCGTAGTAGTTGACAACACGCAGACCATTGTGGAAACTCAGACGATTGTGCAGGAAGTGGCCGCAACACCCAAGTTAACTTATCCGCGGGCGGCTGTTTTCATTAAATATAAGAACATTTCGCGTTCCACTGTTGTGGGAACCGTGACAAACAACAGGGGCGCACTACCATTAGCCACGGAAAATTCCACCTTTACTCCCGGACCGTCAATTCACTGGGAATGCAACCCTGTCATGCCGGGACGTGATGTCTATGAGTTCTGGGTAGATTTTGGCAATGGCGACGTCCAAAAGGTCGATATTGTTTACTATGGAAATTCCATCACCGTATGGGACGACGGGGATCTAGTCATCATCATTGGTTAAAACACGCTCAATAGAGTTATTATCGTCCTATATGGCCGTTTCTTCCCAAATTTTCCTGATTTTATGAAAAAACCGACTAACACTCTACGACGGTAAATTCGACATTGTCTCTTCCCACCAATAAAACAAAAAGGCGCTTCTAAATCATGAAGCGCCTTTTTGTTGAGAAAAAATCCGCCTTTCGCCTCGAAGCCGAGAATGCTCTCTGCGATATCCAGGAATCGCTCCACATTCCCGGGCTTACCGGATTAAGGATCATCCAACGTTATGATATAGAAGGTCTCGACGACAATGCCCTCGCCCAAGCGCGCAATGTGATCTTTGCCGAACCGCCTGTCGACGACATTACCGACGACACGCTTTCCCTTGGCACAAATGAGACCGCATTTGCAGTTGAATATCTCCCCGGCCAGTTTGATCAACGGGCTGACTCGGCCGCCCAATGTGTTCAGATTCTTACTCACGGTGAGCGTCCCCGGATTGCCTCTGCTCGTGTTTATGTCCTCCAAGGGAAAATCGCAGCGGAAGACATCACCCGCATCAAGGCCTACCTGATCAATCCAGTCGACTCACGCGAGGCATCGCTCGCGATTCCTGAAACACTCTCGCCATCGATCCCGGCTCCTGACCCAGTGCCGGATCTTCCCGACTTTAACACCGGCAACCCAGCAGCCATTCGGACCGCACTTGGGCTGGCCATGTCCGAAGCCGACATTGTCCACTGCCAGAAATACTTTTCCGAGGTTGAAAGACGAGTCCCGACCTTCACCGAAATCCGCGTTCTGGACACCTATTGGTCCGACCATTGCCGACATGCGACATTTTTAACCAAACTCGAAAACGTCGATTTCGACGACTCCTCAGCGATAACACCATTTCGCGAGGCATGGGGTCTCTATCTCAAAACCCGCAAAGATCTTGGACGTGAGGCAAAGGATATTTGCCTCATGGATATCGCGACATTGGCTGCGCGTGCCCTGAAAAAAAGCGGCCAACTCGACGACCTCGAAGAGTCCGAGGAAATCAACGCCGCCAGCATCGTGGTACCTGTGGAAATCAAGGGCGCAACCAATGGCTCTTCCAGTACCGAAGAGTGGTTGGTAATGTTCAAAAACGAAACGCACAACCATCCCACCGAGATCGAGCCCTTTGGCGGGGCAGCCACCTGTCTTGGCGGAGCGATTCGTGACCCACTTTCCGGTCGCAGCTATGTCTATCAAGCCATGCGTGTGACCGGCGCTGCCGACCCGAGAACGCCTTTTGAACAAACACTCCCCGGCAAACTTCCCCAGCGAAAAATCACCCGGGGCGCCGCCCATGGTTATTCCTCGTACGGAAATCAAATCGGGCTCGCGACCGGCATGGTCGCCGAGGTTTATCACCCTGACTTTGTCGCCAAACGCATGGAAGTCGGCGCAGTTGTTGCCGCAGGCCCGCGCAAAAATGTTGTCCGTGAAGTTCCTGCTCCCGGCGATATCATTGTCCTTGTCGGAGGCCGAACGGGACGCGACGGCGTCGGCGGTGCCACTGGTTCGTCCAAGGAGCATACCGAGACTGCCCTGAAAAATAGCGCCGAGGTCCAAAAAGGGGATGCGCCTACCGAGCGAAAGTTGCAACGCCTCTTCCGTAATCCTGAAGTATCCCGCCTTATCAAACGCTGTAACGACTTCGGCGCAGGCGGGGTCTCCGTGGCCATTGGTGAACTCGCTCCCAGCCTCCAGATTAACTTAGATGCAGTACCGCTCAAATACGACGGTTTGAACGGCACCGAACTCGCCATTTCCGAATCACAGGAACGCATGGCCGTGGTTCTCGATAAAAGGGATGTCGAGAAATTTTGCGCTGCCGCCGCCCGTGAAAATGCCGAGACCGCCGTTGTCGCCGAAGTTACCGACACTGGCTACCTTCGCATGAACTGGAGAGGGCAAACCATTGTTAATCTTCGCCGCGACTTTCTGGATACCAATGGTGTCAAGCAAACAGCCCGTGCCACGGTAAAATCCCCTTCTGTAGAAATCCCCGCCACCAAGGCAGAGAATTGCGCCGAACCTTCTGGTCTTAAAAAGCGATTCATCGACACAATCTCCACGCTAAACACCTGTACCCAACGCGGGCTCGTCGAGCGTTTTGATGCCAGTATCGGGGCCGCTACGGTGTTGCATCCTTTCGGTGGCAAATACCAGGCGACTCCCATAGAGGCAATGGCCGCCAAGTTGCCCGTACTCAACGGCAATACCGATACCTGCACCATCATGGCACACGGCTATAATCCCGATGTTGCCAAATGGTCACCCGGTCATGGGGCTGTTATCGCCGTTGTCGAATCAGTAACCCGCATTGTTGCATCCGGTGGTGACCCGGCCCGTATCCGCCTCACATTTCAAGAATACTTTGAGAAACTCGGCAACGATCCCTCCCGTTGGGGAAAGCCGCTCGCCGCCCTCCTCGGAGCATTCAAGGCGCAAATGGAACTCGGCTTACCGGCCATCGGGGGCAAGGACAGCATGTCGGGTTCCTTCAAGAACCTCGATGTCCCACCCACCCTTGTTTCCTTCGCCATTGTTCCTGCCAAGGCAAGCCAGGTGATTTCGCCCGAATTTAAGAAAGTTGGCTCCCAGGTCGGTCTGGTAGAAATTCCCGTCGATAACACTGGCTTACCTGATCTAGCTACGCTTAAAAAGCAGCACGAGATCGTTCACAAATTAATTCAGGACGGAGTTATTCTCTCTGCCCGCAGTGTTCGCCAAGGCGGTATTTGTGCGGCAGTATCGGAGATGTGTTTCGGAAACAGGCTGGGAATCAGATTATTTCAAGAGCCCACCTGTGAGTTTTTCAAACCTCAATATGGAAGTTTGATTATCGAAATCTCGGCAACGCAGGAAAGTGCAATACTCTTGGGAGAATCTGGAATCAATGTCGTGCCGTTTGGAAAAATAACTGAAACCTCTTCTATCTCATGGAGCGGCAGCGACATTCCACTCGCAGATATCCAATCCGCCTGGGAAACTCCGCTCGAAAGCACCTTTCCGACCCAAGCTGTCGAACCCACGGCCTCGATTTCGACACCCGGGCAAAATGATTCGTGTTCGTTCACATCCATTCACGGTTCAAAAAATTCTCCGCGCATTGCCCGCCCTCGCGTAATCATCCCTGTTTTTCCCGGTAATAATTGCGAATACGACTCAGCCCGTGCCTTCCGCGAAGCTGGTGCTGAACCTCAGATTTTCGTCATCCGCAACCAAACCTCTCGGGATGTCGATGAGTCACTCCGTGAACTGGCCGCCGCCATCCGCAACTCCCAGATTCTCATGATTCCCGGGGGATTCAGCGCGGGCGACGAACCCGATGGTTCCGGAAAATTCATTGCTGCCGCTTTCCGCAATCCATCTGTCCGTGACGCCACCATGGATCTCCTGAAAAACCGCGATGGACTTGCCCTTGGCATCTGCAACGGCTTCCAGGCGCTTATCAAACTCGGGCTGGTCCCCTATGGGGAAATACGCGACATCACGCCCGGTTGTCCGACCCTTTTCCACAATGCCATCGGGCGTCACATCTCGCGCTATGTCCATACCCGTGTGGAAGCCAGCCCCAGTCGCTCGCCCTGGTTGGCCAAGATGAACCTGGGAGACATTCACACCATTCCGGTCTCCCATGGAGAGGGTCGCTTCACAGCCAGTCCGGAAGTCTTGGCCGAACTCGAGAAAAACGGTCAAATCGCCTTTCGCTACTGCGATGCCAACGGAGTTCCCAGCAACGCCATTGAATACAACCCCAATGGCTCCCTCGGAGCAGTGGAAAGCATCATCAGCCCATGCGGACGTATCCTCGGCAAGATGGGGCATAGCGAACGTCGCGGAGAAAACGTCGCCAAGAATATTCCCGGCAATAAATACCAACCTCTCTTCGACGGCGGCGTCGCCTATTTTGCCTAAGCAAAACGGCCTCCTCTGCACAGGGGAGGCCGTTTAATTCGGCTTTTGCGTTGCAAACCGCAAATCCCGCGCACATTTAAGCATCTGGATAAGACATTAGTGCATGAGTAATACTTTTTCCGAACTAGGACTTTCAGAACCCATTTTGCGCGCCCTCGCCTCTTGCGGTTATCACGAACCAACCCCGATTCAGGCCAAGGCGATTCCGCTCATCCTTCAGGGGAAGGACATCATTGGAGCAGCCCAAACCGGCACTGGAAAAACTGCCGCCTTCGCGCTCCCGACTCTCCAGCGGTTGGAAACACACACGGGAACACCACGCTGCCTTGTCCTTGTGCCAACCCGGGAACTGGCTGTCCAGGTTGAGGAAAACTTCAAGCGTTACGGTGAGCATGCCGGCCTCAGCATTACCCTCCTCTATGGCGGCGTAAGCTATGGCCCACAGGTTCGCTCGCTCGCCAACGGCACCGATGTCGTCGTCGCCACACCAGGGCGGCTTCTCGACCTGTGGGGACAACACAAGCTCCGTCTGGATAAGATCGAGGTATTGATTCTCGACGAGGTGGATCGCATGCTGGACATGGGCTTCATTGATGATGTTTCCAAAATCATCAACCTCTGCCCCAAGGAACGGCAGACCCTGCTCTTCTCGGCCACGGTGGAAAAATCCATTCTGAACATTGCCAAGTGGGCATTGCGCGAGCCCGAGATTGTCGACGTTCGCTCGGGAGCAACCTCTGCGGAAACAGTCGCGCATTATATTTATCCCGTCGAGAGCTACCAGAAATACGAGCTGCTTCTCGCACTGTTGGAAAAAACTGCCTTTAAGAGTGTCATCGTCTTCACTCGTACCAAACGCGATGCGGATCGCATCACGGAATGGGTCGAATCCACCCAACACCCGGTGACCACCATGCATGCCGACCGTTCCCAACGCGAACGCCAGGAAGCCCTGGCCGGATTCAAGTCGGGAAAATACCAGGTCCTCGTCGCTACCGACATTGCCGCCCGCGGACTGGATGTGCGCGGGATTTCCCATGTGATCAATTACAACGTCCCCGATCACCCCGAAGACTATGTCCACCGGATTGGCCGGACAGGACGTGCCTCGGAGGAAGGCGAAGCCTTCACTCTCTTTTCCCCGGATGAGATTCCCCACCTGCACGCCATCGAGCACCTGTTGGGACGGCAGATTGAACGCCGTAAACTGGAAGGTTTCAAATACCGTTTTGAACCGTTGATGACAGACTCCCCGTCCGCATCAGCCAGACCAGCCGGTGGACTGCGCCGCCGTAATCGATAAGGCGACGAATCCTCCGTTCGCCGCATCCTCACGCGATTTGTTACTTATTTTTCTTTAGCAGCAAGGACATGTCTATCGCCTGGCCACCGGTTTTCTGACGGCAGACAACCGCGATGGTATTCCGCCCCTTGTGCATCAACCGCCGCAGGTCTGCGGTAACATCGAATGCATGCATCTCATTGGACCAGCGCGGCAGTTCCTTCAACATCTCCCCGTTGATATACACAACCGCGTCCTCGTCCCAGTTAATGGCAAGCACTGCCCTGTCGAAAGAAACTCCATCATACTGGAATGCCTGGCGCAGGTATATTTGCGCGGTCTTCCATTGTTTCGCCCCTTTCGCGACATTGCTGAATTCACCGACCGATTGCTTCCATGCCTTGTCATCGAATTCCGGCATCATCCAGTTCTCCGCAGTCACCGGCTCCATCGTATACCGCCAGATGGTCTGCAATTGTTCCGGAGCCTTGCCACTGCCGACCATGCTCACCCATGAAGCGGGATTGCGCACCGGAAGATTTACCGGGGGAGTTTTCTCATAAGCTGCCGGGACATCCAGCATGGCCTTAATCCGGGCGTTATCAAACTTCGACGTCCGTTTCACATCATAATAGTACAATCCGTTTTTCTCCTGCTCCACATCGGTCAACTGGGTATAGCAGAATCCAAACAGGCCGGGATTCTCCAACTGGGCACGGGCCAGTCCGTCAAACCGTTCGTAAAACTCCTCCAAGGTCTTGGGCGCACTGCCATATCCCCACCCTCCCGAGGTGTCCCATCCGATGCCGCCGTATTCGCTGACAAAGAAAGGCAAATCGCTCCCGATGCCCTGCCCGGAAGCGAGATAATCAGGAAACTCTTCCCCTGCACC
>JAITVQ010000162.1 GCA_031285745.1 Puniceicoccales bacterium | reverse complement strand
ATCCCACGCTCGGCTCAAGCTCTTTCTGGCGGTGCTCCCCGTGACGCTTACAGCCAACCACCCTTAACTCAATGTTCAGACTCCAGTCAGGCTACGCCTTCCTTGCGTCTGAACATTGACTTCCTCAAACACCTCTACCAATACATCAATCAACCCTCCACACTAACTCTCAATCTGGACCATATTGGATAACTCGACCAGCCTGAAGCCAGGCAGAAAAGGATTTACTATTAAATTCAAACCGTTGCTTTGAACAACTATGAAAAAATCTGTTAATGTTTTTGGGGCTAAGGCTTCTATCCACATTAGATATTCAGGTAATATTAATTCATTGGCATCTATGTTAGAGTCAGAATTAGAGGTACCTGAAATCTGGATTCAACCGCGGGAGGAGCCTCCTTACGATGATGTTGGTTATGCAGAAGTTTTTGGTTGGGAGTTGTGGCTTGAAAAACAAGAAACAATAAAATCATTTCAATATTTATTACACATAGAGACATCTCATTCTGTTCAAGAAATTTTTTATGATCGAATGCATGACATTTCTCTTTGGCTTGCCCGATATATTTCTGAATTCTGCAAATTGGATACACTGGTTAGCGAGAGTAAAGTCATGTTTAATGATGGAGTATATAAAATACTAGATGATTGAGTCCTATATCCATCAACCGCAATGAAGAAAGAACCTACGCCCCGAGGATTGCTCAAATCTGATGACGTGTCTTAGTTTGGGACAAGTCATCTTTGAGATTCTCTAACGGACTCGTTCTAACAATCAAAATATCGTACTGAAATCAGACTTGGTCGAAGGAAAAACTTCATTGCTATTTGTAGCAAAGGTATAGTTCCTCCATTAATATGGCATTTGACGCGGAATCTTTTCTACATGGGCTGGATACCAAGGAATCCAGAGATTGGCTCCCTGAAATGAAGAGAGAATATCACGCATGCTATGATTTTCTAATTAAGGAAATAAATGAAGAGAAATTGAATAAAAGGCAGTTGAAAAATGCTCTTCGTATATTGATACATTTAAATTTCTGGGAAGTGGGGAGTGATCAAGAAATCATTGATGCTATGCTTAAGACAACTAAGCATCCAGGCAAAGGAGTTCGCTCAATTGCAATTTCTCTTATGACAGGGTTTGTTTGGTTTAAAAAAGAAGCGAAAGGTTTTTCCATTAAATTTTCAGATGCTCAAATAGGGCTAATTAAGGAAGCAAAGAATAAAGGGCTAAATTCGGTTGCTGAAAAGCAACTTCGTGATCGATGGAAAATCTGAATGAAAATGAACTTACAGGCCAACCATAATACCCTGATCCCAACGTGATGATTGACTAATCCCATAGGGTGCGAACATCAGGCCAACGACAAATCAAACCACAATAAATTAAATGTCATGAACATCTTGATACTTATAATTACATTGTTATTTATGCTCAAAATTTTTTGGAATTTTGGGACACCATATATATTGGCTTATCGTAGTTTAAGGATGATTGGGGTTCAATCCAGAGGGATTTCGCTTGCGCCATTTGTGGAGATATTTCTTTGGGGGATAGCTCTTTTACTTTCTGCATTCTCTGATGGTACGACATGGCTAAATAGACCCCAAAACATCGCTATATGGGGAATAGTAGTAATTGTTATTTCATATGTTCATTTGGTGATTGCTGGAATGCTTTCAGGATGGGTTATTTCTCGAGTAACGCGTATTAAAAAATGAACTTGAATGACCCTACGGGCCAACGATAGTAGTCATGAAGGCTGTCGTCCATTAACTCTTCGGATGCCGATGAAAATCCGCAAAGTAACCAACCTCCACGATGAAGGCCTGCTTGGAGAACTTGAGCAACCCTTAAGAAGTGGCCTCATTCGCAAGACTGATGACCTCGACGAAGGTGTAGCGTTGGTGAATCAACGATTCCCGTTTGTCCTCAATCGAATCGATTGGGAAAAAATGCCGGAACATTTGCTTCTCCCCGCTGTGCCTAAGACAAGCGACGAAGCTCACGACCCTGATCGCTACTTTACCCGACGAGCACCAGAGTTCCGTGCGTTCATTGAGGATATCACCAATAAGCACGGTATTGCGATGCAAACGCCGGTGTTGTTCATGGGGGATAGCGTGAGTTTTGTGCTCCGGATGACGCTCGCTGTTTTGACGGAGTATAGCCCAAAGTTGTTTTCATATCCGCAGCACGTTTACGTGATCCCGGAGCGAGCGGACTGGTGCTTAAGCTATACGTTTGAAGATGATTTTCTCTTTGGTTTCGCGCCGAAGAGGAATGAACCTACGAACCAACGATAGCAGTTGTGATGCCAAATAGTTGGCTATGCTATAGAGAGAAACACCTGAACAGCTTCTCAGCTACATTCCTTCGCATTTAGTCGGAGCAAGCCGCAGTAAAAAAGCGATGCTGATGCTTACGCAGTTGTAAAAATGACAAAAACAAGGAAATAAGAAAGGACAGCGGTAATACTAATGACGTTAAAAGAGATATACCAAAAAGGATCTTCTTTAGAAAAGATATTGTGTATTCCTTATACCGATATCATTGGCAACGTGTTTGCTTCAGTTGCGTTCCAATTTAAAGATACTCCTCATTTATGCCTCGGTGTTGATGGTGATACTGACGAGCTTTTTTGGAGTAATGACGATGACGAAAAAAAATCCATATTTAAGGAACTAGACTGCTTTATTCCGAGTGTGAAAAATTGCTATGGAATGCATCTTGCGTGGTCGTGGGAGATGGAAAATCAGCAAGGCTATTTTGATGCACTTCAACTGGAATTTATGGATTTAGCATCAATGAAGGGCGAAATAATACAATTTAAGGCAATGGGGTCAGGAATTCATGTTTATCGTATTGTTGAGGAATAATGAAAATGAACTCACGATCCAACCAGAGCAGTCATGATGCTTGGTTACGATATTGTGAGGAACACGTGAACAGCTGTATTCTGCGTTTCACTTCATTTCGCGCCGTCACCTCGGCGAGAGATCTTACCGAAACCGGAATAAGTTCGTGTTTCTTGTCTAAAATTGAGCAAAAATCGGACAGACACACCAACTCCGAAAATTGCCGGAGGAGCTGCGCAGAACGATTCAGTGGTCTCCGAAAATGTTTAGAGTACGGCGCCGATTGATTTCATATCATCCGAAATGTTTGAAAGAGGCTTTTCGGACATAAAAGGTATGGCAGCAAATCGTGGAGTCGGGCAGGAGAATGACAGGATCCACAGAATCGCGGATGTGTGTGGGAGATGATGGACAAAAACAAGGATGAGAGCGGTAATCGCAGATAGACGGATATTTTAACGCTCCACGAAAGAGGCCAGAAGGGGCAACGGCCTGGAGGGGAATGTGAAATTTAAAATCAAAAGTTTAAAATTTAAAATAATATTCCAACACCCGTGTTATGCGGTGTGTGAAGTGAGATTCGGTTTGGTGCTCGTGTGGTTCGTATTCCTGCCGGAGATGTGAACCTGCTTTCGAGGTAATTGCGCTATTAACAGTTAATTTGGTTTTTTTGAACCCAGGCTGGGATGTGCTGTCCCGTGAGAGAACCGTTACCCTTATGACACCACAACCTCCTGCCTTTATGAGAAAGACACTTTTCAGATGTTTAACCATCACTGCCCTGTTTTCAGGTTCGACCTTGGCACAGGGTGCCATGGATGTTCCGGCGATGCCGCCTTATGCGGAAGATCAAACCCTGTTGACCACTGACGGCGCCTGGTGCTGGTTTTCGGATCCCCGGGCCATCTATCTCGACGGGACTCTGATTGGGGGCTCCGTTGACAAGGAAGGCAGCATTTGGGCTTTTTCGTATAATTCGCAGGATGAAAAAACCAATTCATACAAGCTGCACGAAAAACTGGATTATGACGACCACGCGAACCCCTCCTTTCTGGCGTTGCCGGATAAGCGGATTGTTTCCTTCTATTCCGCCCATGGCGGGACGCGAAATTCACCGATATATTATCGGATAACCAAGCAACCGGGCGACATCTCGGAATGGGGCGAGGCGGGGAAGATAACTCCCCAGATCAAGGGGGCCATGGGAAATTGTTATACCAATCCGGCCCAACTGTCCGACGAAAACAACCGGATCTATCTGCTCTTCCGGGGGGCCAATTTTAAACCCAATCTGGTTTACACGGATGATTTGCAGACTTGGAGTGATGCGCAGACCATCATCCAGGAAGGAAACAAGTCGGGGCGACCGTATTTGAAGGCGGCCAATAATGGGAAGAATAAGATATTCATGGCGTTCACCGACGGGCATCCCCGCAATGAGCCCACCAACTCCATTTATTTTGTCATGTATAAGGGTGGGAAGTTCTGGAAGGCGGATGGAAGCGAGGTGGGAAACCTGAAAGACGGGCCGGTTGCTCCCTCGGCATGTGACAAGGTTTACGATGCCACCAAGACCTATGACAAGTCCTGGATATGGGATGTGGCCTATGATGAAAACGAGTATCCCGTGTTGGTGTATGCCCGGTTCAGCCATGTCATGACCGAGCATTCTTATTGGTATGCGCGTTGGGATGGCAAAAAGTGGAATAATCACCGGATTACCAAGGCGGGCCGCTGGTTCCAGCGTAATGACTATCCCAAGGAGACGTCGGAATATGAATGCAACTATTCCGGCGGAGTGTACCTGGATCATAACGATCCCGACGTCGTTTATACCTCCCGTCCGATCAAGGATGTGTTCGAGATCGAAAAATGGGTCACGGCGGACCAAGGGAAAACCTGGCAGTCATCTGCCGTGACAGGGGCCTCGGAAAAGGATAATGTCCGGCCTTTCGTTGCCTGGGGTGATAACAAGGGGCAATCCAATGTCCTCTGGATGTACAATTACAAATATCCCGGGTTTCGCGCCTATGACACGGCGATCCGATTGAATAAAAAAGCCGAGCCTTTTTCGGCCCAATTTAAAAAGGAAGACGTCCTCGGCATTGCGCGAAAGGTGGCGGATTGGCAGATCGGTTATTTCCCAACCCAACCTTCCTCCAAGGCTCCCTATAGCTGGCTGAACGGCGCCTTGTATGTCGGGATGTTTGACTGGGCGGAGTTGAGCGGTGATGCGAAGTATGACCAATGGCTCCAGCGGACCTTCAATCGGATGATCTGGCAAGTCGGGCCTTATATGTATCACGCGGATGATATTTGCGTGGGGCAGACCTATTTGGACATGTATGCCAAGCACCGGAAAGATGCGATGAAAATGCCGACCCAAGCCCGGGCCGATTGGGTGATCCAGAACCGCGACCTGGACCCCGCAAAGATGGTCCATGGAACCTCCCGACAGTATGAACGCTGGTCTTGGTGCGACGCCCTTTTCATGGCTCCTCCCGTATATGCCCGACTCTATACCCTGACGGGAGACAAGAAGTACATGGATTTTGCCGACAGCGAATTCAAGGCGACCTATGCCAAGCTTTTCGACAAGGAGGAGCACCTGTTTTACCGGGATGCCTCTTACATCAACAAACGGGAGGCGAATGGGGAAAAGGTATTCTGGGGACGCGGCAACGGATGGGTGATGGGAGGACTGGCTGAGATGCTCAAGTCTCTGCCGCAGGATGACAAGGTGTACCGTCCTTACTACGAAAGCTTGTTGAAAGAAATGAGCGAGCGGTTACTCGGACTGCAACAGGCAGATGGATTCTGGCGGGCCAGTCTGCTGGATCCGGCCAGCTATCCGGCGCCAGAAACGAGCGGGACGGGCTTCATCACCTACGGGCTGGCCTACGGCGTGAATGCAGGCCTTCTGCCCAAGGAGAAATATCTCCCAGCCGTGGAGAAAGGCTGGCAGGCATTGGTCTCCTCCGTGAATACGGAGGGCAAGCTATGCTGGGTGCAGCCCGTGGGCGCCGATCCCCGGAAGGTGCAAAAAAAGAGTACGGAGGTCTATGGAACAGGCGCGTTCTTGATGACAGCCGCAGAAGTCTATAAGCTTTCCCAGTAAATAGTCTCCGGCGAGGAGACTGCCGGGAAAACTGCTTCAAGCCCTGAATAGTCCTCCCTCTTAAACAGAGGGGGAGGGCAGTTTGGTGGCCTTCAAGAGATCTGGTCCGGGATAGAGTAGGTCGCAGTACTCGAATTTGCAGCTCTATCCGGCCAGCCCTTCATTTATACGGGGTAACTTGGGGCGGTAGGGAAATTGTGACCGCTACTGTGACCTGAA
>JAITVQ010000146.1 GCA_031285745.1 Puniceicoccales bacterium | reverse complement strand
AGTCTTGAATTCGTCATTAGTCATTAGTAATTCGTAATTCATCATTATTTTCTCCTCAGGAGCCAAAGGAAAAACGGTCCGCCCACCGCGGCGGTGACAATGCCAATGCGCAGTCCGCCCGCATAACGCCCGAGAATGTCACATGCCAGCATGAAGGCTGCCCCGCCCACGATGGACAAAGGAACCAGCCGCCGGTGTTCGGCGCCCACCAGAAGGCGGAGGATATGAGGCACCACCAGGCCAACGAAACCAACCGTGCCCACTGCCGCAGTCGCCAGCGCAGTCAACACCGTGGAAAGCACCAGCAGTTTCAATTGCAGTTTTTTCACATCGACCCCGAGGCTTTGCGCTTCCGATGCGCCGAGGCTCAACAAGTCCATGGGACGCCCCAACGGCCAGAGCAAGCACAGGCAGAGCACGATCGGGGCAGTCATCCACACATGCTCCCACGTCCGGTCTTCCATTCCACCCATGAGCCAGAATAAAATCTGCGCGCTGCGTTCATAGGTCAGCGTCATGATGGAAAGCACATAGCTCGACACCGCGCCCAACATCGCATTGAGCGCAATACCCGCCAGCAGGAGACGCTCGGTACTCGCCCCGCTCCGGGCCAGCGTCATGACCATAAAGGTGGCGATAAACGCACCGGCAATTGCCAGCAACGGCATCGTCAGCAAGGACTGTCCGGCAATTTTCAGGCCGAACTCCACGCCCACACCGGATATCGTGCCGTCATTCACTAATTCGGTCAAATAGCGGAGCAACCCGATGGCTCCGACAGCTCCCGCCGTCGCGCCGCTGCTCACGCCCAACAGCCCTGGGCTGGCCAGGCTGTTCCGAAAATAGGCCTGCATCACCAACCCGCTCGACGCAAGCGCAGCCCCGGCCAGCATGGCCACCAGCAGGCGCGGCACTCGCATATTCCAGAAGATCACTTCCGCCGTTTCGTCGTTGCCCAATAATCCCTGCCAGATTTCCTTGAGGGATAAATCCGCATCCCCGGTCACCAGCGACGCCACCGACAATGCCCCAAGCAGGACAACGATGGCTGTCGAAATAAGAACGGTGCTGCGAGTGGAATTTTTCACGCCCTAGAATCTGTCCGGATGTAATTGGCGAGCCAGTTGCTCATAGGCCTCGACCCGATAGTGCGAGAAACAACCCATTTGCCAGGGCTTAAGCAGCACCACTTGTTTTTCCTTCACTGATCGCATGTATTTATAGGGAGTAAGCGATGCAAATGGCGCAATCGCCGTATCGATTTCTGTCTGGGAAATAGCCGCGTCTCCAGTCTGGTCGTTTCCGGCCAGGACAAGCTTCTCGACAGGCCAAGTCAGGATCTTCTCGGAAGGAGCCGTCGCATGCCCACGCAGTTTCCCCAGCGTGAAGGCCAAATTTTCACCACCGGCATGATTGCACAAATCCTGGAAAGTAGTATCGTCTCCCGGTATCACGCCATAGGTCGAGGGAGACAGCACCCGCACAGTTTTTTTACCTTTTAGCTTTGCCTGTAGGCTGGCAACCCGCACCTGGGTTTCGGCAATGACTTTTTCCGCTCGCGCCTCCGCTTCCTTGTCGATGGCCTTGCCCAACATCCGCAGGTTATCGTAGGCATCTTCCAGCTTCATGTATTTATTGAAAATCAAAACCTGGACCCCCGCCCTTTTGACTTGGGCAACCAACTCGGAACGGCTGAAGTCAGTGAATAAAACCAATGTCGGCTTATGCTTCAAAATGCTTTCCGCATCCCCGCCAAACACAAGCTGGGGGAAGTCCTCGGCCTCCTTGGTGATGGCGGAAAACTCCTTCGTCCGGGAAAGATGACTCAAGGCAACAATCTGTTCGGGAGCCGCCACCGCCAGTAACAACTCGTCGGTGCCAACTGTCTGGGAAACAATCCGGATGAGACTCCCGGTTTCTTCCGCCCAAGCGTTGCCGCTCCCCGTCGCAAAGCACAAACACAATATCCACCCGACCAGTGATCCGGACCGGAAAGAATTCATTGCCGAAGCCAGAGTCCGGCACAAATACCGGAAACCGACGCGAAGCAACCAAGGAGGATTCATGAATTTGTCTGTCTTGTTTCAGGCAAGAGCAGACAGAAAGTCACTTCGACGTCACCGGTGCTGCCCTCACGCTTCATTTTTGCGATGAAGTTTTCGACGAACGGCATGCGCAAAAGTTTCATGCCGGACACGTGAGCATCCCGGAACGGATATTCGGGCTTCGCATTTGTCACGGTCATCTTTCGATGCCGTCGCCTCCCCTCCGCCTTCGCCGGTGTTTTCCGACTGGCTTGTTGGAAGTTTGGACTGATGCGTTACCGCAGCGCAACTGCAGCCGATTTTCACGGCTTTTCCCGTTGCCCGGAATTATGCAAAGAACTGAAAACAGATTTTCGCTCCACAGGGGAGATGGCAACGAGAATCTTTTTCCCAAAACCACCCAGGCACATGCCAGCCCGTTTACCCCAACTCCACCACTTCATCCACGGGGATTTGGGTGCGAAACCACTTGCGCTGCTTGGCAGCAAGCTGGCGGGTGGAAATCGTGATGGATTCCACCAGGCGGGCAATATCATCAGCCCCCTCTTCCAGCCATTGCAGCGTTTCTCGATATCCCACTGCGGATGCGGCAGGGGTTCCCGGAACCAGATGTCCCGCATCACGCAGTCGCTTTACCTCCTCAACCAACCCGGCATCGATCATTGCCTGCACCCGTTTCCCGATGCGAAGGTTCAGCATGTCTGCCGGGCGGGAAAGCAACACCGTATGTTTGGAAAAGCCGTCGAATGGCCCCTTGGCATTTTGAAATTCAGCATGGATCTCCGCCAACAACCGCCCGCTCGCCAGGCAACGCTCCAACGCCTTGGCCACCCGTCGGGGATTATTCCAATCCAGCAACGGAGGCCGACCCGGCGCATAATGCTCCAATTCCGCCTGCAAGGCTTCCAAGCCTTGTTCTGTCAGGCAGCGGACCCGGTCGGTCACCTCCGGCGACATCGGAATGGTATCTGTCATCGCCCGGTAAAATGCCTTGAGATAAAATCCACTCCCCCCGGCAATGAGCACCCGCTTGCCGCGTGAGCAAATATCCGCGACAGCCTCACTTGCAGCCTGGATATAATCGGACACCGAATAGGCCTGCTCCGGTGAAACCAAGTCTATGCAGTGATGCGGAACGGCAGCTAGTTCCTCACGGGTTGGCTTGGCCGTGCCGATATCCATGCCTCGGTACACCAGCAACGAATCGCACGAGACAATCTCGGCGTTATTGCGCATCGCCCAGTCCAACGCGAACGCCGTTTTCCCAACGGCGGTCGGACCGGTGATGACGTGAAGAGAGGTCATGAAGAGGGATAAGCGTAGAGGGACAAAGCGTCAGAGCGTCAAAGAAAGCGATACAGAGGCAGAAGGGAAGATACAGGAGACCCAACGCACAAAGGAGCAACAGGACATCTGCCCCCTCGCTCGTAATTTGTAATTCGTCATTTGTAATTGAACCGTCCCCTTTGACGCTCTGACGCTTTGTCCCTTTACCCCTTTTAGAAGCTACCGCTTCCCTCCCGCGGCATTCTCCAGGATCTTGTAAATCCGCTGGGTCATGCTGCGCGGGTTGTCAAGCAATCCGGCGGCCAACAGCGCATTGTCATAAATCTGCTCGGCGATGAGTTTTGCCAGATCGGGATCGCCGTCTCGCAACGAATCCAGCTTATGGATCAGCGCGTGGCGCGGGTTGATCTCCAGCTTCACGCTCGGAGTCATAGGATCCGCACCATCACGCCCCATCGCCTGCATCATCCGGCGCATGGAAGCCGTCATGAACTTGTCGGCATTCAGGGCCACCACGGGACTGTCCACCAACCGTTTTCCAGCCTCGACCGACTCGATCTTCCGTCCGCTGAGGGTTTCCTTCAGCCACTCGCACAGCGACTTTACCCGCTTCTCAGGCAGCGCTTCACCGGCACTGTCAGGGGCCTCACCCAAATCAAGGTCGGCCTGGTCGGCAGCAACCAACTTCTTCTCCTTGAACTCACCGAGATGGTTCATCACAAAATCGTCGGCAGGTTCGAGCAGGAACAACACTTCCAATCCACGTGCCTTGAACGCTTCCAGGTATGGGCCGCTTTCCAAGGTTTCCCGGTTCGGGGCGGTGAGATAATAAATCTCCTTTTGCTCCGGTTTCATCCGGTCCATATATTCGGTCAGCGTGGTCAATTTCCCCGGCTCCGTTGTACTGGACTCATAGCGGAGCAAGGGCGCAAGCGCGTCCTTGTGGGTGGCATCGGTAACAACCCCCTCCTTGATGAACAGGCTGAAATTCTTCCAGAATTTCTCATAAACTTCCGCATCCCGCTTCGCCAGGTCTTCCAGATGCTTGATGACCCGCTTGGTCAGCACCTTGTTCAGCTTCTGCACCAGCGCGCTGTCCTGCATCGTTTCGCGCGAGATGTTGAGCGGAAGATCGGCGCTATCGACCACCCCTTTCAGGAAGCGCAGCCAATCGGGCAGCAGTCCCTTGGGTGAATCGTCGATCAGCACCTTGCGGCAATGCAACGACACCTGGGCTTCCATGCGCCCGAAGCCGGAACGCTCCATATTGTCCGACGGGAAATAGAGCAGCGCATTGATCAAGAGCGGGGCGTCGGCGCTGAAATGCATCCAATCCAACGGCTCGTCCCAGGCATGGCATTGAAATTTGTAAAACTCCTTGTATTCCTCGGGCTTGATATCGTTTTTGCTCTTCAGCCAGAGAGCCTGCACCGTGTTGAGTTTCTCGCCATTGAACATCAGCGGCACCGGCACATACTTTGAATAACGCTCCAAAATGGCCTTCACCCGGTCAGCCGTAGCGAACTCCTTGTGCTCTTCCTTCAGCTTGATGACGATGCGCGCCCCGCGATGTTCGTTCTCGGCGGGTTCGATAGTATAGGTGCCGCTGCCGTCGCTCGTCCAGCACAGGCTCTCGGCCTCGGGACGCCACGAGTGAGTGTAGAAACTCACGCTCTCGGCCACCATGAATACGCTGAAAAAGCCCACGCCAAACTGGCCGATCAGGTTCTCGTTGGCCCCGCCCTGCTCCTTGATCGCCTGCAGGAATGCCTTGGTGCCGGAGTGGGCAATGGTGCCGAGATTCTGCACCAGCTCCTCGCGCGTCATGCCGAGGCCAGAGTCGGCGATGGTAATGGTGCCTGCGGTATCGTCGGTGGAAACCTTGATTTCCAGCGTTTCATCGGGCTCGAACACATTCTTTTCCGTCAATTGGATATGACGGAGTTTTTCCAGCGCGTCGGAGGCATTGGAAACCAGTTCGCGAATGAAAATGTCGCGGTCCTTGTAAAGCGAATGGACAACGATATCGAGAACCTGGCGCACTTCGGCCTGGAAGGAGTGGGTTTCGGGTTTTACGGCGTCGTTGGCTGACATGATTCTATGTTTTTTTAATTTGGTTGGTTGCTTGGTAAAGTAAAGGGATGGCGTGTTAAGCGAGTCCGGAAAAATTTGAAGTTTAAAATGCCTTTTACAATCCACCATCATAAAGAGCGACTTTCAGGAAAGCCGCATACAACCGCTCTTTATCAGCAATTTGCTCAACCCAATCATCCGGAATCCGCAGGACACTTACAATACCCCGATCTTTAATAGCATCTAAACTTATTATTGGAACAGACATGTCAATGGAGTCGTTTAGGCATATTCGCCCTCTTCAGTGCCTCTCACGAGGGGATTACCTTGGACTTCACCCACAGTTATCCAACAATCCGCTCTTTGTCATTAATGTCACAAGTCTCACTCAACTCCGTCCTGATGGCACCATCACCTACAGGATATGGGCAGCCCCTGCATCTGCTACGATACTACTGCCTCATCAGGTTTCTCTTCCTCGCTGGGCGGAGGAATCACATGCACCTTGTCGATCCGGTTCTTGTCCATGCTCAGAATCTCAAATGTAAAGCCTAGCCATTGCACGGTTTCCTTCGGCTTGGGAATATGGCCCAACTGAGAGAATAAGAATCCAGCCAGCGTATGGTAGTCTGCAGTGCCGCTTTTGGGAAATTCTTCTATCCCCAGAGCATCTCCCGCATCGCCAATCTCCATCAATCCATCCAATACCCATGTGCCGTCATCGGCGCGTTTCGCCTTTAAATTATCATGCTGGGGCATTTCGCCGGGAATATCACCCACGACCGACTCCAGCACGTCATATAAGGAAACCAATCCCAGCACCGAACCATACTCATCGATGACAAGCGCGATATGGCGGCGCTCATGCTTGAACACCTCCAGCAACCGCGTCGCGGTCATGTTCAAGGGAACCGTAAGCGGCTCGGTAAGCAGGTTGCGTATATCCGCCACCCCCGCCAACGAGAGATTGGCCCAAAGTGATTTCACGGAAACCATGCCGATCACTTTTTCCGGATTGCCGTCGCAAACGGGAAAATGCGTGTACCCGCTCGCCGCGATCTTGCGCCGGTTGACTTCCTCGTTCTCGGCCAGATTTATCCAGACCATCCGGCTCCGCGGTGTCATCAGGTTTCCAGCCCGGAGGTTATCCAGTTCAAAAACCCCCTCCACCATGTCACGTTCGCCTTTGTGGAAAACGCCGACCGTCATGCCCTCGTTTACCATTATCCGGATTTCATCCTCGGAAACCTCGGGTGTCGGATTTTTCCTTATTCCAAAAATACGCAATATCCCGTCAGCGGTTCCGCTCAGGACGTAAATCACCGGAGCCGTTATCGTCGATAAACGCAGCATGAATCCGGCCACCCCCGTAGCAACCTGGGTCGGAAAAATCATGGCCAGTCGCTTGGGAATCAGTTCGCCAAAGATGATGGAAGTCACCCCGATAAGGAGAGAAACAAAGCCTTCGCAGAGAGTAAGCGCGTGGGATTGAAACCAAGTCCAGTCGGGCATGGCTGCCACAACGAATGGCTCGATGCGTTTGGCCAGCGGTGCACCCCCATAGATCGCCCCCAGTATCCCGGCAAAGGTAATCCCAATCTGGACGGTGGAGAGGAAACGGCTGGGAGCATTAATCAACTCCAACGCCTTGCGGGCATTGGGACTCCCATTATCCACCAGCTTTTGCAGCCGGTTCTTGTTGGCGGAAACAACCCCGATTTCGGACATCGCAAAAAAACCGTTGATGCACACCGCCAGCACAATGATGAGGATATCCATTTGCCTGCCAAGGCTGGCGGCTCATACGTCCGGCGCAAGCTGGCAATGAGTTTTTTTGTAGGAAAGGTATAAGAGGCTGAAGAGGGAGAAGGCAGTAGGCAGATGGCAGGGGCTTAATTACGAATGACGAATTACCAATTACGAATTGAGGGGGGTATGGGGTTCACCACGCTCTCTCACTGGGATAGAAACATTCACTGTCAACGACACTGACGTCGCCGAATTGACAAGTACTCTTGATGGTGCCGCCAGGCTCGCCAAGAATGGCACCGGCACGCTGGTTATGCTCGCATCCAGCAGCTACACAGGGACCACCACCCTGTCCGAGGGCACTCTTGATTTCAACGGATTCGACCAGTCGGTCGGCACGGTTTCCAGCGCTGTCGGTAGCACGCTGGTTCTCAACGGCGGCAAGCTTACGACTGCCGCAACGGGGGCTTGGGTGCTCAACGGATTTACCGATCTGACCAAGGCCAACTCCGCCATCCAGACTGGCGGAGCAATGACGCTCGGCTCTTCCGGTGCCACGGCATTCCTGAAAGTCGGCGCCAGCAGCACGGTATCGGGAACGGTCTTGAACCTCGGCACAGCGGCAGCAGGCAACAAGGGAGCGATTGAGATCAATGGCAACAATGCCAGGGGAACCTTTACCGGTGCAGTCACCCTTGGCGCCACAGGCGCAGCCGGAGAACTAAGAGTTCTCAATGGTGGGACATTTTCTGCCAATAACATGTATGTCGGCAGCAGTGGTGCCGCTTATCTGGAAGTCTCGGGTGGCAGCACCCTCACGGTCGCGCAGGAACTGAACGTTGCCCATATTGCCGGGGGCTCCGGCGAAATACTGCTCAGGGGAGAAGGCAGCCGGATAGAGATGAACGGCATGTTCCTAGGGCGGACCGGTCACGCGGTCATGACTGTTGACCAAAACGCCGTCCTCAAGAGTACGGCTCACATTGTGATGAGCCCTTTTGCTGAGGCCTCTGGCGAGCTGATAGTAGATACCGGAGGAATTGTCAGCGCCTCGTATTTGAATGTAGGTAGCGTAGGAACTGGCACCTTGACTGTCAAAGGAACCAGTGAAGCGCGCGGCACCTTGGAGCTTGGGAATTTAAGTGTTACGGCAAACTCAACTATTTACTTTGACGGAGGGTTAATCCGAAGCAATAGCGGCTCGAATCTGTTCCAAGCTTCAGTGGGCAGTCAAGCAATCCAAATTCTAGATGGCGGTATTTTTATCGATAGTAATGGGTATGTCTCCCTCAGCCAAGCCACCATCAAATTCACTGGATCTGGAGCATTGACCAAAATCGGAGATGGGAGCCTTGATCTTCGCAGCACTGGTTCCTATCTTGGCGGAACTCAAGTTGACCAGGGAACCCTTGTCCTTGGCACTGCTACTGGCAACAGCCAGAACGTCATTGGTACCGGAGCCCTGAATATCAAGCAGGGGGCCACGGCTTCTGTTACAGCAAGTACCTACAGTGGTGCATACGAATTCAAGAATGCATTGAGTGGCAGTGGAACCCTGGATGTCAATTTCACTGCCGCCACAAACAATTTCATCATGAGCGGCAGTGACAGCGCCTTCACGGGCACAGTGAACTTCCGCAAGTCCACCTTCACCTTGGGCAACGGTGTTTTTTCCAACGCCTCCATTATCAGTTCCGTTGGAAATACTCTCACCGTCGCCCCCGGCAAAAACACAGTCACTGCATATACATTTAACGGGGGAATTACACGTTTTGACCTGAGCGCCAATGCGACCGATCCCGGCAATGCCGCTGGCTGGATTGATACCGGAGTCCTCACCCTCACCTCCGGCAAGGTCCAGATCGATCCTGCCCAGGTGTCCGCAGTCACCACCTCCCGCCCGCTCCTGCAACAAGATGACGGCGGGGCGTTAGTTCGCCTTGTCTCTGCCCCCAGCGTCGTAGGCAGCGTATCGAATATCGGTGTTATTAACCTCGCCGGAGAAACCTTTAAGGGGAAAACACAAAATGTGGTTCAGGACAATTCCCTCATCACCGGCAACGTCGAGGACACCGGCGTAGTCGCCATCGGCTACTATGGCGCAACCCTCACCACTGGCGACGCCAACGATGGACTCTATCTCAACACCGGGGCACTTTCCGAATTGGAACTACAATCCGGCAAAACCACCGTCCTTTCCGGAGATAGTGGCAGCGGCGGAGCCGGAGACGAATTCCACGCCCGCCTCACCGGTGAAGGCCGCCTCTGGGTCTCCGCCACCGATACCATCACTCTCAATCAATCCTCCCTCGGTAACAATACCTACCAAGGAGGCACCACCATCGGCTC
Source organism: Puniceicoccales bacterium (assembly GCA_031285745.1). GTDB lineage: Bacteria > Verrucomicrobiota > Verrucomicrobiia > Opitutales > UBA953 > CALNBE01. The sequence goes on along the minus strand of JAITVQ010000146.1, from coordinate 17,504 downwards.
CGGGACGTTGGCAATAACCAGCAACACGGCACTCGGCAGCGGGACTCTCACTTATACCAACGGCACTACGCTTCGCACAGCCGCGACTGTGACCACGCTCGCCAACAATATCACGACCGGCACAGGAGCGATCAACGCCACCCTGGAAACCCAAGGTAACCTCGCCCACTCCGGAACCATCTCCGGCGACGGCAATCTCACCAAGCGCGGCACCGGCATCCTGACGCTCACGGGCAGCGGAACCTATACCGGAAATTTCACGGCCACCCAAGGCGGCCTCAACATCATCGGCCATTACGGTGATTCCGCCAGTACCACGACTGTCCGGGGTACCAACACCAGCCTGCACGGCATCGGCACCATTGGCGGCAAGCTCGTCGTTGGCGCCGGGGCTACCTTTACTCCCGGCAAGGATGCCCGGAACCTGACCAAGGCCACCACCGTTTTCACCGTCTCGGGTGATGTTACCCTCGAAGTAGGGGCTTCCATCGTGTTCGATCTGGCTGCACCCGGCAACACCGCCGCTCTCGCGATGAATGGCGGCACCTTTACCGCCGGCAATGCGCACCTCACGATCAACGTGGCTGACAGTTACGTCCCGCAGGGATTGGATCGGTTTAACCTGATTTCCGGGGTCGGCGCGATCTCCACTGCCGGGTTCGACAATGTCGGCTGGGACGAAACAATCGCCATCAATGGCGCTGATTTCAGACTGACCTACGACGGTGCGAGCAACATGGTTTCGCTCGTCGCCATCCCTGAGCCAAGCACTTATGCCCTTTTGGGTGGTGTTGCGGCCTTTGCGCTGGTGGCCATCCGGCGCCGCAAGAAGCAGTAAGCCAGCGTTTCCTGAATAAGAGAAACGAAATGATGGGATTTATAGAAAGATAGTTGGGGTAAAAGTCACAAAGAGGAGTACTAAAAGGAGACAAAGCCCAACATTATTCCAGCCTCTTTTCCGTTTTTATTCCTGAAAAAGCAGATGACTTGTTTCAGGCCCATACTTCAAGGGTTGCATCTCGCGCAAGCTGTGTCTTTTTGGTGTCTTTTCATAAATTCAGCCAACCTGAGTGAAGCGCTTTCTCCCATACTACGCATACCTGAAACCCGCAATGGGGCATTTCGTCGGCGCTATTTTCTGTGGAATTATCTATGGGATCACGAGTGGATTTGGGATACCGTTCCTCACCGGAAAAATACTTCCCGTTATCTTCCCTAAGGAAGGAGAATCCTCCTCACTTGAACTGGGCATCCATTGGGGCGAATGGATCAACTGGAAATTTATTGAGGTCACCCCGGAACGGGCACTCTTTTTTGCCGTTGCCCTGCTTCCCTGCATCTTTGCTATTCGCGCCATCGCCCAGTTCAGCAACACCTACCTTTTGAACTATGTTGGGGTCAGGGTTCTGGAAGGAGTTCGCGTTGCCGTCTTCAGCCGCCTTCAAGCATTGCATCTCGCTTTCTTCCGAAAAAATCCGGCAGGAGATTTAATGAGCCGCATCATGGTGGATACAAACCATGTCAAGGCAGTGATCGTCGATATCTCCAACGATTTGATGATCCAGCCGTTCACCCTCATCGGCGCAGCATCCTATATCATCTATGTATCCCTTCAACATGAAGGGATGGGCGATTTCCTGCTGGCTCTCCTGGTTATTCCCGCAGTGATTGTCCCAATCCGACTTATTGGCAAAAAGCTGCTGCGGCGGTCCAGCCAGATGCTCAGCCAGACGGGCAACCTCTCGGCGGTGCTCACGGAAAGTTTACAGTCACCCAGGGAAATTCGTGCCTATAACCTGGAAGAACGGGAAAAGAGCCGCTTCCAGCTTCTCGTCAGATCCCTCTTCAAATCGCAGATGAAGATGGTGAAATACGAAAAAATGCTCTCCCCTCTTATTGAATTCATGAGCGCTGGCAGCATTGCCTTTGCAGTCTACCAAGCTGCCGAGGCACAAATTCCCCAGTCAACCGCAATAACCCTCATCGGTGCGCTTTACATGGCCTACGAGCCGGTGAAAAAGCTCGGGAATATCCACAACCGTATCAAGGCGGGAGTCGCCGGAATTATTCGCATCGAAGAAGTCCTTCACTCCCCCATCGAAGTTGCCGATCCAGAAAACCCGGTAGAACTGCCTCCCATCAAGGGTGAAGTGCGCTTCGACCATGTCACCTTTGCTTATGACAATGATCCCGTCCTGCGTGATATAAACGTCCTCGTCAGACCCGGGGAAGTTGTCGCCCTGGTCGGCCCGAGTGGTGCAGGGAAAAGTACCTTTGCCAATCTTGTGCCTCGTTTCTACGATCCGCAGGAAGGCACCGTATTGGTGGATGGTGTCGGAGTCGCCACCGTGCGTCAGGCAGAGCTGCGCAACGGGATCGCGCTCGTCTCCCAAGAGCCCATCCTGTTCAATGATACCGTTTATAACAATATCCTGCTCGGACGCCCTTCTGCCAGGAAAGAGGAGGTCATCGCCGCTGCCGAGAAAGCAGGTGCCCGTAACTTTATCGAGGAACTGGACCGACAGTGGGACACCATGGTTGGCGAACGGGGCGGCAGACTGTCGGGCGGACAGCGCCAACGTATAGCGATCGCCCGGGCCTTCCTCAAGAATGCTCCGATACTTATCCTCGACGAGGCAACCTCCGCCCTCGATGCCGAAAGCGAGTCACTCGTACAAGAGGCACTCGAAAAGCTGGTCCAGGGCAAAACCACTTTTATCATCGCCCATCGGTTCAGTACGATTCGCTTCGCCACTCGTATTCTTGTTTTCGACAAAGGATACATCGTGGCTGACGGGCCACACGATAAACTCATCGAGACGAGTGAGCTTTACCAAACGCTCTACGCCAAACAGGCAATGGAACACGAGTAGGCTGGAGATTTCCCCTGTTGAAAGCAGGAACCATTGAGAACAGCATGCCTTGCGTTATCGGTCTGACATCTGCCCTCTCCGCTTTATCTAAATCTGGTTCAGAGTCGGAGTTCTACTGGTTCCTATGAAGGAACGATTCTCGCCTAAGTACACCAAAAACTATTTTCCTACTTCGTAAGCCACCGTGCGAGACGTACTGCCATCGTAATAAGTCAGTTCCAGCTTCTTGTCGGCACTGGTGATCTTGCCATCATTTACACTGGAATAATCCTCCGACACCACTGGTTTCAAATTTGCCACGGCGGGGTCGCCCTTTTCCGAATTAGTCAAATCCTTCCACGAGACTTCGGATGTCTCATGCTTAAGAAAATAGGCATTGGCGGATATCCATATCTGCTGGAGGTTTTCCCGCATCGAATTTTCTTTGCCGTTCCGAACGGCAGCCTTGATTGGTCCAATGCAAAGCGCTGCCAACAACCCGACAACGGCGGCGGCTATTACTACTTCAACTAAGGAAACTCCGGGGCGGCTATTTTTGAAAGACATGAGGTAAGTTGTAGTATTTTTACTCTGTACGCTGTTTTGTCGAGGCAAGCTTCATCGCAAAATGTCTTTTTTTCTGCAACAATCAAGTTTTCCCAATAGCCCATGCGCCTTGTTTGATGGAAATACTTTGTAACAGACCTGAAGGGGTTGCGCCTTTCAAACCGTGGATTTCACATGGTGCGGGTGGAGGGAGTCGAACCCTCGTCTCAAGCTTGGGAAGCTCACATAATAGCCGTTATACTACACCCGCAGAAAATAATTCATTTAGTTTTTTCTCAGATTTCCTAAGTAAGTTGATTTCAGATAATTTAAAAATTTCCATAGACTATGCCAAAATTAACAGTGGCTTAAATTTTTTTCGAAAAACTGCCATTAGCCTCTATAAACCCCCAGTAAAGTGGTAACACATTGGTAACGTTTTAAGAAAAAATGAAATCCAACCTATGAAACTTAACCTGAGAAAGAACGAGATTGGTATCGTTGCCAAAACTTGAGGCGCAATCCAGCAAAAAATCGCCGTCTTTACAGCATCAAAGGATTCGCTTTAGTAAGTAAGCCATGCCTTCTGAACCAACTTGGGATACCTACCGCCCTATCTTTAGGAAACTCGGCATAGTAACTCGGAATGACAAAGAAAAGAGTTCATGCGTTCTTCAGTTTGGAGGAAATTCATTGGGCGCATACCTCAATAAAGGTCACGATTTCGCGTTGAGTAAGAGAAAATACAAAACGAAAAAATGGAGCCCCTACTGGCGAATAGCAATCAGCAGGCGAAGAGAGCTTAGAGACTATTTCAAAATGATGCCAATCACAGGAAAGGAAAAAGAAGCAATCCAAGCCCTTATCGACCATTGCCGGTTTTTAGCCAATACAGGTTTTTGATGCCAATCGCCCCCCCGCGTCGCAAAATTATCATCAGCCTAGCCCTATTTGCGCTGGTTGTAGTCGCATTGGTTGTATATGAGATAGCTAGGCCTAAGGGAGGAATCATTTTAAAGTTTCCTCAGAAATTGTACTGCCTGCCAACATACATTAACGACTCTGGAGAGGTTAAAGGCTTTTCAGCTTCGGAAAGTTACGGTGGTGAGTATATTTTTACATGGAACCCGCAAGAAGGACTGACTCTCGCTCCCTATGAAAAAGATATGGGCCTCCCGCCCCCAACCACCAGTAATTCCAAAGGACAACGGATTGGTATTATCTCAGAAAATGGAAAAAATTATGCGGCCATAATACAAAAAAATGAGAAAATGCACAAACTACCTCTTCTTGGTGGCGACTATAGTTCGGCTCAGTCCATTAATAACAAAGGGCAAGTCGTTGGATTCATCTCCCATGAGCCGCCTTGGTGGCATGACTTCTGGGTTCAGACAGTAGCAAAATTAGGATTACCCGTCGAATATCTTTTTTTTCCCCGAGATTATCGATATCCTGAAATTGTCATTTGGACAGTACCTCCGGAGGAGGAGTGACTCGCATGAAGAAACGTATTCTAATACGGGGCACTACAGTTGTCATAGGCTTGGCGGCATTCTCGTTCGTATTCCCAATACACTCTGAAGTCACCCGTGTTTGTTTTAACACGACTTCGGTAATATCATATGATAAATGGTTCTTTTTTATCCGAATCAATAATGAGTATAGAGAGTCCTTGATTGAAGCCTATATGAAAAAGAATCACCCCAATGAGTTAAAATACGATTGGCATACAGTCGGAATTATTCCGCGAAACATTGAGGGAAGGCGATTGATTTACGTATGCATGCCTGCAATGCCTTTTACAACAATGCGTCTGACACATGAAAGCTCCCATCAAGCGATTGCCGAATTACCAGATGAACAAAAATATGAACTTTACAAGATACTATCAGATAAGAGCAAAAGTGAGTCAGAGCTTGATGATTTAATAAAAATATCTGGAGACAGGATAACCATAAAATCCTCCAATTCTTTCCCAGATAACATGCCACAAAGCAGAACAGCAGACTAGCGAATACAAACCGTTTTCCAAAACAAACGGCAGCACAAGGAAAGGGAGTTAATAGAAAAAATTTTCGCCTCTTGCGTCTTTCCAACTCTTTTCCCCTACTGGACGTCATCCTCAAGCAACTGTGACAGAACATCCAGAACAAGGCATCCGCAAGGTTCCGAAAAAATTCAACCCAACTCCTTTTGCCTACCATCAGGAGATCGAGGTTGAGATAGATACTTTGACCAACCTTGGCGACGGGTTGGGACGCGTGGACGGCTGGGTGGTCATGGTGCCTTACGTGCTTCCCGGTGAAAAGGTGTTGGCGCGGGTCTGGCATAATGCCGCCAGTTTTTCCCGGGCAGACTTTGTCCAAGTGGTTCGTCCCTCTCCGGATCGGATTGAACCAACTTGCCCGCTCTTTGGACAATGCGGTGGCTGCCAATACCAGAACTTCGCCTACCCTGCGCAACTCGAATGGAAAACCCGGATTATCGGTGATCTGTTGAAACGCCTGGGGAATATCGAGACTACGGTGAATCCCTGCCATCCTTCACCCAAGGAATTTCATTACCGCTCAAAGCTGACTCCTCATTTTCAAGATCCGCGCAGGGAGAATTTCCCCATCGGTTTTCTCGCGGTCAATCATCGGGAAAAAATCATCGACATCCCGGCCTGCCCGATTGCCACGGAAGCAATCAACCAAGCCTTGCCGGAAATCCGCGAGCGCACTCGGGCCAATCACACCCGGTTCAAGCGAGGCGCAACCTTGCTCATTCGGGAAACTGCCGAAGGCGTCGTTACCAATCCCAAGCAAACAGTCACGGAGCATGTCGATGGATTGGCGCTGAAGTTCATGGCCGGGGATTTTTTTCAAAACAACCCCTTCATTCTTCCCAAATTTGTCGATTATGCTGTTGGCCAAGCCCGCCAGGACGGATGCCGCTACCTTGTCGATACCTATTGCGGTTCTGGACTATTCGCCCTCTGCGGAGCAAAAAAATTCGAGCAAGTACTGGGGATTGAGGTCAATGAAGATGCCGTAAGGAAAGCTGCCGAGAATGCCCGCCTTAACCAGATTGAAAACTGCAAATTTGTCGCAGGCAGCGCCGAGCAAATATTTGCCTCGGTCACAACCCCACCCCAAGAAACAGCCGTCATTATTGATCCTCCTCGTCGGGGTTGTGACGAAGTGTTTCTGCGTCAATTGCTCACCTTTGGCCCCAAGCGGATTGTCTACGTCTCCTGTGGTCCTGACACACAAGCCCGGGATCTAAAGATTCTCGTCGCCGGGGGTTATCAGGTCACGGATGTCCAGCCTTTCGACCTCTTTCCCCAAACCCGTCACATCGAAAACATCGTGACGCTTTCGAAGCGGGAGACGTAAGTAGACTACCTACGCTCCCCCTGCAATCGCAAGCAAGTCGGGCAACTCGACACGCTTCTCGTAAAGCGCCTTGCCGACAATCGCACCGTCAAGATTGGCATGCGTCTTCGTCATGGCCTTGAGGCGAATAATATCCTCGCGCCGGGAAACCCCGCCCGAGGCAATGATGTTCGCCGTCGTACCCAAGAGCATCTGTTCCAGCGCGACAAAGTTGGGACCAGACAACATGCCGTCGGTAGCGATATCGGTGTAGATAATGGTCCGAACGCCGACCGCAGCCATGCGAACCGCAAAATCCACGGCCTTGTGTCCGGTGACTTCGACCCAGCCCTTCACGGCAACCAAGCCGTCCTTGGCATCAATTCCAACGGCAATCTTGCTCCCATGGGCTTTCACCATTTCAGCCACAAAACCTTCATCCGCGGCAGCCTTGGTACCGAGAATCACCCGACTGGCTCCGGCAGCAATAGCAGCTTCCACGCTGGCAGCATCGCGGAGTCCACCCCCGAACTGCACCTTCAACCCGGTGGCGGCAATGCGCCCCAGGGCATCGAGATTACGAGGAGTCCCGTTGAAAGCCCCGTCCAGGTCCACCACATGAATCCAAGGAGAACCCTCTGCCGCAAAAAGACGCGCGGGCTCGGCAGGGTCGGAGAAATAAGTCGTGGTTTCGTGGGCCAAGCCTTGTTTGAGGCGGACACACTTGCCGTCCTTGATGTCAACTGCGGGATATATGATCATGAAAAATTATCCGGTGTGGATATAAACGTAGATGTTTACTTGGAGATGATCTCGGGCTTGGCTTTGCCCTCGACACTCTCGGCAGTAATGACGACTTCTTCCGCCTCGGGGTGCTGGGGCAATTCGTACATGGTATCGAGCATCATATGCTCAAGGATGCTGCGCAACCCACGCGCACCGGTTTTCATGACGAGCGCCTTCTTGGCGATGGCACTGATGCCCTCGGGCGTAAAGGTTAGCTTCACCCCTTCCATGGAAAGAAGCTTCCGATACTGTTTGGTGAGCGAGTTTCTGGTCTCTACCAACACCCGCTCCAAATCCGCCTGGGTCAGTTCACTCAGGACGGAGACAATCGGCAAACGCCCGACAAACTCAGGGATAAGGCCAAAGTCGAAAAGATCCTCCGGCTGTAAATTCTCCATGATCTGCTCGGCAGTCAACGGTTCGCCATCCTTGGCCGCCATATCGAAACCGAGGAATTTGTTCCCGATGCGCTTACCGACGAGTTGGTCGAGTCCGACAAAGGCACCGCCGCAGATGAAAAGGATGTTGGCGGTATCCACCTGGATGTATTGCTGCTCGGGATGCTTGCGTCCGCCCTGCGGAGGGACATTGCAAACCGTTCCCTCGACTATTTTCAGCAGCGCATGCTGGACCCCCTGTCCCAGATTGCGTGAGACATGGGGCGAATCACCTTTTAGAGCCAGCTTGTCGATTTCATCAATGTAGATGATACCGGTCTCGGCCCGCTTGACGTTGAAATCAGCCGCCTGAAGCAGACGCAGCACGATGGTCTCCACATCCTCGCCGACATAACCCGCCTCAGTGACGGTCGTCGCGTCGGCAATCGCAAAGGGAACATCCAGCACCCGGGCCAAGGTACGGGCCAAAAGTGTTTTTCCACTGCCGGTTGGCCCCAATAGCAGGATGTTCGATTTCTCGACATCGACCTGGGCAAGGTCATCGCCAAACTCAGGATGAACCTCGTATCCGTGAAGTTTTGCGTTGAGCCGCTTGTAGTGGTTGTAAACGGCAACGGAGAGCACCTTCTTGGCCTGGTTCTGTCCGATGACGTGTTCGTCCAGCACCGCGCGAATCTCCGAAGGAGGAATGAGCTTGATAGGCTTGAATTCCCCATCCGGTTCTTCGACCACGCTAAGCCCCGAACTCCCCGTATCCGCATCCAGGTCATCATTGAGATCGGGCGATGCTGGCTTGGAGGCCGGTGAAGGCGGATTGGTCGTTCCTCCGCCTACCGATTCCAAAATCTGCTGGCAGGTGGCCACACACTCGTTGCAGATATTCGCCCCATCCGGCCCCGCGATCAGTTTTCCGACGAGGGTGTTGGGACGTCCGCAAAAGGAACAGCAATTTTTCTTGGAGGGCTGCTTTGCCATTTCACCCCATAATGCGGGGGAGGATACGGGGTTTGGCAATCGGGAAAGTTAATTTGGAGAATTTTCCCGGATATTCAGCCACATCACGTCCCCTGTTGTTCCTTCAAACCTTATTATTTTGCCTTCGCCAGTTAACTGCCCTGAATAACCGTAACCATACACAACAGATCGTCTCATGAAAAAATATCTTTCGCTTTTGCTGCTTCCACTGCTCTTTTCGGCCTGCTCCACAGGCGAGACGTCCCCCGCCGATTCGGAAACAGCCACACTAACCCCCATCAAAACAGGGCTGCTGGTGGATATCTCCAATCCTGCTGACCTCAAGGAAATGGAGTCCATGATCCTGCCCAGAGTCAACATTGAGGGAGCCGGTCCCGTTCAGGTATTTCAAAAAATGAGTGAGGTTTATAATTTTAACGCCAAAGGACAGGGTTTGAAAAACCTGCCGCTTAAGATGGACGAGTCGGCCATCGCCAAAAACAAAAAGGGCGTAGTCTTGAGCATTGAGGGAGAAAACATCAACTTCCGGCAACTCTACGAGAAAATCTGCCAACAAGCCGGTCTGGTCTGGTGGGTGGACGGCGCCCTCCATATTGAAGTCCCCAAGTAAGCCGCTCGATCAGGGAAGAAGATGATCCTCCCTACACCTGCAAGCATCATCCAAATTTAATATTCATTTTCTTATCGCGCAATAGAGGCTTGGAACAAACTCCCAAATAGTCTTGTTCTAAATCCGCATGCGCTCCTTTGTTACATTTGTTATCTGCGCCTTCCTGGTGCCCGTTCTTTCGTTTGCCGCTGAGAAATCACCTGCGGCTCCGTTGCTCATCCCTGAACCGCAATCGGTGACGATGGCTGACGGGACTTTCACGCTTACGGAAAACACGGTGATTGTCGCCGACTCCGTCGCAAAACCCGCTGCGGAAATTCTCGCCAACCAGTTATCCAACGCCATTGGCTATCGCGTCGCGGTCACGGACAAATCATCCTCCTCGAACGCAATTCACCTTCGCCTTGATGCATCGATTACCCACCTCGGCACCGAAGGCTATCGGTTGATAAGCTCCGGTAACGGCGTCGAAATCACCGCACCGCAATACGCCGGTCTTTTCAACGGTACCCAGACCCTCCTCCAGCTATTCCCGGCCAAGGTTTATTCACAGCGGCCTGCCACCAATGTCGCCTGGACGATTCCCGCCCTCAAAATCGAAGACCAGCCCCGTTATGCCTGGCGCGGCATGATGCTGGATGTCGCCCGCTACTTCATGGACAAGGAATTTGTCCTGCGTTACCTCGACATCATGGCGGCGCACAAACTGAATACGCTGCATTTCCACCTGACCGATGACTGCGGCTGGCGCGTTGAAATCAAGAAATACCCGTTGCTGACTGAGATCGGCGGTTTTCGCGGAGAGGGCCCTGCCCGCCAGGGAGGATTTTATACCCAGCAGGATATCCGGGAAATCGTCGCCTACGCCAAGGCGCGCAACATCGAGATAGTCCCCGAAATCGAACTCCCCGCCCATGCCCTCGCCGCCATTGCAGCCTATCCTTGGTTGAGTTGCACCGGGAAGCAGCATGTTGTGCCTGCCGTCCACTTTATCTCGGACGATCTCTATTGCGCCGGGAAGGAATCCACATGGAAGTTCCTTCACGATGTCATGGATGAATTTTGCGAATTATTCCCGTCCAAGATAATCCATATCGGCGGCGACGAAGCCAAATTTAACAAATGGAAAGCCTGCCCACACTGCCAGGCCAAGATCAAGGAACTCGGCCTCAAGAATGAGAAAGCCCTGCAAGGCTGGATGACCACACAGGTCGAGGAATACCTCAGGACAAAAGGCCGGATCATTTTGGGATGGGATGAGATCCTTCGCGCCGGGGTTTCCAACACCGCCGCCATCATGCCTTGGTATGACAAAAAAGCCGCCTTTGACAGTGCCTCCAACGGACATCCTGTCGTGATGGCGCTTACCCGGCACACCTACATCGACACGCCCGAGACTCGCGACCTCGGCGAGGTTCCCGGAGCAACCTGGCTGCCCGCCGTGTCGTTGAGCGATGCCTATAATTGGAATCCGACTCCCAGCGGCCTCACCCCGGAACAGGAGAAAAACATCCTTGGCGCACAAGGCTGTCTGTGGAGCGATATGTTTTTGCATAAGCCCTTCCTGACAAACATGGCCATTCTGGATGAAAACCGCGCCGCCCGGTATCTCGAATACCTGACCCTGCCTCGCGCCGCCGCGCTGGCCGAAGTCACCTGGACGCCCAGGGAAAAACAAAATTTTGATGATTTCCAAAGACGCCTTAGCCGCCAGTACGCCCGCTATACGTATGCGGGCTGGCACTATCGGTTGCCCATCCCCTCGGTCACATTTACCAGGGATGGCGGCGGAAAAATTACCGCCACTGCAACAACCCCGGTAGAAGGCGGTACACTTCGCTATACGACCGACGGCGCATGGCCCCTCGCCTACTCTCCCGTTTATCAAAATCCCGTGACAGTGGAGAAGGAAAGCAACTTCCTGGCCGTGGCCGTGGCTCCCGATGGCAAACACATCAGCCTGCCGTTTATTGTAAAAGCCGCCGACCAGCGCTTCGCCAAGTATGGCGAGAAAATCGGCGAATGGAAATCTCGCCAGATCGGCAACAAAAAGGCCAAGATTGTCGAATTCGACGTCACTGGAAAAATCAACCAAGCCGGCACCTACGAGATCACCTTCCTTTACACAGGCGGCACGCAACGTCTCGACATTGACAGCGTGGAAGTTTACCTAAACCAGGATCTCGTCGCCAAGGATGTCCACCACGGCTTCACCGGAGGACAGGCCCAGAACAACACTTACACACTCAAGGTCGATCGCTACGAAACCGGCGCCGCATTCAAGGTTCGCGCAGCCATCTACGGCGATGAAGGCGACGACTCCAACGGGGTCGTTATGCTGAAAAAGAAATAGCACTGCCCGGATGCATATGCGCCGGATGCGGGAGAGCTCTCTCCTGCATCCGGCGTGCGGGTTAGATTACCCCCCGCCCCACTGGACATCTCACAACAGCACTCCCCTGCCAGCCGCGATCGAAGGCCTATAGCATTTTCAGTTAACATAGTTAGAATATCTTAATAATCGACAGAATAGTGCCCCGCTAACTCTAAGCAATGGATATATTGATCAAAAACACTGCATTAAACAGGGAGTGCGGTCTTTTCAGCGAGCTTCTCGTAGCAAGGGTACCTGTGATCTGTCTCTCCTGATTTAACTTTGGAATGCGATCTTGGGATAGCGTTTATCCGTGGTTTAGCATTCGTCATTCGCCAATTGAATATCTTTCTCCTGAAGAGATAAAAACTCTATGTGCCGTTGACGAGATCGGTTTTGCAGAATCGGACGGAATAAAACACAACTGCAGAGCCCCTGTCGCAAAAGGAAAAAGCACCAATGCAACTAGCAGAGTAGCTGTCGCGCTTTGCATTGGTATGAGAGCTTTTGGCAGACCTACTAGCGCAAACCGCGGAAATAGGTCTGCTAGTTGCACGGATACAATTGCAAACAGCGATAGCTACTCTGCCAGTTGCATTGGTGAAATTGCAAAGCGCGAAAAGGACTCTGCAGTTGGGTTTCGTCCCGTCCGCTTTTGCAAAAACGACCCTGCAAACAGGTTTTTCTTCTGCTCAAAATAGCGAAACCAACCTCGCCAACGGCACATGGAGTTTTTATCCCCTCAGGAAGGGGATATTCATCATGCTGGTATTTTGAAGACACTCCCTAGCAAAATTGAGGCTAGAGGGATGAAAGCAGGACATTTTATCTCCATTATGGATTCCTGCCAACGACATGATCCTGTCATGAACTCATAATTTGGCAAAATCCTTTGCCAAGTCCCGATCATGAACCCAAGCAAATGGCTTTCCATTTGGTTTCTCGTTTTCATGAGTCCAAGCAAATGAGAAATCGAACGGAATGACTCAATAATGGAAGCCACGATGGGGGCTCTCTAACTGTTGGGAAGCTGTCATTCTCATAGGATGGATACTCAACGCTGAGCATATCTATTTTCTTACTGAATCGTTTTATCCACGAACACGCAGGGGGAGAGAGAGAGAATCCCTTCATTTTCATTCTTCATATATCCACAAAGTAAAAAAGACCGGCCCATTCCCGGAGCCGGTCTTTTGTTGATTGCGAGAGGCGCTTAGATCTTCGCCTGATCGTATACTTCCTTGTCGTTTTTATCGCGCTTTCCTTCAAGGGCGATGACAAAGGGTTTCTCGAATTTGGCATTCGCCGGAAGGTGGATGTAAAAGATGCTTTCATTTCCCTTGTTTTTGCCACCGCTGGTGATGTCCAGAGTACCTGTCATGCCGAGAATCTTTGCGGTTTTCGGACCAGCCTGCCCACGGGGAACGATGATCTTGACGCGGTTGTCGATAGGTTTGTTGAAGACGGAGAGATAGATATTATCGCCCTTCTTTGTAAAGTAACCCCAACCCTGCTGTTTCCAATTCAAGTGAGAGACGCCATAGATCGCGGCACTGTTTACCTTCATCCATTCGCCGATTTCCTTGGCCAGCTTGGTTTCCTCGGGACGAATATTGCCTTTGCCGTCGGGTCCAAAATTAAGGACGAAGTTTCCGTTCATGGAGTTCGCCTGCACCATCATCTCGATGAGATCGTAGGAGTTCTTCACATAGGTGCGCCAGTCGGAGTGATACCCCCATTGGTTCTCAGGAACCGTCATGACACAATCCCAATCCACATCCTTGACCTTTTCAAAGCTGTCCGGAAGCGCACGTTCCCAAGTCTGGTCATAGTCATCAATCAGGTCGCCGTTGGTATCGTAGTGACGCTTGCCGTTTTCGTCAGCCCGGAAGCGGCTGCCGATAACGAGTCCGGGATGTTTTTCCCGCAAATCCTTGCCCAACTGGTCCACCCATGGGGCTTCATTCATCCACGCCTTGTCCCAACTGCCGTCGAACCAGAGTCCCTTGATCTGGGGATACATTTCCAGCAATTCAAAGAGCTGGTTGCGGGTAAAGGTTTTGAACTCCTCGTAGGCCGCCTTCTTCGCATCGGTTGTGGGAGCCCCGCTGCTGTATCCCTTGTGATTCCAGTCGATGATGGAGAAATAAAGGTGCACATCAATGCCCTCCTTGGTGTAGGCATCGACAATAGTCTTCACGATGTCTTTTTTATACGGAGTATTGGCAATCGTGTAATCGGTGTACTTGCTGGGCCACATGCAGAAACCATCATGGTGCTTGGTGGTGAAAATCATGTACCGGGCACCCATGTCCTTGGCCTGCTTCGCCCACTTTCCCGCATCAAAATCGGTCGGATTGAATTCCTTATAGAGATTGTCGTAAGCATCCTTGGGAATGCCGTTCCAGACGCGAATCCACTCGGCAGCCCCGCCAAAATATTTGCCGTCCCAATGTCCGCCCGGAATCGCATACACTCCCCAGTGGATAAACTGCCCGAGGCCGTGTTCACGCCATTGCTGCATAGCCGCATCGGTGCGTTTACCCTGACGGTGCGCGCCATGCTTGAGCGGCACCCGTTCTTTGCCGGTCGCTTTTTGGGCAAAACTATTCCCGCAGCCCAATGCCGCGGCCAAACTCAGAAGCAGTAACAGTTTTTTCATGGTATGATTACTTATTACAGGAAAATTCCCGAAAAGCTCCAATCCTGTCATGGGAATGTTTGCCGTCCTTTGGAAATTAATCATTTTACCTTGGTAACTAATTATTTAAGTTTAATTATTCAATTGATTAACGCTTAAACACCAGCTCCACTCAACGAAAGCACCCGATTCCTTCCCGGAACAACATCTTCAGGCATATTTTGCAGCAACTCCCACATCCAAAAACACCTGCTGACCATTCCACCATTGACGCCTCCAAAACGCTTGCCTTGAAGATAATCTATCCATGGAAACAAAACATTCCGGATTCGGCATCGCCTCCTTCACTCTCGCAATCCTCATTGGCATTGGCATATTCTTCATCATTGGCTTCGCCGGCATTCTCATGGCCATCAACCCCAATTTCCTTGAGGACGATCAATCGGCATCCAGCATCCTCGTAGGCCTCTTCATCATAGGGTTCCTTGCCATCGACGTCATTGCCTTTTCCCTCGGTGTGGCCGGATGTTGCCTCCCGAATCGTAAAAAGGTATTCGCCATACTCGGGACTATCTTCTCCCTTCTTATCCCGCTGGGGATGATTATTCTCGCGATTATTGGAAACTACATGGACTAATTTAGAAAAAACACGATAAGCCTCTCTAGACTTTCACACACCAACACCATCCATAACACCAAACCACCATCACCATGGCAGGCGTAGGCAAACTCTTGAAACAAGCCCAAAAGATGCAGAAACGCATCGAGGAAACCCAGGCTGAACTCTCCAATGCGACCATTGAAGTCTCCCACGGCGGAGGCGCAGTCAAACTCGTCATCAACGGACATGGCGAAATTCGCGCCATCTCCCTCGACCCGGAATTTCTCAAGGAAGAAAAAACCGTCATTGAGGAAGCCCTCCTTGCCGCCCTTCAAGAAGCGGTCACCAAGGCCAAGGCCCTTCACCAAAGTCGCATGGCTAACGCGACCGAGGGTTTCTCCCTCCCGACCTTTTGAGCACAGCCCGTTGAATGACCCCGGCGTTTGAACACGTCCGACAGTTGCTCAAGCAACTCCCCGGCCTCGGGCATCGCTCCGCCGAAAGGCTTGCATTGCACCTCCTCGTCGAACGTCCCGAGCGATTGTCGCCCTTGGTCGAGGCGCTTGCCAGCGCAGCGCAAACTATCAAGCGTTGCGACCGTTGCGGCAACCTCTGCGAAGGCGAACTCTGTGCCATATGTATCGATCCGCGGCGCGACTCCCGCCGCCTCTGCATCGTCGAGCAAGTCCCCGATTTGCTCGCTCTTGAGAGGGCGGGCGCCTTCAATGGCCATTACCATGTCCTCCACGGAAAACTATCTCCCATCCAGGGCATTGGCCCCGCTCAACTCAATTTTGACCGCCTCGCCGAGCGCTTTTCCAGTGATCCTGTCTCCGAGATAATCCTTGCCCTTTCCAACGACATCGAGGGTGAAGCCACCTGCCACTATATCTTGGATACATTTCTTGCATCCCGTCCCGGTATTTCCGTCACCCGGATCGGCTTTGGACTCCCCAGCGGAAGCGGGCTCACCTACGCAGACCCAGCCACACTCAAAAGCGCTCTCGATGCCCGCCGCCAATACTCCTGACCGAAAAAAAGTATTTTGAGGCAAGAAAAACACTTCGCCATGAATCCGGTTGCGCTTGAAAAATTCTGGATAACCAAGGCTCGGACATCAACGGGTGCTGCGAATGATGATATCGCCCTCGATAAAATCAGGCCTGCCGTGCAACAGCTCAGTGACCTTTTTACTGTCAAGCGGCCCGATGGAACATTCCCCGACTACGCCTTCGATCCAGCCCTGCTGGCAGCGTACGGACTTTTCTTTTTCCCCCAATCCTATGTCCGTGCCCGCATCGCCCTTGACCAACCCATGCGATTTCGTGGCTGGCGGCCGCTCCCGGACAATGATGGTATTGTTCGCGTTCTTGACCTTGGCAGTGGGACAGGCCCTTGCGGACTAGCAGCGGCATCTGCGCTTCGTGAAATCGCCCCTGAGATTTCTATTGCATTAACAGCTCTCGACCACGCGCCCGCCGCCCTCGCAACCCTCCGGCAAATCGCTCGCGAAACTTTCCCCGAAAAACTCACAATTGAAACCGAAGCGGTCGACCTTCGCCATGCGACTCACGCGCTAAACAAACTCCCCCGCCAGCACCTTATCATCGCCGGATTCGCAACCAATGAACTATTCTCCGACCACAAAACCCTTCGAGACTGGATATCCACACTGCGGATCCGGCTCACGGATGACGGACTATTGATCATCCTCGAACCTGCCCTCCGCGAAACCGCCACCCGTCTCCAACATGCCGCCGACGCCCTGGTGTCTACGCCAAGTTTTTTCCGTTGGGCTCCTGAACTCAGCGATGCACCTTGCCCTATTCTTGCCGAACAAAAATACTGGAATCACGAAGTCCGCCGTTGGTCACCGCCGCAGTCGCTCGAATATCTCAACCGGCACCTGTTTCGCGACATCTCCGTTTTAAAATTCGCATACACCGCCCTTGGTATCGCTAAACCATCCCCGCTCCCCGAAAACCCAACCCCCTTTCGCCTCGTCTCTCCACTTGAACCACTCAAGGGGCGCTTTGTTTTTACCGCTGTTACCAGTGGTGGCAAAAAAATCACCGTCGATATCCCCACGCGTGGTTTATCCAAAAGCGAAATAAAATCCCTTGCCTCACAATGGCAACGCGGGGATGTGGCAGCGTCCTCCACGCTTCAGCCACTCGGACAAGAAAACACATTCCGAATTCCTATTATCGAAGAAATGATTCCGCTCTATCGCTGGAAAGATGCCCGTATAGCAAATCTCATAAAAAGTTAGGCATTTAGAGATAAAGAGGTAGAAAGGAGAGAAATGGGATACAGCAAAGATCTGAGAAAGCGGGTGATGGAGTTCGTGAGCGAAGGCGGCAGC
>JAITVQ010000127.1 GCA_031285745.1 Puniceicoccales bacterium | reverse complement strand
TCGGGCTATTCATCTCTCGGGGGACGCATGAGTCGCTGGCCTTGGAAAAACTGCTTCGTCCGATCGGGCAAAACTTCCTCATCCCGATATTTTTCATTGCCTTGGGGACCCAGGTTCCGCTGCTGGAGTTGGCTCCGGTGACTATCGTCTGGTCGCTGATCACCTGTGTGTTGATGCTGTTCTGGCGCGCCATGCTCTACCGATGGGGCTTTGCCCGGTTTATCGGAGATCCGTCCCCGGCCTATAACCTGGTGGGACCTAATCTGACGATGGTGGCGTTTGCCGTGCATTTGTTGCACCAAGACGGTGCCACGGGTCCCATGGTCAACTGGCCGATCCTGACTGGGTTGTTGTTTACCGTGGTCAGTCTCTTTCGTCTGCCCCAGCCCAAGATGTTGACACTGTATGAGGACACTTCCCGACCCGGAGAGATCAAGCCTTGATGGAAGCAAGGACTCTCTGCGCGGTATTGTGGGCGTTGAAAATGGTCTTGGATACGGAAATACCACCGCGGTAATTGCCGCAGAAATACAACCCGGTGCAATTTCGCTCCGCCTCATCCAGTATCGTCAGAATTTTTCCGTACCCGATTTGATATTGGGGAATTGCGTGGGACCAGCAGCGGATGTTTTCAAAAACAGGCTCGCTGGAAATCCCGAGCAGGGCGTGGAACTCTTCCCGGACCAGGGCGATTTGGGCGGTCTTGTCCAGTGCAGTCAATTCAGGCTGACGGCTGCCCCCGATAAAAGTGGTCAGGAGCACATGGCCCTGCGGGGCCCGGTGGGGAAAAAGACTACTCTGGAACAGGGTCCCTAGGATTTTTCGTTGCTCGCATTTGGGAACCAGCATCCCGAATCCATCCAAGGGATGGGAGACATGCTCACGGGCGAAACCAAGTGAAACCACGCTCACGGGCGGATAATTGACTTTGCCGCAAGGGCGAAGATGGCGGGATAGTCCAGAGGGAAGCGGCGTGTTTTCCCACGTCCATGTCGGGGTCGTGATGACCAAGCTGCGCGCCGTGGTACGGCGAGTTTTTCCATCTACGTGCCAAGAGACCGACCAGCCTTCGCCCAAGGAATCAATGGCCTTGATTTCGACGCCAGTTTGAACTCGGTCATTTCCGAGAAACCGGATCATTGCCTCGGGAATGGCGGACATGCCTGTTTCGAAATTGACGATGCGTCGCTTGGGGGCTGCCCGGCGTTTCTTTATGCCAGCCAGCATAAGCGAGCCATGGAGCTCCTCCATTTTGGCGAGTCGAGGCAGGGCGTGTTTCAAGGAAAGTAGCTCAGGGTCCCCGGCATAAATACCGGCAATCATAGGGTCGATTAACCGTGACACGGCTTCGGGACCCAATCGCCGACGGGCGAATTGGGCGACGCTCTCCTCGGGAATCTGGGCGGCTGACGCAAAAGGTTCGAATAGGAAACGTAACTTTGCTCCAAAACTGAGCAAGGGGCTAGTCATGGCACTGACTGGTCCCGAAGGGGCTGCCACTGGCTTCCCTCGGCAAACGAGGAATCGCTTCTTGGCTTGGAGATTTGCCTCAAGGGGGACGATTCCCAGCTGGCGGATTAAGACCTCGGTTCCGTCTTCTTCCAACATGAGCGAGTTAGGGCCACGTTCGCAAAGAAAACCATTTTCCCTGAGAGAGCTTACTGAGCCTCCGACGTGGGATGCCTTTTCCATGACAAGGGGCGTCAATCCTCCCCGCAGCAACGAAGTTGCCACGGTCAATCCGGCTATTCCGCCGCCAATGATGATGACATCGGCACCCATGCGGACATGAAAAGTAAACAAATCGGAAATGAGAACCAAAAACCGTCTCGTGAAATGTAATTCGGAAAATCCTATTTTTTACAGGTACAGGCGTGAATAATAGCAAGCCGTTCATCCTGGATTCGCAAGATGAGATCAAAACGTTTCTCAGCCTCAGCGATCTCGTGGGTTGCCATGAGAATGGTCAGGTTGCGGGAGGCCTCGTCTGCGAAGAAAGAATCCAGTATCTGTCGGCTGGTGGTATCAAGGCCGTTGAAGGGTTCGTCGAGCAGGAGTAGAGTTGCTTCCTGGCAGAGTGCCCGGGCGATCAGGACCCGTTGTTGCTGGCCGCCTGAGAGCGCGTCCAAGGGGCGGTTGGCCAGATCATCAAGGCCGAGTTGATGCATGGCTTGGGTGGCCTTTTCGCGATCAACCTTGTGGGGCCTCCCAAACCAGCCAAGATGGGAATACCGGCCCGCCAGGACAGCCTGCCTGACGGTGATGGGGAAATGCCATTCGATGAGATGCCGTTGGGCCAAGTAGGCGAGGCGAGGGTTGCCGCAACGGGCCTCGACTCCATCGACGAGAATTTGTCCTGCCCGCAAGGGAAGCAACCCGGCAATGGTTTTTAAAATAGTGGATTTCCCGGTCCCGTTTGCCCCGACGAGCGCCGCCCGGCAACCGTGGGGAACTTGCAGGTTGATGTTTGTCAGGATAGGCTGGGTGCATCCCTGGGGAGCCACCGCCAGATTCTGCGTCTCTACGGCAAACGTGCCATCGGTTGATGGAGATTGGGCGGATGAGTATCTAAAGAGTGGATACATGGGGGTGGTCCTGTTTGTCTTTCCGGATCTTGTGGAAAAACTATTTTAGAGCCTCAGCGATTCTCCGGGCGTTTTCCCTGTACATGCCGATATAGGTCGAGGCCGGGTTCGGCGGGACGTCGAGCGCGTCAGTGTAAAGTAGGACGGGTTGGGGAAGGGCGGCCTCCTTGGTGACGGTGTCGACCAGGGTTTTATTGGCCGTATTATCGTAGAAAACCGGAACCTTGGCCTTGCGAGCAGCCTTGATGAGTAGGCTTAGTTTGCCTGCCGATGGATCGGATGCCTCGGTGCTGGTGCTGGTGATAATAGTGCCGAGGGTCTGGAATTTATAGCGTTCGGCAAATCGCCCCAAGTTTTCATGATGAGTCAACAGAACGCGACGGGAGGCAGGAATGCGCCCCAGTTCCGTGGAAATTTCTGCATCCAGCCCAGAAAGTGCGGAGATGTAATTTGTTGAATTTTGCGTATAGCCGGAAGCATTTGCAGGGTCAAGTTGGCCTAGGCGCGAAGAAAGGCTCGTTATCATCTGCTTCACAATGGAGACATCCATCCAAAGATGCGGATCAACATCATGAGAGTGGGCATGGGAATGCTCATTCTCATTGCAGTCATGAGGGTGAGCTCCTTGGTCTGATAGCCAAGGTTTTCCAAGGTAAAGGACTTTATTTTTAAAGGAATTATCCGAAGTGATGTCTGCGAGCCATTTTTCAAGAACGGGGTCAATGGCTACGATCAGGGAGGCTTCACGAAGTTTCCGAATATCTGATGGGGTCGGTTGATAAGCATGTAAATCGGAATTGGGAGGGACGAGAGACTCTACCGCAACATGGGAGCCGCCAACGGTTTTAACCCAATCCGCAGGAATCGTGAAGCTGGAAACAATGCGCAGGGGTGCTGCGCCCGCGATATTTTCGCAGAAACCAAGAAAAACCAGTACAGCGGTAATTTTCAGGAAGAAACGCATAAGCATTTATACCCAAAGACTGAAAATGAAATGCAAATATTTTGCAATAAAATATAGGGTATTTTGGAATAAAGGCTGTTTTGTTATTGATAAGAGTGAGCGCATCATCTAACTCGGTGTCCTATGAACTTTACCCCCTTTGCTCGTGCAGCTGTGGTATGCAGCCTGCTTGTTTTTGCGCCGTCACTGTTTGCCCAGCAAAAAAAAGCTGTTCCGGTTGAAGTGACATATGTGAAGTTTTCTGAGGCCGATGTCATGGGCTCAATGCTGAAAATGAACCGCATGGAAGTCCGGCTCCGGGCTCTTGCGAATGCCAAATTAATCGAAGATCCCAAGGCAGTGGTTCCCAACAAGGATTGGGTGGATAGAATAAAGGTGACAGTTAACACTATTTACGAGGCCCCGGCAGGTCCAGATACCAAGAAAACTGATCCCCAATTTGTTTCTTACCGGGCGGCTGTAACAATCATGACCATGGAAAAGAACAGCCAAGGGTCGGTATTTTTCTATCTTCCAGGTGAAATTGTGAAGCGGGACCGGCTGAAAAAAGAACCATACGCCTATATTGTGGATATTGAAGTTGATGGGGTTGCGGTTGAAACAACGAAAGAAATGGTGAGTAAGAATGTCAACACCGCCAAGCTCCTTGCGCAGGTCAAGGAGATTGCTGACCGTGGAGCCTCGGATAATGCAGGTGTCCTACGGACCCAAAATCAAATTCCATTTTCTCCCGGACAGCCGTCTTCTCCGACCTTGCTTCGCGAAGACACTACCCGTATGTAAGCGATTTCTGCCTTAAAAAGTTTTCCCATCTCACGCATGAGTTCCCCACAACCGATCGTCGTCAACTGTGGCGCGACGCACGCTTCAGTGTCCGTATTTTCCTCGTCTGGAGGGCAATTGAAACTGGAGAAGTTCCTCGTGCAGGAACTATCCTATGATTTTGCCAATGAAGACGAATGGCTTGGTGCATTGACTGTCACCCTGCGGGCGATAGTTCGCACGTTAAAGTTGAGCGGCCCGGCTACTGTTATCGTGCCCGGCTACATGCTGCTCACGAAAAACATCAAAGTTCCTCAGGTAGAGAAATCCCGCCAGCAGCAGATTATTGCCTTTGAGGCGCAAAATAATCTCCCCTACGGGTTGCATGAAATGGTCTGGGGTAGCCAGATTATCGCCACTGACGGGGTGGAGGCCGAGGTTGTCCTGTTTGCGTTGAAATCAGATGCTGCAACCCGGTTTACCGAAGCAGTAACTTCGACAGGATTGACTCCCACCGTGGTGCAGGCGGCAACGCTTATGGATTATCAGGCGTACCGTCTTGTGGAGCGTAATGCTGACGAGGAGGTCTTGCTGGTTAATATCGGCGCTCGTTCCACAAACCTGACATTTGTTTCCAGTTCGGGCTTTAGTATCCAGAATGCCAGCATTGGCGGCAATTTCCTTACACAGTCGATTTCCGATAGCATTGGGAAGCCTTTCTTGGCCGCCGAACAATTAAAAATCAGTTACTTTACTGGACAGCTTCAGGCGAGCGCTGGCGATCCCTTGCTTGAGAAGTTGCAAGCTGCGGCACAATCCTTTGCCCGTCGTCTTGGGCAGGATCTTACCCGCCGTATCATTAATTACAAACGGCAAACCCAAGGCCGGGCGCCAACAAAAATACTGCTCACCGGACGGGCTTCCCTTCTGCCGGGACTTTCTGAGCAACTTTGTGAATCGCAGAAAATTTCAGTGGATTATTTTGACCCCACTACGACTTTGCAAATCGGACGTGCGGTGAACACCCAATATCTTGAGGTATTTCGTTTTCAAATGTCAGAGGCTGTCGGGGAGGCTGCCCGCTTGGTCATGCCGGAGCCGATTGGGGTTAATTTGCTCCCGGGCGCGATTGCCGAGAGCATGGAGTTTTCCAAGAAAAAGCCGTTCATTATTGCAGCGGCCGCATTGTTCGCGATAGCTCCGTTTCCTGCTGCATACCATTTCTTCAATGCCAACAAGGCACTGGAAATCTCGAAAAGGGCGACTGACGCAGAAGTACAAAAATATACCACCAGCCAGGATGCCATTAACAAGGCACGGGAAGATGCGGAAAAATTGTCGGGCCGGGTCGCAGAGTTGGCCTTTGTCAGCAATGCGCGTGACCAATGGGGAAATTTTCTCGTTGAACTGCAAAAATGTGTGTTGGAAGAAAATCCTCATGTATGGATTGAGGACATCAAGGTTCAACGCGGGGTGCAACCTCCTGCCGCAGTGGTTGACCCTGATGGCAAACCTCAGCCGCCCAAGGGGCCTTCAATCAAGGTAAATGTCACGATCAAGGCTCTCATGGACAAACTGGGGCCGGATGCCGATTTTGATGCTGGTGTCGTAAATGAAAAATTCCGGGCGATTCGTACGGCACTTCAAAAGTGTCCGTATGTCCAGTCTGTCCAAGCCGGTGCCTCGGACTTCAAGCAGGCTAATCTCCCAAAACAAACCTTTGTGCTTCAAATCCAACCCCAGAATACCCTCTGAGCATGGACCTGAAAAAATATCCCGCTCTGACCGCCGTTGTCGGCCTGTTGAGTCTTGCATGCCTTGGCGGCATTGGACTTACAGTCTGGCAGGGTCTGAAATACTCCAGCAACAAAAGCAGTCTCACCAATGCTGATGGCAAACTGCAGCGCCTCTTGCGCTCGGACGTTGCCCCGACAGAGGAGAATGTTAAAGCTGCGGAAGCAAATCTTGCCTCGATGCAAGCCTACGAACAAAGGCTCTTCGCTGAACTACAAGGAGAAGGAGGCAAGAATTTCAATGTGGACTTCAAGGATGGCACTGGTGACTTGAAGGCCATATTGCAGGAGTCCTCTACGAAATTGACGAAGGCTATTGAAACCGCTGGAGTTCGCATTTACAAGCCAAGGG
>JAITVQ010000148.1 GCA_031285745.1 Puniceicoccales bacterium | reverse complement strand
ACCACCAAGGCCAGCAGCAAGCCTCGTCCAGGAGACAATGGTTCCATCAAGCTTGCTGACGAGGGCGCTTGGACATGGTTCAATGACCCGCGTGCGCTCTTCCATAACGGCACACTTTATGCGGGTTTTGTCCGCATGTCGGACGGCGCTTCATGTGTCAATGCCTGCAATGTTGAAACGGGTGCCTATGCCACTGTTGTCACGAGTGTCATCAAGCAAAAGGACGATCACAACAATCCTGCGCTCCTTCCGCTGGCCGATGGGCGGATGATGGCGTTTTATGCCCTGCACAGTCAGCTCAAGTATTCGGAATATCGGATTTCGACCTCAACCTCGCCAACCACGGCTGCTGATTGGGGGGCTGCCCGGAATAGCCAGACATTTGTCACGGGCATTTCCTATCAGAATCCTTACCAGCTCTCTGCCGAGAACGGGCGCATCTATAACTTCTTCCGAGATATCGACTGGGATCCCTGCTTCATCATCTCGGATGATCTGGGCGAAACGTGGAGCGCATCCCAATACCTTATCAAGGCTGATGGCACGAGCATCCGGCCTTATGTTAAATATGCCTCGAATTACCAAGACCGGGTGGACATCCTTTACACGGATGATCATCCGCGCGGGCAGGGCACCTCGTTGTATCATCTCTACATCAAAGGCGGGAAAATCTATAAGACCGACGGTACTTCCTTGAAAACAGCGGAAGACTCCTGTGTTGAGCGTACGCTGGCCAATCTGCCGATTGTCCATTCCGTGGGCCGGGTGGTCAAGGAGCCTGGTTCTGTTGTTTATGGATATAATACCGTCGGCAGCACAGATTATGACGACCATATCCCCAGTGGCCGGGCGTGGTGCTGGGACATTGTTTATGACAAAGCCGGGAATCCTGTCTGTGTGTTTTCAGTACGGACCGGATCTGGGGATAGCCTGAGCAATCGCATTTTTTATTATTACGCACGTTATGACGACGTAGGGAAGCAGTGGAAAAAGCAGTTTATCGCCAAGGCAGGTCGTCCGCTTTACAGTTCCGAGGGAGACTATGCCGGGGGCATTGCGCTTGATCCTGCCAACCCTGATGTCGTTTATATCTCCACCAATTCTGCTGCGCCATTTGATCTAACCGATGTTACTGCCAATCCGCTTTCCACTAACGAGCGTTATGAAATCTGGCGTGGCGTAAGGAATGCTGAAGGCAATTTTGATTGGACACCAGTTACTGAAAATTCTGCCAAGGACAATCTGCGTCCTTATGTTCCGCGCAATAGCCCCTATGGGCAGAGTCTCATTTATTTTTCCGGGACCTATGCCAGCTATGCGAGCGTCAGCGCAGAGGTGAGGGGGATTTTTAAAAACAAGAACCCCTCCTTTGCCGGTTGGACTTCCGATAATGGTCTCTCGGGCGACGATGCTTTGCCCAATGCGGACCCCAGTGGCATTGGGATCTCAAATTTGACCGCTTATGCATTTGGCATAGAGTTAACCGGAGCGCTTACTGATGCCGACCGCGAAAAAATTCCTCGCATGGAAAAACTTGCCAATGGAACCCCGGTGTTTCGGTTCCAGAAAAATAAGGCCCTGGCCGATATTGATTATGTCGTCCAAATATCGAGTGACTTGCAGAACTGGGATGACGGCAGTTACACGATCAATTCCAGCGAAGGGGAAATTGAAATCTGTGATGTGGCGGCGAACTCGAGCGAGCCGCGCCGATTTTACCGGGTGAAGGTTGTTCAAAAATAGTAGCCCAATTTATTCAATGCCGACATCCGCCAATTCCACCGGGGAAACTCCACCGTCAACAGCGGGAGGGGTGGATGTAAATGCCATCCTGGGTGAGTTATGGTTGCCCATGCGCACCTATGCAGTTGCCCTTGTCGGTGGTGATGTCCATGCCATTGATGAAATCATGCAGGAAAGCGCTATTCATATATGGGAGCACCAAGCGCAGTTGCCGGAGATAAAAAACCTCCGCATGTGGGCTTTTCGAATTGTTTATTTCAAGGCATTGTCCTTCCGTCGTGATCGCTCGCTTAGCCCATTGGTGGGATTTTCCGAGCAGGCCATGGACTTCATTGCCGAGAGCGTTGAGGCGACTGACGATCTTATTGAAAAACGTCATCAAACGCTGGCCAAGTGCATTGGAGAATTACGCAACCACGAGCGCACTTTGTTAACCCAGTATTACGAGGAGCGGTATTCCATCAAGGAAATCGCTGCCTCGATCCAGAAAAACGAAGAGGCGGTTTACAAGCAGATTGCCCGTTTGCGCCGTGCTTTGCGCCGATGCATTGAGAAGGCATTTCCAACTTCAAAAACTTTTTCCTGACATGTCTCCCAAAAAAAATCCGGATAACACTATGCCTCCCGAGTTCTATTCATTGGCGGAGCGAAAATTTGCCGGGACTATTTCACGCGAAGAGCATGACCGCCTTGAGAAATATCTGCTGCAATTTCCTGCGGCCATGGAGTATTATCTTTCCCTGTGCACCGTGGAGGCTGCCATGCCGGGAGCACTCCGCATACATCGTGAGGAGCAGTCGCAGACTGGTGCCGGAAATGTTTTTTCTTTCCGTCGGCGCCTTGCCGGAATTTCTTCCATCGTTGCGTTATTTGTCATTGCTGTTGCGGGGTATGCTTTTTGGAAGCAGGCGGATGTCTTGCCATTACCTGTTTCGGTTGCGGAGTCAGGTCCCCTTTGTCGCGTATCACTTGTCTTGGGAGCATCGTTTGAAAACAAACGCATTGAACCCAACTCTCCTCTTGAACAGGAAACTTTCTCCATAGATGCAGGGGTAGCCGAGCTTGTTTTTCGGCAGGGAACACATGTTCTCCTTGAAGCCCCGGCATCGCTTACCGTCACTGGCTCCAATGCCTGTCGCCTCGCCTATGGCAAGGCGGTTGTCACGGTGCCGGATTCGGCAAAGGGATTTGTCATGGAAAGCCCCAAGGATCGTGTGATTGATCATGGCACCCGCTTTGCGATGGATGTCTCACTGGATGGTGAGCGTACGTTATTGGGTGTTCTTAGCGGAGTTGTTGATCTTGAGCACAAAGACGAAACTGTCCGACTGTTTACGGACTACGCAGTTGAGCGAAACGGTGATAATATCAAATCAGTTCCATTCGAACGCGGAGATTTTCTGACGGAGATGCCCTCGCAGGAATATGCCTGGAATTTGGATGGAATGGCATTTGACGAGG
This sequence comes from Puniceicoccales bacterium, assembly GCA_031285745.1. GTDB lineage: Bacteria > Verrucomicrobiota > Verrucomicrobiia > Opitutales > UBA953 > CALNBE01. Next base: position 1,557 of record JAITVQ010000148.1, on the reverse strand, counting down.
TTCACAAGCTGCGCTTCGACGTTACACGCCTGATCAAGACCCCTGGCGAAATTCATGTTATCTTTAAGCTTCTCGTCGGTGCAAACGGCCTTTGGGTGAAGCGGATTTCGCTCGAACGTAATGGAGAGGAAGTCATGGTCTCGAATATACATCGTCGCTCCGGCAGCATAATTAAATTTACGCACGACAATTTTTTCCCGTTGGAATTGCCGGGAAATATACCTCTTACCGGAAAATGGGAACTTGTCGCGGACGCTGTATGTACGAGGCATGTTAATTCGCAACCTCCAGGCAGTACGATTTCCTCACAAGGTATTTTCATCTTCGAGAAAGGAGTGCTGCATAATGCCGTCGCCGAGGATTTCATCGGGCGCTGGCAATTCTCCCATGACAGCAAAACCTATGTGGACGAATTCCTCCCTGATGGTACCGTAAAAATGTCGATTAATGGTGTTTTGCGTGATTTTGAGGACAAACTTCCCGTGTGGTCGTTTAAGGATGGGGTGGTGACAATCGATTTTCGTCGTCCGGGATGGGTTCCCTTGAAAGTTATTCTTAGGAACAAGGACACGATGATATTTCTTAACCAAACTTACCGTAACGCGCAACGCATGGAATAGCCGCATGTAAGGTGGTTTCACTTTATACATAAACGAAAAGACCGGAGCTTGAGACTCCGGTCTTTTTGTTTTAAGTAAACTGATACCTTAACGATTGGGATCGTAGGCGATTTTCTTCCACTGGAGTTTGCCGAATTTGAAATTCTGCATGAGCACCATGGGAAGTTGGGTCAGCTTGAGATAGCTGATGTTTTCCGAGAAATCGGTTTCATTAAAAAATGCCACGGAACGACAATCAACCAGCAGCATTTCGTTTATGATTACCCCGAGTGTGACGACTCCAACTTTTTGTCCGCTATAAACAACATCAACCTTGCGTTGGTATTCAAAGCGCAAGCCTTGCTTTGCCAATTCAATCATCATGCAGTTCTCGTAGATCTTGGAGTCGAGCCCTGGTCCGATTGTATTAAGTACCGTGATGGCGCATCCCGTTACTTTATAGCATAGATCTTGCAATGGGGATGGTTGATAGCCTGGTGCTTCACCGGATGAAGGATCCTGGTCATTAGTATTTGCGAATTCCACTGAACTTAAGAGTTAGAGTTATTATTTGAATGGAGTTTTCGTCATGTAAGACGAGGGGCTAAAGCTGAATAAAAAATGACAACAATCAAGCCTCATTTCAATATATCTACGGTTATAAAGATTATATCTAGAGGATTATGTTTTAACGTAAGTTTAAGGACTTAATAAATATTTTAGGTATTATTCACTAGATTTATTAAGAGATGCTTTTCTCCGACGCAGTATAACAGCGCAGGCAGGCAATGAGACAATGGTAATCGCATAAGCGGATGGTTCAGGATGGCCATGGCGGTTAGGGCGTGTCTTCAAAACATGCTGGAATCTACATGGCGGCCCGCGGCCAAGATACTGACCTACTGCCCTTGGTCCTCTCCAGAGTTCTTTATGTTTGATAATCTGCCTCTTTCAGCGC
>JAITVQ010000001.1 GCA_031285745.1 Puniceicoccales bacterium | reverse complement strand
CCGGGTTTCTTTTTGACAGTAACTCATCTTGAAGCAGGAGCACATGCTCTGCTTTGAAAAACATCCAACACCCAAAATCGAGATGACGCAAGTAGCGCAGACTTCTAGTCTGCCCTGCCCAACATACAATCCATCGTGCCGAATGTTTAGTTTGTTTTTCTGCAGGCTGGAAGCCTGCGCTACTTAGATGCAAAAACTTATCCGACTATCCCTATTATATCTGCGTTATCCGTGGTTGCTGTCCTTGTTTTATCATTAAATATTATATTTTTCCTTTATGCAATTTCCCTGGGCAACGCCTTATCCGGAAATTAACGACGACTCCCGCCAGTGCGGGCTCAGGGCGTTCTTCAACGACGGGATTTCATTTCAGGTATTCTTCACGCTGACCACGGCCCCGTTTATTGTAAAATTCGCCATGCTCTTCAGCGGGAGCGATCTGTTTATAGGACTAATCGCGGCAGCAGCCCCACTCTCCCAACTGCTCCAACTCCCCACCGTGTGGTTGATCGAGCGAGTCCGGAATCGAAAAGGCATTGTTGTCACCTGCGTGCTCTTCGGGCGAAGCATCTGGTTTCTTGTGCCATTGATCCCTTTATTGCCTGCGGCCTCCCTGCAAGCCGCCGCATTGCTATTTGCGCAATTCTGGAACTACGCCTTCTCCAACATCGCCGCTTGCGCGGTAAACTCGTGGATGCGCGACTTCATCCCGCAGAACATCCTCGGCACTTATTTCGGCAAACGCTACGCGTGGGGAACCGGAACCGCCGCGGTGACATTGCTCGTCGCCCGCCTGTTTCTCCCGGCGACAGAAACCTCCGTTGACGAACAGTACTTCATCTTCGGCGCGTACTTCCTCGTCGCTGCCTGCGCCGGGATGCTGAGTCTTTACTTCATCCCGCGCATCCCCGAGCCGGTCATCCAGCCCAAGCCTGCCATGTCATTGCACACCATGCTGGCAGAACCGTTAAAATCGCCCGACTTTCGCCGCGTACTAGTGTTCCTGATGACCTGGCAATTTGCCTTTGGCATGTCCTGGCAATTCTTCGCCAAGTACATGCTGCACACCCTCGAAATTCCCTTCAAAACGGTGATGCTCGTCACCGTCTGCTGGATGCTCCTCAGCGCATTCTTTTACCCCTTGTGGGGGCGGCTCTCCACCCGGCTAGGCAACAAATCCGTCCTCATGAAAACCATTCCGCTCTACCTCGGCGGGCTCCTGTTCTGGCAACTTGGCGGACTGGTCGAGGGCAATGCCGGAATCGCCCTGGCCTTCGGCGTCTATGTGCTGGGTGGCATCGCTTACTCGGGCAACCTACTCTGCCTTGCCAACATCGTCATGCGCACCGTGCCTCCCGGACAATCGGGCGCGTTCTTTGCCTGCAACTCCTGCCTCGTTGGTGCCAGCGCGGCTTTGAGTTCCGCGTTTGGCGGAGCCTTATCCGATTGGTTCGACGGCAAGGGCATGTTCACCGGCTACACCTCGCATAGTACTTCTGGATTTACAGGACTAAATCTCGCCTTTCTCGTCGCGGTAGTCATCGGAGTGGCCTCCCTTTTCCTCTTACGCAGGGTAAACGAACCGAAAATCTAATACTGTCGTTATAATGAAAAAGCCCGCATTTCCCACCAAGGAGGAATTCATCAAGGCATTCGTTGCCAATATTCGACATAATCAAGATGAAGACTTCTGGGCATGGATGAAAATGAGTGACCTGATTTCGGATCATCCCCGTCTGGCCTATCAAATAATCAATGAAATCCGCGAAACTCATCCTTCAACAGATATCAAATGGTATCTGGATGATGCCATCAAGGATCTGATTCAGACCCATTGTAGCGAGTTTGCCGATAATGCCAACCTTCCTGACGACCTGTCGTTCGATTCCAACATTCCGGCATTTCCCACCTGTGAAGAATTAATTTCGGCATGGAATAAACACTGGGAAACAGAAAACAATGAAGCGACAGCCTGGGCATCATCCATGATGTGGGATTTGAGTCGTGAACAACCCGAGGAAATTATGCCGATTATTTTAAAAATCCTCCAGCAGAGCAAATCCATCAAGGTACATGCGGTAACGGCGGCTGGCCCGCTCGAAGACTTACTGGCAAAATATGGCAATGAATACATCGACCAAGTAGAAGCTGAGGCCCAACGTAATCCAGACTTCAAGTCCCTACTGGGTGGCGTCTGGCAAAGCTCCATGTCCGATGAAATCTGGAATCGTGTGCAAGCCATTGCGGATTACTCCCGTTTGAACTGACAGGGAAAAGACGGTTGGATTTTACAGGATGGGTTAGCCAGCCAGAAAAACCGCCCCCTCCTCCGCGCCTCCTATTCTCCGCGTGAGAATCCCTACCTATATAACACGGTGCGGGTTAGCAGATAAAAATCCTTCGTGTCTTCGTGTGAGAATTGTTCCTTCATTCGCCCCAACGGCTATCCATTCCATGCTCAGTTGGCGAAGTTGGTTTCGCTGTTTGGGAAAGTAGAAAAACCAACTGCAGGGTCGTTTCCGCAAAAGTAAAAAGTCCCAGTGCTAAAAGCTCTCATACCAATACAAAGCGCGGAAGTTACTCTGCTAATTGCATTGGAGGTTCCGCAAACCGCGGAAACAACTCTGCAGTTGGGAATAACTGTCCCCAAAAGAATAAAAGACGCTTATTATTAAACACAAAGGACACGAGGGCTTTAACCAAGGGCACTAAGGAGGAGCAATAGCTCTGTGCCCTTGGTGAAATCCTTGTGAGCTTGGTGTTTCAGGAAAGTTAAAAAAGGGTTAAAAAATTCTTGCCAAATCGATAAACATTATTTCACCATTCCATTGATCCTGCCCAATGATTGAGTCAGGATCAAATTCACACTAATAACATAAAGGATAAATCATGAACATGGTTAGTAAAATACACCTATCACGCCTG
>JAITVQ010000143.1 GCA_031285745.1 Puniceicoccales bacterium | reverse complement strand
GCGCTGAAAGAGGCAGATTATCAAACATAAAGAACTCTGGAGAGGACCAAGGGCAGTAGGTCAGTATCTTGGCCGCGGGCCGCCATGTAGATTCCAGCATGTTTTGAAGACACGCCCTAGTTTGGGAGAAACAGCGGATTTCTTGATTGGTGGCGCTCGCGGAACAGGTAAAGGAGGAATTCCAACTGATGTATATTCGCCGATTTCTAACAGCCCTAACGCAATTTTTCGAGCGATCCGAAATAAAAACAACCAAGCGCAAATAATCATAGTTGATCTTAGCAGAACGAATGTTACCCCAGCAGAATTAGGAGATGTAATGCTCAGACTTCGGAATTCTGGTGCCACAAACATCCAACAGGTCATCTTTCTACCACCTCCTTAAACTATGTCCAAGATACTATGCAAATGTGGGAACGTAATTGATGATATCACTATTCCCAATCCCTACGGTCTTTTGCTAATTTCTGAGAATGATCTCGATCAACTTGAAGGTCGGGCTGACACCAATAAGTGGAACTGCACAACATTCATTGATCATTTGACGATGGCAGCTAATCAGGTCTACAAGTGCAAAAAATGTGGTCGTCTTTTGGTCTTTGAGCGAGGTATGGCCAATTTTTTATCTGAGTATATTCCTTCTGAAAAAAATGAACCTACGGGCCAACCATAGCAGTTGTGATGCCAACATAATAATTGACTGTGCTATTTAAGGAGACGCTGAATCAGCTGTTATTCTGCGCTTCGCTTGTAGATGTGTCGTCGCGTTGCTCCTCGGTACTCGGCTACAACCCTCCTACATCTTGAAATCGGAGAAAACTCGTCTACCGCAGACTAAACACTCCAACGCCTAGCCCACCTCGTGACGCTTCCCCTGCTAACCATTCATGTGCCTTGCGCCTTTTTCATCACAAGACACACGAGCCAACTCCTGTAGGAATGCGACTGCCCAAGTTATGCAATGAAAAGATGCGGTTACTGGATGGCATCGGACAAGGTTCGTTTAGCCTCATGAATTCTGTGCTTCGTCCGTTCTTCATCGTCCTATTTTTCCCGTCCATTGTGGAAGTGGGAAAGGAATGTTTGGCAGTTGTATTTCTTCGATCTGAAAGACCTATTTATTCTTAATTCAGAAACAGGTTTCCTCATTTACTTTTCTTTTCCTGTTTTGGTTTTATCCCAATCGCCACCGAGGATTAATTTCACCCAAGTACCAAGCATGCCGGTAGCACAGCTGAGTGGTTTTGTCACTTCGCAAGGGGACTGTGCAGCGTTGCGAGCCTCTTTTGCGTTTTGGTGAAGGTGTTGCGTAGTGCTACGCAGTGGTCTTGCGTTTGCGCAGAGGTACTGCGTAGCCCTGCGCAGTACCCTTGCGGATTAGTGAGAGTATTGCGCAGGCCTGCGCAGCAGCCTTGCGTTTTGACAAGAGTGCTGTGCAGCGCTGCCAAGCTCTCTTGCGTTTCCGCAATATGACTGCGCAGCGTTACGCAATGCCTTTGCGTTTTTGCAAGAGTACCTCGCAGTGCTGCACAATGGTCTTGCGCAAACGCAAGACCATTGCGCAGGCCTGCTTCATACCCTTGTTTTTGCACAAGAGAGGTGTTTCACGCAGTTCCTCTTCCCGCACTGCCCTGCAATAATCACATCGGTCATGTTTTGGAATCCATTGGCTTCTCCCAAGATATCCCATAAAAAAGCCGGCTGAAATCAGCCGGCTTGAGAGAGAATAAAAAGAGTTTTTTTGTTTTATTTGTCGTCCGTGTTGAGCACACGAAAGAGCAATCCGGCAACCACCGCACCGAGGATTTCCCCGATAAGGTGCATCCAGATGGTGCTGAAGGTGAGCGCGCCAGCCTTGGCAATCAGCGATACACCAAAGGCAACTGCGGGATTGAAAGCACCACCGGAGATTCCTCCGACAGCCACGGCACCCACCAGGACAGTGAAGCCAATGGCGAGCCCGTAGAACCCGGTGCCGGCATTGCGCTTAGCCGTAGCAACATTCAGCACCACGTAGACGAGGGCGAAGGTGAAAAAGAATTCAGCCAGGATGACGGGGAGTACAGGACCCGTGTAGGCAGCAGCCTCGGCAACAACCGCGCTTGGATAGAGAGCCTTGCCGACGATGACTGCCAGGGCAGCTCCGGCAAATTGGGCAACCCAATAGGGAATCACATCCTTGAATTCACAGCGTCCGCGCAGGAAGACACCGATGGTGACCGCCGGGTTGTAGTGACCTCCCGAGATGTGTCCCCCGGCATAGATCATGACCATGAGCGCAGAGCCAATCGCCAAGGGAGCAAGTGCGCTTTGAGTTAACACAGCCGTGCAAACGACAGTGAGGACGAGGAAGAACGTCCCGATAAGTTCAACGATGTACTTTTTCATGATGGGATGAAAGTTCGGCAAAGAATTCATAATTTTATTTTAAGCAATCAAATAGATAGGCTCAATCTCCTACTTCGCAGCAGCCATAGAGGCTATTTCCACAGGATTATATTATTCATAGGGTATGTAAAATGTAGGCTGAGTTTCCCCCGAAGGCCAGTGGCAATAACTCTTTATCAAAAATAACCCGTTGCTGGTTAATATATAATTTTTGAGAAAGATTCAATCGGGAAGAACATGACAGGAAAAAATGTTTTGGTTTCATATAGGTTTCTCATTTCAGGTGGAGGACTTAGGGTGTTTTCTGTTAAATTTAGTCAGTTTTTGTTTTCTAGTTGAGTCAGGTTATATTGGGTTTAACAAAAATGTCTTCCGTGAGTCCTCTTTCAGTCCTGCAAATTTTATGCATCGAAAAAACCGGTGTCGAGACACAGCGTGTCGTCGATGAGTTGAGGCTATCCGGCTACGCGGCGGAGATTACCAAGGCGACCACGGAAGAAGAGTTGCGCAAGCTGATTGCGCAAGAGGGCTGGAGCGCCGTCATCGCTGATTTTCACGCACCCCGACTGGGAGGTTTGACGGGGTTGAAGATCGTGAGAGAAGCAGACCATGATGTGCCGTTTATCCTGGTTTGCGACATGGCCGCCCGGGAGTTGGAAGATGCATTACGCCATGGAGCCAACGATTATATCCTGTATACGAATATCGCGCGGATCGGGTCGATTATCCGGCGCGAGTTGAACGCCCGGGCGATGCGGGCGGAACGTATCCTGACGGAAGACAAACTCAGGAAGTCGACCAAGCAACTGGACATTTCTTTTTCGCTGCTGGCCGCTTCCGTGGAAGCGATGTTGGAAGGCGTGGCCATTCACGACGCCTCGGGCCGGGTGATTATCTCCAATAAGCGTTTTCTCGAACTCGCCGGACTCGAGGGAGAGAATATCAAGGGAGCCAAGTGGGATGATTTTGCCGCGAAGTTTCGCAACAGGTTAAAGGATTCAACGCCTTGGGATGCATTGATGGCGAAGCCCAAGGAGGAGATGTCTCCCTATTTTATTGTCGAGCGGGATGACTTCCAACTGGAAGTGTGCGCAACTCCCTGCCTGAACGGAAAGGAGTATGCGGGACGCATCTGGCGGTTGCGGGACGTGACCGAGCGGGAGCGTAATCTGGAAATGCGCCACAGGCTTGAGCAGAAGTTGAGCCAGTCGCAAAAGATGGAAGCACTGGGTGTGCTGGCCGGCGGCATGGCGCATGATTTCAATAATTTTCTAGCTGTCATTTTGAACAATGCCGAGTTGATGCGCGCCAGCATTGCCTCCGAGGGCAAGGTGAAGCACAACATGGATAATCTGCTGGAAGCGCTGGAACATGCCTCGATTCTGGTAAGGCAGGTGCTCCAGTTCAGCCACCGGGACCGGCATCAGGAGTTCCGGGAGATATCGCTGAACGAAGTGCTACCCCGGATCGTGGATCATGTACGCAATGAGATGTCGCAGGAGGTGGAAATCAGCTATCATGCCTCCCAAGATATTCCCCCGATCATGGGTGACATCGACCAGATCCAGCAGATGGTTAAAAATCTTTGCCTCAATTCCACCCAGGCAGTGAGGGAAGGGTTGGTTAAAATTGATATTGAGCTGACCGGAAGAGTGGTCACGGAACAGGACGTCGAACAAGATCCAGATATCAAGGCTGGAGCGTATGCCGTGCTTTCCATTTCCGACAATGGGCCCGGCATGGCCCCTGAGACATTGGCTCGTATTTTTGAACCGTTCTTTACCACGAAACCTGTCGGCATGGGATCGGGATTGGGGCTCCCGGTGGTGCATGGCCTAGTCCGGGCGCATGGCGGCGTTATTCTCGCCAGCAGTTCCTGCGGCGGCGGCGCAACATTCCGTATTTATTTCCCGGCACTGATCCAAACCCATGTGTCAGTACCACTGCCGACAAAGGAACGTCTATCCAAGCGGGTGGCAACGGAAGAGTCTCCGGAAAAAAGCTGGAGCGGAGCCAAGATCATGGTGGTGGATGACGATGAGGCAATCGCTTCCGTCACCTCGGAAATACTTGGCATGCTGGGTTTCCAGCCAATCACATTTACCGAACCGGCCAAGGCATTGGAAGCATTCCAGAATGATCCCAATATGGCGGACCTGATGCTGGCCGATGTGAATATGCCGAACATAGACGGGGTCATGCTTTCCCGTGAGATGTTGGAATGTCGCCCCGGCTTTCCGATCCTGCTGCTATCCGGCTACAGTGGACGGTGGACAGTGGACGCCGTGCGCATGATCGGTGTGATTGATATGCTATCCAAACCGATTTCCGCCCAGGCAATGGGCAAGGCCATTCGCAAGGCCCTGACTGAAACTGCAACAGCGAAGAAGTAACAGCGCCGCTGGGGAATTACCTCCGGCCCCGGCGAACCGCCACCGACTGGAAGATAGGTCCGTCGGGAATGTGCGGCGGATATTTCTGATTGCCCCTCAGCGGAGCAGGCACACTCGGCCCACAGCGGAAGACAGGCAGTTTTAGTCCGCCTGACTCGATGGCATAGTTCACACCTTGCTGCTGAAACATAAGAAAGCCGCGAAATGTCCCGGGTATGGCATCAGCAATGCAAATCTCGATGGGGTAGTCGCGACCCTGGACAACATCGATCCACTCACCACCCCGGATCTGGTCAGCGCCGTTGTTAAATTCATAGAGCAACTCCGCCTTGCTTCGGATGGCGCCAAGCTGGAATCCACGGTGGTTGCTTTCAAGCACGACCTTGTTGTTGAATCGTACATAGAGGCCATCCGCCATGTATCCGACAAAGCGGAATTTCCCGGTAAACGGCGCGGTGACCCGCCCGCGGTAAACCACGATCCAGTTTTCCAACCCTACATTCTCATCGGCCTCGAATGCCTTGGGGGCTTCCCGGGTTGAGATCTGTGGAAAAAATATCTGGGTGCTGGTAAGCTGGGTGGGACATTTATAATATTTTCGGTCGAGAAGATCAGGAGACCAACTGCTTTGGACAAACTTAGTGACGGCCTCGCGAAAATCCGCGCTGTTTGCGCGCTGCATTCCAGCCCCGGTGGATTTTTTATTGGGATCGATTTTGAAATCGTAGAATTGTCCGATCAAGCCGTCGGTCCCGAATTTGTTGCCAAAGAAGCTCGCCACAAAGTTTTTGCCAGCACCTTTGCCGATCCCCTGCCCTGTTCCGTCGCCACCGCCCGATCCACCGCCGACCCCCTTGGAAAGCATTCCACCCAGCAACCCGCTATCCAGCCCGCTCAAGGAAGGCATCTCCGGCAAACTGACTTGGGAGGTAACACCCTTGGCCACCAGTTTGGGGGCGGATTTGATCAGGCTGCGGTTGTTTCGCATCTGGACCTTGTGCTCGACCACGGCAGCCCGCTCGCCCTGCATCCCTCCACCCGCTCCTGTCGAGAAGGTGTTAGGGTCCTCCGGTGTGTCTATCCACGTGTTGACCACCCAAAATATCGCGACAAGCAGCAAGACGACATGCAGTGCGAGGGAAATGAAAAATCCATCAGCCCCTAAATTGGCCCAAGAGAATTTTTTCCGTTTCACAAGGGAATCATGTGACGAAATCGCCGACACCTCTTGAGCGGAGGTTTCCGATTGAGGCGTATCTGGCGAAAGGGATTCGTGGGACATGAAGCTAGGGTAGTTTGAAAGGCTGGCAATTAAGACGAGCTAACCGTCTAAAAACTTAGGGAAACATTGCCGGGAAAAGAGGCAACATGACAAGAAAACACTTATTTTGGGCAAAGGATTCATGGGATTTTTCGGAAAATGCGAAAATAAACCAAGATGAGCAGGCTGATCATGTGCCACCAAAACTCGTTTAATCCAACTTGTAACCTGATTTCTCAAGAAACTTCCTGATACCCCTTTTCATCGTTCCTTTGCCAAAAACAATTTGGAACGGCCTTCTACCCTGAAAGGACAAATCTCACGTTAGGCATTAATCCGGCTGATCCAATGCCTTCAAGGCCTTTACTTCCTTTTTATCGCGGACCTCAGGCGACTTCTCGAATGGATCATATAGAGTAACGAAGCCGCGAGCCTTCAGCGAATCCAGTTCCGGCTTTAGCCTCGCCTCAAACGAGGCATAGTCCTTGCGATCCGCAGGAGTCCAGCCGGATTCTGCCACAGCCACCAGACGCGGCCATGTCATAAAATCACGGCGTTCCTGATCACGCATAACCTCTGCCCAGAGGCAGGCATTTACGCCGAGAACGTTGCGTTCCTGCGCCTCGGTAAGTTTGAGGGCAGCCGGGAAATTATACACATCGGGCAACGGATTGAAACCACCCCAAACCCGGCCTACCTTATGTTCTTTTTGCTGGATAAAATCGAGGTACATCGGACGGCGCGGACATAGCACCACCGGATATCCGTCAGCCAGCGCCTTGCGCATTACCTGCGGTTTGTCGTGACGCCACCAATACACAATCGTCTTATCCTTGGCCAATCCGCGGGTAGCGATTTCGTCCCAGCCAGCCACCTTGAATCCCAACGAATTGATGACCCCGGCCATGCGACGGTTGAACCAACCCTCAACGGCATCCTTATCCTTGAGGTTTTCTTTTTTCATCAACTCCTGCACCTCGGGAAGGGAGTCCCATTGTTTCCATCCGAAATTCACTTCGTCTCCACCAAAATGGATGATTTTCGCATCCGGAAACAGTTCTGCAACTTCCTTGAGAATGTTGTCCAGGAATTCCAGCGTCTCCGCCTTGGCCGGATTGAAGGTGAAGCGAATCCATTTGTCTCCGCTACGACGAAAACCTCCGCCATCATTCTCCGGATAAGCAATGTTTGCGGCGTCCGCATGGCCCGGCATGTCAATCTCGGGAATAACCAGAATGTGGCGCTGTTTGGCATAGGCGACTATATCGCGAATTTGTTCCTGGGTATAAAATTCCGCAGGAGCATTGGGTGAGCGGTCGGTTTCGCTGCCACGTCCGCCCACACTGGTCAGCCTGGGATATTTCTTGATCTCAATACGCCATCCCGGGGAATCCGTAAGATGCCAGTGAAAACGATTCATCTTATAGTGTGCCATGGCATCCAGCAGCCGTTTCACAGCAGCCTCACCGGAGAAATGTCGACTCTCATCCAGCATAAAGCCACGCCATCCGTAGCGCGGACTATCATGGATTTTCAGGTTATCCAGTTTGGCAGCGCCATCTGCCTTGGACGCACCGGACACAATTTGCCCGAGACTCTTGGCTCCATAAAACAATCCAGCCTCGTCTCCCGTAATGCGAATACCTGAAGAGGAAATTTCCAGCGAGTAAGCCTCGGGAGAAGTTCCTTGGGAGGCTTTTTTCAAAACAAAAGTTATCGGAGCCGTGCCATTCCCAGCTTGGACAAATTTCATCTTTGCCGCTTCGGACAGAGTCGAAAGAAGAAAGTCTGCCTGCGGAATCCCTTGCAGGGCAACCGCACTGCCATCCTTCAGGAGATAAGAACCAGCTTGCACCTCGACCGAGGCAGGACGGGGACTCAGCGGCAACTCGGCAGCAGAAAGACCTGCGGCAAACAAAAAGAAACAGGCAAAAACAAAGCGAAACATGATATGAAAGGTCTCTGGAAAAACATGTTGATTGTCCAGCAGTTCCCTTATGTTTTCATTTAACGTTAGTCATCATCCCGGCATCACACTCGCCCAAATCCGCCGCACGAGTGATTCGTCATCCACCGATAATGTTTCTGCAAGGCCGATGGATTTCATGACAACAAATCGCAATGCGCCATGCCTGACTTTCTTGTCGCGCCGCATGGCCTCAAGCAGGTCATCCATCGGCAACGAGGCACGCAAGCGTACCGGCAGGTTGTTTGCAGAAATCAATGCTTCGATCGGTGCCAGGTTTGCAGCATCCAGAAGGTCCAACGATACCGAAAGCCGGGCTGCCAGCATCAATCCGATAGCCACCGCTTCACCATGTAAATATTCACCATAGCCAGCCACATTTTCAATGGCATGGGCAAACGTATGCCCAAGATTCAACAAGGCACGCCCACCATCCTTGGCCGTTTCATGTTCATCATCACGCACAATTTCTGCCTTGATTTCACAACAGCGACGAATGATTTCCGGCAACAAGGGATGCTGCCAGTGCAATGGCCCAGCTGCAACCAGCTTATCGAAAAGAACCCGATCCCCCAGCATCCCGTATTTAATGACCTCTCCCATGCCTGCTGCGAATTCGCGCGCGGGCAATGTTCCCAAGACTGCCATGTCAGAAAAAACCGCTTGAGGTTGATGGAATGCCCCGGCCAGATTCTTCCCGGCAGCCAGGTTAATGCCGGTTTTTCCACCCACCGCGCTATCCACCATGGCCAGCAGAGTCGTCGGCACCTGAATAAAATCAATCCCTCGCAGATAACTGGCAGCAGAAAACCCAGCCAGATCGCCAATCACTCCGCCACCGAAAGCAACAACAACACTGGTACGATCCAATCGCGCTGCAGCCAATGCTTCCCAGATACATTCCAGCTCCCCTACTCGCTTGGCTTGTTCGCCATCACAGGAAGTCTCATGAACAATCACTCCGATCTCGGTAGTTTTCTGGAAAAACGCTGAATATATTTTCCGTAAAGCAGGAGTGGTTACTACGAACACCCGTCGTTTTTCAGCCAAAAGGCGTTCGATTTCCGCCAACACTACAGCCAGCTGGCCTGCGCCAATATGAATTGGGTAAGCACGCTCTCCGAGCGCAACAATCAACGTGGTAACAGCAGAAGTATTTGGCATGAAGACCAGGATTAAGCCGAGAATTTCATTTCGCCAAACCCAAACAAAATGGCTTTGGATATACGCACGCTCTTGCCTAAGTCCATTTTCTCAAGAATTGGCAACTGAAAGACACTGAAATCCAAGCGGCCTCCCAAACAAGAAACCATGCTAAAGTATAGGCTCTCTATTACTTAGGAGGGTTATTTTCGAATTCTCTCCCTGATGAAGTCCTATGGTTGACTTGGGTGGCGCATTCATCACAAAGTTTTAGCTCTTTTTTCAAGTTTTTAGAGCATGTCCCCCAAATCATATAATAAGGACCTTAAGAAAGATCCTCGTCGTGGCGATGATCGCAATCTGGTCATTGTCGATCAAGACTTCGGACAACCCGATCTGGAAGATAGAATGTGGCTGTTCTGGATCCGGAACAAAGTCGCGATCATGGGCGGAGGCCTGCTCATAGTTATCGGGATATTGGGCTATATCGGCTGGCATGCGGTTGGCGATTTTAAACTATCCTCAATGCAGGCTGAGTATCAAAATATTGGCGAAGGAGTGGAAGCAAAGTTGCTTTTTGCCAGCAAGTATGAAGGACACCCGTTGGCTGGAATCGCGGCACTGGATGCGGCAGATAATCTTTTCAAGGAAAAGAAATATGACGAATCAGCCAACGCCTATGCCCAAGCAAGAAAGAGCCTCGCCGCAAATGACAATTTTCAAGCCGCCTACGCCGGACGGGCCATACTCGGAGTAGCTTTTTCGAAATTGAATGCTTCAGACAAGGAAGGAGCAATCGTCGCTTTCAAGGAATTGGCAAAATCTGCTTCCGTGATGGAGGCATACCCCACCGCAGAGCGCGCCCAAGCAATGTATAACCTGGCCTTGATCGCGGTAGAAAAGAAAGATTATACCGAGGCACGTAAATGGCTGGATGCCATGGACAGGGACATTGATCCGTTGAATCCGTGGCAGGATCAAAAAAGGAGACTGATGGGATTTGAACCCGAACTGGCAAAAGCAGTGGCATTGGAAACAATTCCGGCTACACCTGTTCCTAATCAACCCTCCACCCCGGCACCGGTAACCCCGGATGCCGAACCTGTTTCG
>JAITVQ010000265.1 GCA_031285745.1 Puniceicoccales bacterium | reverse complement strand
TATTTCCAGTGGCGCCAACATCTGGGCTGCCTTGCAACTGGCCAAGCGTCCTGAATTTTCCGGCAAGCGGATTGTCACGATTGCCGCCAGTACCGGAGAGCGCTACATCTCGACAGCCTTGGCGGAAAAGGCGCGCGCGGAGGTCACTGCGTTGACCGCCAGTTAATATTTGTTTTGTTGTTTGTTGGCACGAAGCCGGAGGTAAAATCTCCGGCTTTGTTTATTGTGCCTGTGGTTATTGTATTATGAGGAAAGTCTGAGGGAGGGATAGTTTGTTGCAGGTTTGCTTAGCACTTGAATGACGAACAAAGTCTCCCCAAGTTTCTCCCATGAAAGTCGAATGTGTTGCGCTCGGCCCTTTTGAAACGAATTGCTATCTTGTCATTGACGACACCGGCAAGCGTTGCGTTGTGGTGGATGCCCCGGCTGGGGCTGGTACCCACGTATTGGCTGAGATTCGGGAGCGGGGGCTGGTGCTGGAGGCACTGTTTTTGACCCATGGCCATTGGGATCACATGTCGGATGCCGCGGACTTTGCGTTGCCGGGGGTGGCGGTGTATGCCCATAAGGATGACCATGTGTGCTATGATACGCCGGAGCGTTTCAAGACATGGTACCAGATGATTGTTCCTGATTTGACGGATGATGATTTTCGTCCGGTGAAAGTCACGCGATGGGTGGAGCAGGGGAGCACATTGGAGGTGCTGGATCGTGTTTTTGAGGTGCGGCATGTGCCGGGGCATTGTCCTGGAAACATCTTGTTCTACTGTGCCTCCGAGAAAATAGCTTTTACGGGAGACACTCTTTTTGCGGGTAGTGTCGGGCGAAGCGACCTGCCCGGAGGAAACTGGCCGATGCTGCTCAAATCTATTCGCAATCAAATCTACACACTGCCTGACGACACGATTTTATTTCCCGGCCATGGCCCCGAAACGACTGTCGGTGCGGAGAAACTGGCCAATCCTTATGCCCGCCCCGAATAGTTAAAAAGGAAAGCGCGTTTTTATCGCGCTTTCTTTTTAGTGAAAACTTCTTTACCCTTCCTGTATCTCCTGCCTTTCTGCCAACAATGCCACCCCAAGAACAAGATAATCGCTTTCCCAAACAAGTTGCCCTGATCCTCGGTAACGAAGCCTGCGAAAGATTCAGTTACTATGGAATGAAAAGTCTGCTGCCCCTCTATATTCCGGCAGTACTGTTGATGACGAATGATTCCACTACCAAGATTATTCACTTATTCGGATTTGTTAATTATCTCATGCCGATGCTGGGTGGGTGGCTTTCTGACCGCTTCTGGGGCCGTTATAAAACAATTCTCTGGGTATCATTGTTGTACTGCGTCGGGCACGGGGTTCTGGCCTTGGCTGATTTGTCGGAAAGCCGGGATTATAAAATCGGATGCCTGTATGCCGGATTGGCCTTCATTGCTGTCGGGGCCGGAGGTATCAAGCCGTGTGTCTCTGTCTTCATGGGGGATCAATTCAAACCATGGCAGACCAAAATGATTCAAAAAGCGTATGCTGCCTTTTATTGGTCGATAAATCTGGGCTCATTTACCTCGATGCTGATTATCCCGGCAGTTGCGGGGAAAATAGGGTGGAGTTGGGCGTTTGCCATTCCCGGCATATTGATGGCCTTTGCGACATTCATTTTCTGGTGCGGGCGGAAACATTATATCATGTTTGAACCCGAACGAAACAGTTCCAAGCGAGAGGGCTTTTTTACTATTTTGTGGTATGCCATCAACAATCGCGGCCCGGGTGGTTTTTGGAGCGCAGCCCGGCAACGTTTTTCGCACGAGGCTGTGGAGGGTGTTATTGCCACATGCCGTGTATTGGGGATATTTGCCTTCGTTCCGCCTTTTTGGGCCTTGTTTGAGCAACATGCCTCGACATGGGTCATGCAGGGGAAGCAAATGGAATCGTTGGTGATTTTTGGGCAGAAGATTAATGCGTCTCAAATGCAGGCAGCCAATCCGGCTTTTATTCTGACGCTCGTGCCGATCATCACCTTGGGAATATATCCTTTATTGGGAAAATGGGTCACTCCTCTTCGACGAATGACGGTTGGGTTGTTTATTACAGGTTTTGCCTATATATTGGTAACATGGTTGCAGGTGCGAGTGGAGTCCGGTGAAACCATGTCCTTGGCCTGGCAGATTCTACCCTATCTGGTTATTACTGCAGGTGAAGTGTTGGTCTCGACGACAGGCTTGGAGTTCGCTTTTACCCAAGCCCCCAAATCAATGAAGGGAATCATTACGAGTTTTTGGCTCCTCACGAGCGCATTGGGACACCTTTTGATCTTTTTGATTACCGAAATTTTGGGAGATGGTGATTCGAGCTCTGTGACAAGTGGGCGATTTCTCCTATATGCAGGGATAATGTTTGTGGTAGCTACTCTATTTGCGATTGTTGCGTCATTTTATCGCTACCAAAATAATAACCAGAAAACTGCCTGATGAATGGGGGAGCTGCAGGAAAAAAAATTTTACAAAAGCGAATTTCGAGTCGTAACATCCTCAAGAGATGAGGCGGAATTTCTTTTTAAGAAAGAAATTGTTCACAGATGATTTGAAATTTCTAATAAAATAATAAATTCATATTTCTTGTCTAACAAATGTAGTTTTAGTCTGGTAAAAACAGTTTAAAAAAATTTTGTTTTTAACATCCACAGAATAAGGGAAATAAGTAGAACTATATTCGCTGGGCTGAATGGCTTGTCGACTTTCAATGATGATCAAGATATCAAAAAAAGAGTTAATTTTATGGAGTGACTTGACGATTGCTAATGATATTTTAGATTTGCAATTATCATAAAAACATAAGATATTCTTTTTTCGAACTGTTATGATGTATTTATTTTAATTTTTGTATCGCAGTCATCTTACAAAGAACTTAATCAACTTTGAAAAACTTATATTACAGCTTTTAGTCTTACCTACCATGCCTAAGAAAAAATCAATTGTTACCTATAAGGCGCCTGCCTTAGAAAAGGGGCTTGATATCCTTGAGATGCTTGCCCAGCGAACATCATCTGCGAATCTGACAGAGATCGCTCGTTCCTGTAAGCGTAGCGTTTCAGAGGTTCAGCGGATGGTTAACTGCTTGTTCTCACGTGGATACATTATCCGCAATGAACAAGGGGGCTATGCCTTAAGCTGCAAGATGTTTGTTCTATCTGCCGAGCATCCTCCGCTTCGCAACCTTGCCCAGCGCGCATTGCCGTATATGCAGCAGTTTTCCAGTGAAACCTTTGAGTCGGTGCATATTGCGCGGCTGGAAGGCAGCAACGTCTTGGTTGTTACGGAATCCAAGGGATACGGATTGGCAGTTGTTAGCGTGAGACCCGGTCTCGGCCACGCCGCAATTGAGAGTGTTTCAGGGCGGATCATTCTCGCTTATGTTGAGCCTCATGCCGTGGCGTCTACACCTGCTTTGGCTGGGTTGAGTGCCTCACGCCTCTCTGAACTGCAACCAGTTTTCGAAGCAATCCGCCGTGATGGCTTCCACCAGGTGGAAAACCAATTGTGCCCTGAGGTTTCCGACCTTGGAGTTCCGATTCGGGCAGGTGAAAATGGCCCGGTGTTTGCTGCGCTTACCACGACATTCTTTTCGCGTCGTTCTGCCGAGCTTGGACCAAGGTTGCGTCGTTCCCTCGAAGAAGCCGCTTTGGCTATTTCCAAGGAACTGTAAGGTATCCGCAAAAGAGTTTTATAAGAAAAACGCCCCAAAGGGGCGTTTTTTATTTTTATGAATACCGCATGGTAAAAGCATGAGGTAATTCAACCTGAGTGGATTACTTCTTATGGATGAATTTACGGTGAAATACCTTGCCAATGATGAACTGGTTTTTTTTCCTCATCCCTTTATACCATGGCCAGAGTCAAAACCATTCGTGATGTCGAACTTTCCGGTAAACGTGTCCTCATGCGTGTGGACTTCAATGTCCCGCAGGACAAGCAAACCGGAGCAATAACCAACAACGCCCGCATCGTCGCCGCGTTGCCTACCATTAAATACGCGCTGGAAAAAGGTGCTTCCGTTGTCCTCATGTCCCACCTGGGGCGTCCTGATGGAAAAGTGAACGCCAAGTACAGCTTGAAACCCGTTGCTGCCGAGCTTGCCAAGCTTCTCGGAAAACCTGTTGCCTTTGCCGACGACTGTGTCGGCCCTGCCGCGGAGAATGCCGCCAAGTCCTTGAAACCGGGAGAAGTCCTTTTGCTGGAAAACCTCCGTTTCCACATTGAGGAAGAAGGCAAGGTCAAGAATGAGGATGGCACCAGCACCAAGGCTGATCCAGCCAAGGTCGCTGAATTCCGGGCCAGCCTGACTCGCCTTGGTGATGTCTATGTCAACGATGCTTTCGGCACTGCCCATCGTGCGCACTCATCCATGGTAGGAGTCAGCCTTCCCCAGAAGGTGGCGGGCTTCCTGATGGAAGCAGAGATCAACGCTTTTGAAGGCGTTGTCAGCCATCCCCAGCGCCCATTGCTTGCGATTCTTGGCGGCGCCAAGATTGCCGACAAGATTCCGCTTATCCGAAACCTTCTCGACAAGGCGGACGAGCTCATCATCGGCGGAGGCATGGCCTACACTTTCCTCAAGGAAACCGACGGGATGAAAATCGGCAGCTCGCTCTATGATGCCGAGGGTGCCAAGATTATCGGTGAACTCATGGCCAAGGCCAAGGAACGCAATGTGCGTATCACTCTTCCCGTGGACTTCCTTTGCGCCGACAAGTTTGCCCCCGATGCCGCCACCCAACCTGCCACCAAGGCCGCGGGTATTCCTGATGGCTGGCAGGGACTTGATGCCGGTCCCGAATCGATGAAACTCTTCCACGAAGCCATTATGCGTGCCAAGACCATCATTTGGAACGGGCCTGCCGGTGTTTTTGAGTTCGATAAATTTGCCGGAGCTACCAAGGCGATGGCGGCTGACATTGCCGCGGCGACCGACAAGGG
>JAITVQ010000224.1 GCA_031285745.1 Puniceicoccales bacterium | reverse complement strand
GTAGAGAAATGGAGAACCGGGCCGCACCCCAAACACCGCCGGGCTATTGATGCGCGGCTGGGGCGAGGGCGGAGGAGTCAGGATGACTTTCTCCTCGACCGTCGGCTTGACGATGGCCGGTGGCTTCCCCGCATAGGTCACGGTGGCATCGGCCCAGTTGGCATGATCAAAATCCACACCGTCGCCACCATCGGTCACGAGCAACACCAGTTGCCTGACTCCTTTTACATCCAGGGAGACGGGCACTGCCACATCCCCTTTGCGCAGGATAGCGCTTTGCCAGAGACTTTTGCCATCACCATAAACTTGGAACCGGACACTGGCCTTGTCCCCCGTGGCATCATCGACGCCGCACATCGCGGAAAATTTTTCAGCCTTCTGATCCAATTCAATAATGGTCGTGGAGGGCGCATGGGTTCCGATACCACGGGAATAGGATTTCCCGGCAATCTGCAATTCCTTGCCGGAGACAGACCGATTCTTTCCCGGCTTCCCCCAGCCCTGCTGGATGGGAGTAACATCAAGATCGCCCAGCGAAACCGTTTCGGCTGAGAATAGATTGTTGGTCAGGAATGCCAGGGATACGAGTAACAGTGATTTATGCATAGGTCTAGGTTTGGGCAGTATTATTGGAAAGCCAGTTTCCCCAATCTTATTTTTGAGGCATCTTTCCCTTCCTGATCAGCGTCATGATTTCCGCCGGAGCGCGCTGTCGCTCCAACAAGTGGGCCATGACTTGCATGAAGGGATCAATGTGATGGAAAAATTTCTTGTAGGCCGCGCAGAGATAATTGAGTCCCGGCTCCCCGTCCGAAGTGCTCAGGAAACGATGTTTGGGGCATTCCCCGTTACAGGCAAAACGCACATCGCACTCGCGGCATTGGCGCGGCAGCGTGGCGGACTTGGCGCGGCCAAATTCGTATTGGTCGGGAGCCTTGGCCATCGCGCCAAGCGAGGTATTCATCAGGTTCCCCAGCCGGTATTGCGGATAGACAAAATGGTCGCAGGAATACACGTCGCCATTGTGCTCGATGACCAGGGCCGAGCCGCACTCGCGGCGGAACACACACAGCGGCGGCTCATTTCCCACCCAGGCATTAAGCGCCACATCAAAAATCTGCACATAGACGCGACCCACATCACGTTTCACCCAGTCGTTGAAGATGGTGATGAGAAACTGTCCATAGGCCGAGGGCCGCACACTCCATTCCGTCACCTGGTCATAAGTGTCGCCATCGCCGGGATGCGGTGGCCCTGCCAGCTTCAAGGGCAGATCCTGCGGACGTCCGGGCCGTTCAATCAGGGGAATAAACTGCAGAAAGCGCGAGCCAATGTCCTTGAGAAAGCGGTACACTTCCCTCGGCTGGTTCATATTGTGCGCCCCCACCACGGTCAGGGTGTTGAACTCCGCCTGGTTCCGCGTGAGACATTCCACCCCACGCATCACCGCGTCGAAAGACGGACGGTTATTGCGTGTCACCCGGTAGGCGTCGTGAATCTCCCGGGGGCCATCCAAGCTAATGCCGACAAGGAACTTGTTTTCCGCAAAAAAGGCGGCCCATTCATCGTTGAGCAATGTCCCGTTGGTCTGGAGCGCATTCTCGATGGTTTTCCCGTTGGCATATTTCCGCTGCAACTCGACCGCCCGCTGGAAAAACTTGAGACCAAGCAAAGTAGGCTCCCCGCCTTGCCAGACAAACTGCACGACCTCGGTCGGCTGGCTCTCGATATAGTCGCGAATAAACCGCTCCTGAATCTCCGGCGTCATTTGGTGCCGGTAATTATCCGGGTGCAGCTTGGCCTTTTCCAGATAATAGCAATACGTGCAATTTAGATTGCATATCGACCCCGTCGGCTTGGCCATGACATTGAATGGCTGGGCCGCGAAAGGACGAACAGGAACTGGACTTGGAGGAGGCATGGAGGGACCGAAGGCAACACGAGACAACGGTTGTCAGGAAAAGTGCCAAGCCCCGAGATGGGTTTTAATCCGAATTTTGGCGAAAAGCAGGAGAAAATCTCCCAACAAGAATACTCTTTGGCATTCTAACTGTGAAGTTTGGGCCACATTTCCCACTCAATGATAGTATTCCACCTGTTTCTCCAAAAGCCCTTCGGTCAATTTACAGTAACTCACTCCAAGGCCTTAAGCGCTTCCGTCTGTTCTTTCTTGATGAGAACTAAGTTTTTATTGCGTTCAGCAAGAGAGATTTTGTTCGTGTTGTGCAATTTATCGTACACTTCTGCCCTCGACGCATAGCGACCCTCGATTCTGCGTTCCTTCAGCCGTCTGGTCACGATTCGCCCATATTCAGTGCCCTCCCATTTCTTGCTGAAGGTGTCGATAAAGTCATTGACTTCCTTTTGTTCAACATCGCCACAGGTCTTCTGTAGATAATACAGAGTATCGCACACCCGGCCTTCCACAAACTTCCATTGGTGTTGCTTCAGGATTGCCGGCAAGTCGGCAAGATATTTTTTATCCGGTTGCTCGGTGGGCAATTGAGCGATGATTTTCTCGAAGTACCTTCGCACGATTTTCTCGGCTTCGGGACCACCGACTTTGGAGCACCGACCCAGATAATAAGTTCCGTCGATCAGTGGATCTTCCATGGCAAATACTTCTGCCGCGCGTTCCAATACTTTCCTGCCAGCATCCGATAACTTATCTCCCGCGGGTTGCGGAGGAGCTCCCTCGCTTAAGGCGCTAAGCGCTTTATCCATTTCTTCCAAGATAGGCTCTATTAATCGATCCTGTTCTTCGTAAGAAATTCTATGCTCTTCGAGAAGTTTATATACCTTTTCTTTTTTTGAAGAATACCACCCCTCGATTCGACATTCCTTCAATCGTCTGGTCATAATCCCCCCATACTCGGTGTCTTCCCATTTCTTGCTGAAGTTATCTATGAAATCATTGACCTCTTTTTGCTCAACATCCCCATGGGTTTTCTGAAGAAAATACAAGGCATCACATACTCGAACCTCCAGAAATCTCCCCCTTCGCTGCTTGAGATACGACGGAAGGTTGGCGAGATATTCCTGACTCGGTTGTTCAGCAGGCAATCTGGCAATGGTTTTCTCAAAATGTTTTCTCACTATTTCCTCTGCTTCAGGTCCGCCGACTCGAGCGCACCCATTTAGATAAGGAGTTATATCAATAAGCGGGTCTTCTACGGTAAGTCGTTCTGCTGCTCGTTCCAACCGTTTTTTGTCCGTATTTGATAATTTACTTTCCACAGTCTGAGAGAAAATTCTCTCTTTCACGGGAGTTTCCGCAGGTAACTGCGGTGTCAACTTTTCCAAGTTCTGTTGATGGGACATTGAGGGTTCGGCAACCGGTTTTTGGTAATAGGCTGCCAGTGCCAATACCACAACTATGGCTAGCCCTAGGATTACTCCGACTTGTTGGGTGTGCTTCATGGTTCTTTGGCGCAGGGAGAGTTAAAAACAGCTAGGCAGAAATCGCTCATCTACGCAGTTGTCATCCATTGCAAATGGCATCAGATATATTCATATCACCCCAGTATTCGTGCTCATCCATGGGGGTATGGTTGGGCGTATATCGATAATGAGGACCACGATTCTCTCCCACCAAAAACCGGATAATGCGATTCCGATCCATGAAAAATGAAAATGCAGCACCCACCAGAATCAGGCAGCTTCCCATGCTCAGGATCAAGAATAGTCTCTTTTTCGATTTCATGCCCCGGAGTCTAAGATTCATTTTCCACGTAATCCAAATCCTGCTCACCTCATCAAGATAGGCTTTGAGCGCATTTCGGCATTAATAGGTGCCAATGCCTTGCCTTGGGCTACCGCCTTGTCCAAATACTCGGAAAAAATATCACCATATTCAGTGCCTTGGTATTTCGACTTTATCTCTGCCACGGCACTCATCGCAGTTGAATCACCCTCCGGCACCCCTGATGCAATGAGATGCACTATGGCCGCTTGCACCTTCCCTTCCGGGCTAATCGGGGAAGAACGGCTCATACGAGATTTTATATCCCCCATTTCTTCTTTACTTGGTGCAACCGCAGGCAAATCGCGTTGGTTGATCTCCAGGTACTCTTGCATGACTTCTACTGATTTGGTCGTACCTAATTCACCGAGACGCCAAAGTCCCATATATATTAAATTAGGTTCTACATTCTCTCCATAGATACGATTTCGAATCCCCTCTGCAAACTCCGATATCTTGACGTCTCCCCAGTATTCACGTTTATCCATGGGATTCTCCCATGGACCCGTACGTTGAGTGAAGGTTTGCGCCTGGGGTGCGCCCTGTTTTGTCGTATCCGTTTTCTTCAATACAAGGAAAATCACCCCTACTACGACGAGAGAGATGCAGACAGGAATAATTAATTTAAAGAAAGGCTTTTTCATGGATTTTGCAGAAAAGTTGATTTTAAGATTACGTTTTTCATTTCATCACTGATGCGTTTGGTTTGGTAGATGTCAGGATTAATACTTCCAGTTCCATACCAAAGGGATTTCGGCTTTATTTTATAATCATCAGTAAATTTTATAATGTCATTTTCATTTGGCTCCAAAGACCAAACATGAATTGCGTTCATTAATATATGCAATAATTCATGCCCCAACGAATACTTCAATACGTTGGACCCGTATTCTTCGGAATCATAATTTGTATTCAGCAAAATGCTATTCCCGTAAGCCGCTTCCGATGGATACAGGACACAGGGAATCCACGAGAACCCCACTGAACCATGGTTACTTGAGATATCTTGGTACGGGACAAAGAAAAAAGGAATGGCATTGGCATTGATCGATACGCCATCAATCAAGGCCTTGCACTCGGCAGCCATCCTGATTTTATAATCGGGATCCTCGCCAGCGACGACATCCAATCCATTATCAAGATTTACCCCGGCCGGAATATCCTGAATAAAAAGACTGCCATCGACCCGGATACCGCAGGTAGCCAGCCGCTCAATGGCTTTCTTCAGCCTGAGGCGAAGATCATCGGTATTGCCATAGATATGATCGGAGAAGATGCCGGTTTTTCTCATAATGAAGCCCTGCAAACTGAGTACTTTCTTCGCAGGGACCGCCAGCACCCGATCCGGCTCGCGAATGTCAGGGCGATTCAAACCAAGAAAGCGAACGCAGACTTCACCACCCAATTGGACGCAGAAAGCCCGCCGCCCGGTCGTCGACCCGATGTCGGCTCCGGCGTCGTCATGGTCGGCGACCAAATAGAGCGGCTCGGTCTGGTAAACACCGTCCCCATAATGAATCAAGTCAACGACAGCGCCGGCATCATTGTAGCTGGAATCGGGGCATCCCGTGGTCCAAATCCGTACCTGATGACAGGGAGGTTGATCTTGCCCGGCGGGAGGCGGAGGCGCCTTGATCCGCACGTAAAAGGCATCAGGATCCAGACTCAGCCCCTGTTCTTTGAATACAATCTTCTGATTGGGAAAATCATACTCCTCAATCGGATTATACCATTGAGCGATTTCCAGTTCGTTTACCAATTTTGTCATTACCCCGCCAGGGGCCGTATCATCGGGCACAACCCAGCGCTTGGAAGACCTGCCCGTATTCTGAGACATGGTAACAAGCCCTCGCACCTCCATAGGCAGCATCAGGAACCCGTGCTCCTTGATCGCAGAGGTGGGCTGGCCGTTGTTGCTGTAGGCCTCATCCTTAAAATCGATAATCAACTCCCCGCCGTCGGTCTTCGCCTCCTGCCCCGGCACGATCTTATAACCCGTGCCAATCAAATAACCGGCATCATTCATCCCGGAGATGTCCCACTGATCCACCCAGCCGCAATTCCAGTCCACCAACTCCGCCAACCGAATCGCCGGTTCGAACGCCAGCGGCGACACCAGCGCCCCTTGGGCATCACGCTTGCGCAGCCACATATGCGTCGCGCTCGCCACCAGATAATCCTTGTCTTCCGGGGTATTGAGAGAAAAGGGATCTCCGACGTTGGGGTCGACCGAGCGTACCGGCAACAGGCCTCCCGTGCTCGTCTTGCTCTTCGTATTCCGTTGTTTCCAGACACGAATGCCAGCGCCATCCACCCCCACCATCACCAGATCGTCGTTCACCGCCCGCAGGGTTTCATCATAGCGAACCAAATCCGCTAAGGCGATCTCCCCGAGGGTGGGCGCGAGCACAGTGCCCTGCGACACCGTATAGGCAGGCGTCACGGGGTTGCCACCCTGGACGAGGGAATCCGGCGAATAGAGCGAGGCACCTCCACGCGACATGGGCAGTGGCAGCGGCAGATTATTGGCGAAGCATTTGCCCGGACTCGGCCCGGAAATGAAATTTCCCACGTCCAGTGGAGCCATGTCATTGCAGCTGGCGGTGATCCTGTAATCCACGCAATAACTTCCCCCTGAGCTCGGCGACCCGCCCCTAGGTGCACAGATAAAATTGGCGCCGCCACTCTTGTTGAACATATACGGATAGGCAAACGATCCATAGGTCGTGGTTTGTGTCGCGCCAGTCGTCACCTTTTGCCCGTCAGCACCATAATAGTAGCCATGAGCACCCCAAGGTTCGTCGCCCATCCCGGCGACTGCTCCGTTGTTGCTGATGTCCTTCAGAAAACTATATCGCGTGGCAGGCGGATGAAGCGGAAGCGCATCTTTCAGCCACGCCCCCGCATGCCAACGAAAACCCGTGTTGCTCAACACCCAGCCGTTTTGGTCCGAGATCGCGATAGGAGTTCCGCGTTCTGCCACCGGGCCCAGATCCACCACCACATAGCGCGGCAGGTGCGGATGTACGGCGGCGTCCTCGTGATTATACTTGAAATACTGCTCTTGGTAATCGGTGAAACCGTCCTTGTCCGTATCGGCCCTCGTCTTGGCACCCGGCAGCGGAGTTGTGCTGCCGCCAGTGTTATCGCCGCCACCGGAATCGGGCACCGGCACTATCCCTGCCGGATCTGCCTGTCCGGCCACCAGCGCAGCGTACCGCTGCCCATACGTATAACTCGTCCCCGCGGCCCGGCTATTCGCGTCAGAAACAAATGGATCCGAGCCCAGATACAACTCCCACCAATCCGGGATCCCGTCCCCGTCACTATCCCAAGTATCATCAGGACCAGATGGATCATACGGATCGCCCTCATATATTCTCTTCACCACCACATCATCCACCATCAACACATCACCTTTCGCATACTGGAAACTCAACTCCAACGACCCCGTTTCCCGCTGGTACGAAAGCCCCTCCAACCACTCTCCATCTCCCACCTGCACCGAATACAACCCGCTCGTCCCATCCAGCCGCACCGTGATCTTCTCAAAATCCTGGTAAGATCCACTCCCATCATACCATGCCGTGGAATCCCATGGTGCCAACGGCACCGGCCTCCACTGCGCAGGAACCGCATCCCACGCATACAACACATTCGTCAACGCCAACCGCACCCCGTTGAATGCGAAAATCTCATTATTCCCGGGTGACTCATATTGATAAAAATACACATCTCCCAGCGAGCTCCAAGTCCGTAGCACAAAAAAACTCACCTCCGCCGAATCCTCCGCCACCAGATTGGACACCACCCGCTCCGCCCCGAACCCCCGCCCCATCATCATGGCCTGCCCCCCACTATACCGGCCACTCGTAATCGGAGAAGTAGTAGAGTAAAAAAAAAGGAAAAGGTTGGTAAGACTCGCTCCACCCCGCAGGAAACACGGGCGTCAACCCGCCTTGCCCCATCACCGGGCCATCGCCATAGGCATCGAAATTCTCGGACAACACCGTGATCGAATACGCGCCGGAGGCACTCCGGGGAACCAACCACAACAGGCCAAGCAACAACCAGACCAACGGACAACGTGAGATATGAATACGCATGGGGAAAAGACGACCATCCAGTCGTCGTGGGAATTTGGGTTTAGGGATAAACCGGAAACAAAATCCGGTGGGTTAAGCTTAACGAGTGATAACAGTGCCGGAAGGCACCCGGGTAAAACGTCCTGGAGGGACGTCGATCAGGATGGACAAAAACTCATCCTGTGTTGTGGCGCATTGGTAAGGCCCTGCGCAAAGGCTCTGGAGTAGTTAGTGTGCCACCACGCTCTTGGAGTTTCGGTAAGATGTCAACCTTG
>JAITVQ010000111.1 GCA_031285745.1 Puniceicoccales bacterium | reverse complement strand
CCCGCAGATATTGTATGACCAAGCCTGCGCCCATTATTTCTGCGAAAAATCTTTCCTACTGGTTTGAGGACGGGGATGCCCGGCATCAGGTTTTGCACGAGATCACCGTGGATATATTCCCCGGGGAAATCGTCCTCATCATGGGACCCTCAGGATCAGGAAAATCGACTTTGCTCAAACTGATTGGCGCCCAGCGCGCAGTGCAATCCGGCGAATTGATGGTCAATGGACGTTCGCTGGTTTCGGCGGCGACGAAAGACTTGGTGGAAATCCGGCGTGGCATCGGATTCATTTTTCAATCGCATCATTTGATCAAGTCCTTGTCTGTTTGCCAAAACGTGCAGATGCCGTTGTCGCATGATCCGGCGCATAACGCGGTGAGTTCACGGGCCGCAGCATTGACCATGCTGGACAGGGTGGGGTTGAGTGAGCACGCCTTCAAGGTGCCTTCGCACATGTCCGGCGGACAGAACCAGCGTGTGGCGATTGCCCGGGCGCTGGTGGCGAATCCCAAGATTGTGTTGGCAGATGAGCCAACCGCATCACTGGATAAAAACACTGGGAGAGAGGCTGTCGAACTGCTGGAAAATCTGGCTCGCGGCAGTGGCGTCACCATCGTGCTGGTTACCCACGACAACCGAATCCTGGATATTGCAGATCGTATCCTGACGCTGGAAGATGGCCGCCTGATCGGTGAGGAGCGGCGCGATAGATGATAATTTTTTACACAGATCGGATTTGGCTGCCAGATTTTGACAATTTCTCTTGAACCACCCGAACCTGTCTTTTCTCTCGCTCCATGGCATCCGCCCCTAAAGTAACTCCGATGATGCAGCAATACTGGGAGTATCACAAGAAGCTCCCTGCGGATGCGTTGCTGCTTTTCCGGCTGGGAGATTTTTACGAAATGTTCGGCGAAGATGCCGAAAGGGGCGCGCGAGTGCTAGGCATTACGTTGACCCGGCGACACAATGACCTGATGGCAGGCATCCCGTATCATGCGGCAGGAACCTATATTCCGAAGATTCTGGCGGCGGGGTTGAAAGTGGCGATTTGCGAACAGATGGAGGCCCCGGTGCCCGGCAAACTGGTCCGGCGCGCGCTTTCCCGAATTCTTTCTCCCGGGACTGCCATTGAAGATACGCATCTGGAGGCGAAGAGAAATAATTTCCTGCTGGCCCTTTCAGGGGACAAGAAAGGAAATCTTTACGCGGCCTGGCTTGATCTCTCGACCGCGGAATTCAAGATTGCCAGTGGTGAGGTGGGGCGTCTTTTGCCGGTGCTGCATGCGTTGGATCCTCGGGAGATTTTGATTTCTGATGATGAGGCTGCGGTGTGGAAACAGGAAAATTCAGTTCGGGCATTCCTGGAGTCCCATCCTGTTTCCAAGCTGCCGTCCTGGCAATTTGAGGCAGTGGGAGGAGAGAGGACTGTGGCCGAGGACCTGGGTGTACTGAACCTGCAGGGATTCGGCATTGCGCCGGGACATCCCGCACTGGGAGCTGCCGGAGCGGTCTTGACCTATGCCACCGATAGTCTCTGTCAGAAACCGAAGAATTTATACGCAATTTCCGAGTATCGGCCAAATGACTCATTGGTTATTGACCAGGCTTCCCAGCGAAATTTGGAACTGTTTCGGAGCAGTGGCGGAGGACGCGAAGGGGCTTTAATGACGGCCATTGATGGCACTGTCACCGCCGCCGGTGCTCGACTGTTGGAACGCTGGCTGGCCACCCCGCCTTTCAATGCCGAACTGGCCAGTGCACGGCAGCGCAATGTTGGTGATCTGGTTCGGCACGGCGGAGTCATCACCCGGATTCAGGAAAAACTGCGCTATGTGCGGGATATTGCCCGGATTCTTTCCCGCCTGCAAAATCGCATCCGTAATCCGCGCGAGTTGGGCGGTATCCGGGATACCTTGCGCCAGTTGCCCGACATCAAGGACGAACTATCTTCTTTGCCCAATTCCGATATTGCCCGGCTGGCGGAAAGTATCGAGCCCTGTACCGAGCTTCGCGAACTGCTGGATACTGCGTTGTCCGATGAGTTGCCCGGCGATCTTGCCGAGGGTGGCGTGGTGCGCCAAGGCTACGATGCCGAACTGGACAGACTTCGCTCTCTGGCGACCGATAGCAAAACCTGGATTGCCAATCTGGAACGGCAGGAGCAGGAGACCACGGGCATCAAGAATCTGAAGATAAAGTATAACGGCGCTTTCGGTTATTCCATCGAGATCACCAAGACCAATCTACACCTTGTTCCTGCCCATTATATTCGTCGCCAGACGATGACCAATGCCGAGCGATACATTACCGAGGAACTGCGGCAAAAGGAGAAGGAAGTGTTGCGGGCGGATGAATACGCGCTCAATCGCGAGACGGAGATTTTCCAGGAACTCATTGAGAAAATCCAACAGCACTCGCTGGTCCTGCAACGTACGGCGACGATTTTGGCGGAATTGGATGTGTATTGTGGCTGGGCGTCGTTGGCCCGTGACTGGGACTATTGCTGCCCGGTGGTGGATGATTCCGACATGCTGGAAATCGAGCAGGGGCGGCACCCGGTGGTGGAGCAGATGTTGCGCCAACAGGGGCATAAGCAGGCCTTTGTCCCGAATGATACTACGCTGTGCGCCAGCGGCGAGCAGATCGCCCTGCTGACCGGACCTAACATGGCGGGTAAGTCGACCTATATCCGGCAGGTGGCGCTTATTGCGCTCATGGCGCAGATCGGGTGTTGGGTTCCGGCCAAGAAAGCCCATATCGGGGTGGTGGACCGGTTGTTTTGCCGGGTCGGTGCGAGCGATGAACTGGCGCGAGGTAATTCGACTTTCATGGTCGAGATGAATGAGACGGCGAATATTCTGAACAACGCGACTTCCGCGAGTCTGGTGATCCTGGATGAAATAGGGCGGGGAACCAGTACCTATGACGGTATCAGCATCGCTTGGTCGGTCGCGGAATATTTACACGGGGATGGTGATAGCGGGCCGCGTACTTTGTTTGCCACGCACTATCACGAGTTGACCCGTTTGCAGGATTCCCTGGCCCGCATGAGAAACTACTGCGTGGCGGTGAAGGAGTGGAATGACGAGATTATCTTTGTTCGGCAGGTGATTCCCGGCGCGGCAGACCGCTCCTACGGTATTCATGTGGCCCGGTTGGCCGGGCTACCCAAGGTTGTCGTTGATCGGGCTAATAAAATCTTGGCAGATATGGAGAGTGGCAGCGCGGATTTCATGAAGGGCCATGATAAGACACGCGCGAAGAAAGATTCCGCAAATAAACAGGCGGAGAAGGCAAAGGGTAGGTCTGACGGACTTTCAAAAGCGACCATAAGTGACGCGGATGCAGTGGGTGAGGATACGGGTAAAGCAAATAAGCCTCTTCGTGCTGCGTCCTCCGTTAAGGATGATAATGATGGCCAAATGTCCTTGTTTTAGGAGGCAGTGAAAAGGTGTACCTTTGCGAAGGGAATGCGTGTGACAGGGAAGGTGGGTACCAGGGGCAACGTCAGGGCCGACAGGAAAACGAGAAAATTGAAAGAAGACGGGACAAGATATTACTTTCTTGAAAAAACTACTCTTGCCGAATGGCACCGGATGCAAGCACAGTAGCTGGACATAGTCAGGCGAGTCGCGTTGTTAACTCGAACAAACAACTTGGCAGTCGGTATAAACTCCGGGCACTGTAAACAAGGCGTGCGGACAAGCCGGAAGAGGGGCGGGCCTTACCGGTTGCAATGTCGGGAGATGATTGGCATGGACATCGCGCCCTCTCTGCCAAAAGAAGCTCGTATTGATACTCTTATAGAGCCTATT
>JAITVQ010000054.1 GCA_031285745.1 Puniceicoccales bacterium | reverse complement strand
ATTTTAGTTTAGAATTTAGCCGCAAAAGAACGCAGAGAACACAAAAGATTTTAAGCTAAAACTTGCTGAGAAATGTAGTCGACCGATTTTTCTGCAAAGAATCTTTTGCGGCTAAATTTATTGCTCAAGGCAGGCTGGAAGCCTGCGCTACTTGATAGCTGATTTTTCGCGCCGCCTCCTGCAAGGCGAGCCAGCGATTCCACGGATAGGCCGGGGCATGGACAATGTGATTTAGCAGACTTTCCCATTCCAGCCGGGCGCGTTCAATATCACCAATATTCAAAAATTCATCAGTCATGCGCTGGGCTCCGCCGGGATTTTTTTCCAGTTCCATGAGCGTTTCCGCTGCGCCTGCCCCATATTCAAGTGGCATCCCTTCCCGGAGGTAACCCGGAATAGTGATGCCCCGGTAGGTCAGCGAACAACAGGCTCCCAGTCGATTGCTGGCAGTGCGCAAATTTTCGAAGCGATGCCCTGCCCGCAGGTTGGCAAGATCCCGAACCAGTTCCCGGATGGTATAGCTTTCATCTTCCAAGGCTGCGGCAATGGCCAGCCCCTCGCATTGGTGAAAATAACTGGCGATGATTCCACGACGGGTAGGAGTCGCCGTGTGGTCGATCAAGCCGAGCTTTTGCCAGAGCAAACCGGTCAGCCCCGTGCCGTCCATGGAGTCAGCCAAGGTTTCCCCGATGGAAATATCCTCAAACTCCTGTTCCCGGGAACGAGGATTAATCAAGGCATTGCCGTCCGAGTCGATGCGTACGCGTACCAGGGCGTTGCGATAATCCAGGCGAACAAATAAGGTTCCGTTTCTTTCGAACGGCTCTCCGGTAACAACGCCACCTCCGGATAATTGGGATAACCGGGGAATGATTTTTTCCTCAATGGCTTCCAGT
This sequence comes from Puniceicoccales bacterium, assembly GCA_031285745.1. Classification (GTDB taxonomy): domain Bacteria; phylum Verrucomicrobiota; class Verrucomicrobiia; order Opitutales; family UBA953; genus CALNBE01. The sequence goes on along the minus strand of JAITVQ010000054.1, from coordinate 8,234 downwards.
GGCCAATATTTGGATATTGTAGCCTGGGGTGGAGGAGGGCGGTTTTTTTCGCCCTGGGGTCGCCGGTTTTTCTTTTTGCCTGCCGTGCGGGCAGATTCCTGAAGTTTGCGGTGTATCCATTTCGCGATGACAAGATCATCAGTGTCGTCGGTGCGGGGAAATGTGGCGATGGGTACAAGCCTACCGTAAACAGGTTTCTCATTTTCCGAAAACTTGCAGAGAGACCCCAGCGGGATTTGGGAAAATGTCTCGGGGCGGGACGCTGCAGGAAACCACTTGTCGTTGATGCGCAGCCAGGATTCCTTGATGGACTTTTTGGTTTCGCTTTTCAGGCGCTCCCACGCACCCTCCATTCCTTGCATTTGTTGGATTAATTTGATGCGGGGTGAGGGGTTGCTGTCGGGTGCTGGTACCGCCTTGGGCTGGGTCAATCGTTCCAGGCCCAGCTCAATTTTTTCCGTAGTGAAAAGACGCGCAGCCAGAGCTTTGGCGGCCTCAATGGGAGACTGTCCACTCGAGACAGCCTGGTTCATCACCGTCAGGAACCCGGACCAGTCCAGATTGGCGGCACGTTTGAGAATGAGCGGGCGTCCCTCGGCGAGGCGTGGTTTTCCCGCTGCCACCAGGATGACACCGCGATCATCGAGCCCTCGTCTTCCGGCCCTCCCGAACATTTGTAGAAGCTCGTCAGGACGGAGTTCACGAGTCTCATGGCCACTCTGGTATTCGCGATCGGTGATAATGACCGAGCGCATGGAAAAGTTGATACCGGCTCCCAGTCCGGTGGTGGCGACGACCACCCGGAGCGCCCCGGTCTTGGCCAGTGGCTCGACCAGTTCAGCCCGTTGTTCATAGCTAAGTCCGCTGTGATGGTAGGCGATGCGGTTGCGCAGCATTTTTTCCAGCGGGTCTCCGGCTAAGGTCTTTTGATTGGTGGACAGGCTCAACATATCGTTGAGCGGAAGTGCGGCGACAAGGTGCCGGGCCAGTTCCTCGGCTGCCTTGCGCCGGGGGGCGAAGACCAAGATTGGCCCAAGCTCGGCGAGCAATGCCTTGGCGATCAGGCGCGGCCAGTGTCCACGTATGCCGTCAGGAATCCGGTGATTGAGTTGGTCGAGAAAGACTTCCTCCAGCGGCACCGGGCGCTGGTGGTGATTGATGAGCGCAACATCCCGTCCCAATCCACGGAGCCATGTTGCCACGCTGTCGGGGTTGGCCACGCTGCCGCTTAGGAGCAGCAGTTGGGTGCGGGAGTCGGCGAGGGCTAACACGAGTTCATAGTTAACCCCGCGCACCGGATCACCCAGCATCTGAAACTCATCAATGACGAGCAGGTCAGGTTGCCCACTACTCATATGCAAGAACCGCCCGCGCTGTGTTTCCAAGGTGGCTACCAGAATGGGGGCATCGAGATTTTCGGCGATGTCTCCAGTGGCAATCCCCACATTGAATCCCTGCGACGCCCACTCGTGACGCTTGTCGTTGGCCAGCGCGCGAGTCGGCACTGTATAAACGGCTTTCTTGCGCCAGCCACTGCGAACCAGCATTTCAAAGATATGGGTTTTCCCGGCTCCCGTGGGAGCTTGCACAATCACATCATGTCCGGCGCGCAAGGCATGCAGGGCGTCCTGCTGCCAGCGGTCGGGAATCTTGAGTGATGTGGAAAAGTCAGGCACGAGTTACTGGAATATCTCAAGTTATTTTTCCGGGGAATCTTCAGATGTTGCTTGTGCGTAGTATGGATTGGTCGAAAGTTTCCACCCGATTTGAGGATCAGGGTCTTTTTCGTCGAGTTGAAATATGACGGCTTCAGCTTTTCCTGTTTCCACTTTTGAAATTTTAAATACGCAAAGATCAGACATAATTGCACGTAACTCCATTCCGACTAAAAGTCTTTGATCGCTTCCCACATCTAGCGTTACCACAGTGCGTTTAAAGTTATGCTCTGCGCCATTAAGGTATGTCGATCCACTAGGGAGTAATGCAGGAGGCTCGACAGCAGTTATGGTTGCGTTGATGGGTGTGGAGAGCAGGTAAGAGCGAAATTGTTCAGGGACATCAGGCAAACCGGAGACTTGTTTCTTTTCATCACCACATTTTAAAAGATATGTACTGCTAAAGCCATAATGTCTTTCTCGTCCAGCACTGACATCATTGCAAAAGTCTACCATTTGAGAGGGAGGAATGAGATAATGGCGTTCTCCCCATTGAATGGGATACAGCTTAGAATCGAGTTCTTGAGAAGGTTTTTCCTGAATTAGAAATATAATAAATAGCTCAATGTGATCGTTTTCCCATTGGACTTTTCCACAACTAGAGACACGGAGTCCTGAATGCTCTCGCCAGGTAAGTGTATAACCCGATTGAGGCGCAATATTGAGACAGACATGTCTAAAGCCAATATCGCTTGTGGAGTCTTTATAATATTCTCCAGCCCAAGGATGGTTTGGAAGGCTCTGAATCTCTTCTGTGATAGCTTTGCTTCTGGTTTCGAAAGAGGTTTCGATGGTGGAGGAACATCCCGCTAAAAAGAAAACTAAAAGGATATGAAGATATTTTTTCATGGAGTGCTGATATGGCTGTAGGAATTTAATTCACAGGGCGTTGTTGCCCTGTGAAAATACTTCAAGGCCGCTGGCTCCGTTCCTTGTTTTAGAGTTTACTCCTTCTTTGCCCCTTTGCTCCAGGAGTCTTTCAGCGTGACGGTGCGGTTGAAGACCGGGGCGCCGGGTTTACTGTCCTGGCTATCGGCGACGAAGTAACCGATACGCTCGAATTGGACACGTGTGCCGGGAGCGAGCTTGGCCAATTCGGGTTCCAGATAACCGGTGACGGTTTTCAGAGAGTCCGGATTAAGATGCTCGCGCCAGTCCTTGCCGTCGGAGTCGTCGTTGAGATCTTCCTTGGTGAAGAGGCGGTCGTAGAGTCGGATTTCCGTTGGAACCGCATGGGCGGCGCTGACCCAATGAATGGTGCCCTTGACCTTGCGTCCGTCGGGGGCGTCGCCGCCCTTGGTGGCAGGATCATAGGTGCAACGGATGGCTGTGATGGCACCATTGGCGTCTTTCTCCACACTGGTGCAGGTGATGAAGTAGGCCCAACGGAGGCGGACTTCCTTGCCGGGCGCGAGGCGGAAGAACTTCTTGGGCGCATCTTCCATGAAGTCGTCGCGCTCAATCAGGAGTTCACGGGAGAAAGGAACCTTGCGGGTGCCGTCAGCCGGATTTTCCGGGTTGTTCACGGCGTCGATCCATTCGACCTGTCCCTCGGGATAGTTTTCGATGATGACCTTGACGGGATTGAGCACCGCCATTGCGCGCGCAGCGGTCTTGTTGAGGTCGTCGCGAATCGCGTGCTCCAGCAGGGCTACGTCGGTGAGGCTGTTGTATTTGGTGACACCGACCGTTTCGCAGAATTTGCGAATGGCGGACGGCGTGTAACCCCGGCGACGGAATCCGCAGATGGTGGGCATGCGCGGATCGTCCCAACTGCTGACATGCTTTTCTTTGACGAGCTCAAGGAGCTTGCGCTTGCTCATCACCGTGTAGGTGAGGTTGAGGCGGGCGAATTCGTATTGGTTGGGCTTGGCGGGCACGTCCACATTGGCGATCACCCAGTCGTAGAAGGGGCGATGTACCTCGAACTCCAGGGTACAGATGGAGTGGGTGACATGTTCCAGCGCATCCTCAAGGGGATGGGCAAAGTCATACATCGGATAGATGCACCACTTGTCGCCGGTGTTGTGGTGGGAGACTTTACGGATGCGGTAGATGACCGGGTCGCGCATGTGCATGTTGGGCGAGGCGAGGTCGATCTTGGAGCGGAGCGTGGCTGCGCCCTCATCGTATTCTCCGGCCCGCATCTTGGCGAACTCGGCGAGGCTTTCCTCGATGGGCCGGTCACGCCACGGGCTCGGCTTGGCTGGGATGGTGGGGGTGCCCCGGTAATCTTTGGTTTGCTCTGCGGTCAGATGGCAGACGTAGGCGAGGCCCTTGTTGATGAGTTGCACGGCATAGTCGTGCATTTGCTCGAAATAGTCGGAGGCCTGATGGTAGTGATTGCCCCAGTCGAACCCGAGCCAGTGGATGTCCTCCTTGATGGAATCGACGTATTCGACATCCTCTTTGGTCGGGTTGGTGTCGTCCATGCGGAGGTGGCAGCGTCCGTTATATTCGAGGGCCAGTCCGAAGTTGAGACAGATGGACTTGGCGTGCCCGATGTGCAGGTAGCCGTTCGGTTCCGGGGGGAAACGGGTGACGACTCCGGTATGCTTCCCGCTGGCGAGATCCTCGTCGATGATTTGTCGAATGAAATGGCGGTGCAATGGCGGCGTGACGGAGCCGTCGGAATTGGCGGTATCAGGTGTCTTGTTCTCGGTGTCGTTGGACATGACTAAAAGTGTTACTGTGTGAGGTCTTCGACTTGGGTTACCTTGTCGTTGAGATCAAAATGCAGTCGAAGGAGCTTTCCTTGCAAGTTTGTATCTGTCGGGTGCTCCAGAATGTAGGCAAGGGTGTATCCGGTTTTTCCGGATTGCGCCAAAATGTCGGTAGTCTCGTCGGGCTTGCCCAAGGCATTTTGTACTTCAGTGCGACTCATGCCGGGAGTGATGTGCCTGGCCCCGTAGAGAATCTGGGTGCGCCGGGCTGTCGAGATATGCTGGACTACTTGATTTGTCGAGGTGGAGGGGATTTTGTCATCGCAGGCGGTAAACAGCATCGCCCCTGCCATGAGCACGGGGAGCGCCCAACGGGAGTAGAAAAAGGAGGATGCTATGCTGGCGCTGGAAGACATGAGACATTATTGTCGAGAGGGAGCTAATGCCGTGGCCCTTGCGATAGTCAACACGCCATCGGACTATATTACGGCGACTTCAACTGCGTGTTAATGGAGTGTAGTCGACTTTGAGGGAGCGAGGAAGGTTTCTGGTAAAGCAATCCTTAATGACCCCAGTTTTTCCGTTTTCTGGTGGGAAAAATGCAGGTTTTTATATGAGACCAAGACAAAAATGGAATCCAGCCGGACTCCTTTGAATTTGCTCATGATTTTCCATTTGCCGTCTTTTTCAATGGAAACCTTATAATCAATTATCTGCTGCAGGATCCGGGGCCGGAATGAATGCGGTGCCGTTGGGATCAAGGACTCCTTCGGAGCCATCCACCACATAGGCCAGTCTGTGAGGCAATGTGTTAACCACAAGAGTCCCCTGTTTTGACGGTGCGGAGTTTTGCCCGACAAAAGTCTCCAAGGGAACGACCAACTGATGGGGATTATCCCAGGTATCGGCGTCTTGTTGCCACAGGTAGACGATTCCTCCCTTGGAGTTTTTAGGAAATTCTACTGTCGTGTAATCTTCATATGAGAAAGGGGCGCCTACAGCTTTTTTAGACATTCTAAACAAGTTTATCGAACTTGAAGGTGGTGTTATATGCACCCATTGAGAATAGCGTCCTAATATTAGGGTGATTTTTTCATAAGAATGTTCTCTGTCAGGGTATTCATTCTGAATACTTGATGGCTGTCTGTAGTGCAAGAGGCCTGGTGGAAATACCGACTGTGGAATTACTGAAGCTTTATCTACCTTGTTAATTTTCCAAGACATCGGCGGTCGGATGCCTATGGGTATAATTGTGAATACGGTATAATCTTTTTTCTCTTGTTTGATCTCCTGCCCATTTAAATAAGCAAAGTTGCTGGCAAGTAAGATAAGTGCAATGAACAGGTTTTTGACCATTGTTGGGGCGTTTTTATCATGCTAATCTGACCTGAAAATTGATTCGGGCAATGGTTTATTTTCTGCCTTCATTTACGGCTTTTGCCTGGTTGAAAAATCAGGGACATTTTTGCATGGGATGTTCAACAGGCCATGCATATTATATATTAGATATCAGAAGATGGACCTGTGTACGCGACTCATCGGTCAGGAGTTCATAAAAACGATAGGCAAAGGCATCTTTACGGCTGTCTCCGTCGTCGCCTCTATAAAGTTTGAGTCCTTCCCATTTGGCCGGATCAGGCCAACCTTTGTCGGGGATGAATGAATTGGTCATATAGTGGGTTAATTCCTCGTTGGACAATTGGAGTTTGAGAGCCCTGATCAAATTATTAGTGTCCTCGGCAGAGCAACGAAAATAGAAAGTATCGCAGCGATCCGTCAGCAATCCGCCTGTGAAGTAGGTTTTTCTTTCGTGGGCCGATTGGGGGAAAGGAATTTTTGTCAGTGCTTCAAAATGAAATTCGGGCGGAGGAGGACCTACGCAGATTCCCGGTATTGAGCTTAACAGCACACATGACGGCAGTGTCAGAGTTCCCCAGAATAAAAAACGGTACCATTGATACCGGGAGCAGAGAAAGTAGGCCAGTGCATGGATGGGCAGTAGCATGAATATCCATGCCGGTAGAACGAGAAGAAGCACATGCCAGAGCCCGTTGCGAATGCCATCGGCGGGATTGGTCCATGTTTGCGCCTGAAGTGCAACGATAGGAATGGCGACCATGAGAAACGACGCCATCAATAATATACAGAGATGGAGGCGGGTTAATTTTTGGGGTGGGGTGTCGATCTTGGTGTTGGTAGTTCGGGGAAATAGGATTATCGGCGTCTCGCCAGCTTCAAGATTAATATCCCAATGAGATAGAGGATACTAAAACAGAGCCGGCGGGACGCCGGCGATCCCAGTGGAGAGCCGTTTGCTTCCTCTGTATTTTCCCGGCGAACGCCCCGGCAAGTCGGTTTCACCGGTATTTTCCGGGAAAATGCATAATGCGGAGTCCCCGTCGTGGTTCCCAACATCTAGTGTTATCATTTGCCGACCTGTTTGCTTTTGTTCATGACGAGGCAAAATCAAACGCTGACATCAAATCTTTGTTTCATGACGGAGTAATATCAAACGATTTCCTGTTTGCTTGGATTCATGAAAGCACCTTGTCAAATGAGGAGACGTTTGCTTGGGCTCATGATTGGAACAAATCGAATGTTTTTCTTAAATCATTTTTCTATGACGAGACCATATCGTTTGCAGGGTCTCATCATGAAAGGTACAATGGGGACCTGTCGCGTGCTTTTTGTGTTAATAATATCAAATATAAAACTTGACCAGTTCGTTCAAATGCTTTGTCTCTCTCACGCCTTAATCATCCTGATTGAGGTTAATTAAAAATAATAAATACATATATACATCATGAGAAATAATATTAGAGCAATTGGGCTAAATCGTCTGCGCAACGAGGAGCATTTCGGATTTCATTCCGAATTCGTCAAGTTGGTCGGCGAATATGAGATCAACGCAACCTTCCAAGGGATGGTTTCCGTCTACAGCGACCACTACGGTGTGTTGGATGCAGCCATGGAAATCACCCGCCGAAGCGACTTTACGTCCGATTTGGAGACTGCCGACCATCGGCGGGTCCAGACGTTTCGTAGTTTTCGCCTGAGTGTGAACGGTTTCTTGTATCATTTCGACCCGGCCAAGCAGGCTGCCGGACGGAAGCTCAATAACACGATTCGCCAGTACGGGCGCTTCGACAGAATGCCCCGGGATGAGCGGACCTATGCAATGACCAACCTGCTGCAGGATATTCGCGACAAGCGGGCGGCCGAGATCCAACTACTCGGCCTGGCTACTTGGGTGAGTGAACTGGAAACCAACAACCTCGCGTACAAGAACCTCAAGGAGAGTCGCTATGAGGAACGAGTCGAGAGGCCGGAACAGAAGGTGAAGGCGGCCCGTAATGTACTGGATGCCGATTATCGCAAGATGATCCATTTTCTGGATGCGATGTACGCGATGATGGAGGTGGAGGATGCAAACCTCAATACGCTGGTTGCGGCACTGAATGAGCGGATCGGTTCCTACACTCATTTGCTCGCCCAGCGAAGGGGGATTGCATTGGCAAAGAAGGCGGAAGGTTCATCGTCATCGAGTTCTTCAAGTTCTCTCGGCGTCGCCTTGGCTTGAGTTAAGTGAACCGCCTGCAAGGCGGTAAAAAGAAACCACAAGAGGCGTCCTTCTGCTTTGTCAGGCAGGTGGAGATGTTATATTCTCCAGGCATTCGCAAGTGCAGTGGTGCTTCTTGTGGTTATCCCCTTTGCCTGATATGAGGTTCGTTTGGTGGTAATTATAGCAAATCTCATAAAAAGTTAGGCATTTAGAGATAAAGAGGTAGAAAGGAGAGAAATGGGATACAGCAAAGATCTGAGAAAGCGGGTGATGGAGTTCGTGAGCGAAGGCGGC
>JAITVQ010000024.1 GCA_031285745.1 Puniceicoccales bacterium | reverse complement strand
TTCTGGATGTTATCGTATCGAACAAGGCGCGTTGTTTTCAACGCGCCTTGTTTTTTGAATATTCCTTCGGACTAAAAACATTTTGCTGCGGATGTTTTATCCCAGTGATTATCCTGTTGTTCTTGATGGGGTCTATATGGGTAGAGGGTAACATCTTTGTAACCGCGAGGAAATACCTTGGCTAATGGCGGCTCCATCTAAAAAAGAAATCATGTCTATCGGTATGTTATCCCATCTCATGAGGACTTTCTTTTTGGAATAGCCGCAGGGCTTGCTTTTATTGTCATGCTCAATTTTCGAACACTTCCCATGAATTGGTATCAACGAATTGGTATCGTTGCAGGCATGTTGTTATTTTGCTTTTATTCGGAAGTGGCGCTTCATGCCCAGACTGAAACGCAACGCGGGTATACTTACGAGGAATATGCCGAGGCCATTGTGATCCGGCGGCTGAACTCGCGGAAAGATGCCAGTGTGGACAAGATTAAATTGCAGGTGGAATTGGAACGTATCCAGAGCGAGCTGGCTGAGGCCAAGATTCGCATGAAAACGCCTGATGCAACCGTGTCGGTACTCGGTGGCGGTACGAGGACCATCTCCAATGAAACCACCCGCCAGTCTGCCACAGAGGATGTGAAGAGGTTGGAAGCGAGAATCGCGACTGTGATGAAATTGATGTTGATTGCAGATACCCGTATTGCCGAGTTTGACAAAGCCCGCGTGCGGGGATTTATTCCGATTCGAAACGGCGCTAACCAGCAAATTGAGGTTTCGCCTGTCGGCTTTAAAAACGGAGAGTTGAAGTTCATCAAATACGAATCCGGTAGGGATGATTTGATTTCATTTACGTTCTCCATTGATGAAATCCAGTATGGTTCGTTGGTGGATGCGGTTCGATTTTTGGTCCGCTATGCCGGGGACATTCGTCACTCCCTGGAGGAAGTCTTGAAGGTGAATGAGAAGACTTTTTTTGAGAGAATCTCTGTCTTGGATTTCGATATTAATCATCCCAGGAAAGAAACCCCGGAATTTATTGCCCGTGGAGGCTCTGCGCCGGTTGATGAGAAATTGCGCATTGCGCAAAATTCGGAGCTTAGAAGCTACAATACTGACCTGAGGAAATCCGAGGCTAATGAGTGGGATAACCCGATCTGGGAGCAGCTGGAAAGTGATGCCAATAAAACCAACCAGCCTAATTTGGACTGGGCGCTGTCCCAACGGTATCTTTTATCCGGAAAAGGCAGGAATCTTCAAAAAGCACGCAGATACGCGGAGAGGGCGGTTCAGCAGGGCAACGCTCATTCATTCCTGACCTTGGGCAATTGTTATAATGAGAATTATCTTACCCAGGTGGGTTTTAGGCCCAATGAAATCACCGGCGCCAATTATGAAACAGCGCGAACCTGGTATTTGAAAGCCGTGGAGAACGGGAGTGCCGGAGCTTTGTGGGAACTCGGACTAATGCATTTTTGGGGATTGGGAATACCCGCGAATACAACCCAAGGCGTGGAGTACTTTCGCGAAACGGCCCTTCGAACGGACAAGATATATGCGCCCAAGGCGTGTTTTATGCTCGGGGTGCTCTATTATCAGGGAAATGGAATAGGAAAGGATCACGAGAAATCAGTCTATTGGCTCAAGACTGCGGCGAATATGAATCCCGATAGTGAAGCAGCCAGCAAGGCGAAGTCCTTCCTCGGCAAGAACACTTTTGATATTAAGAAGAATTGAGGAGATTGGCTGTTTAAGAAAGTGGGGCTGCCTTAATTGGTGGACGAAGCGTCGATGTTGCCATGGTGCAATTTAACAAAGACTTCGCTTTGTCTCTTGCGTGAGTACGAACCCGGTATAACTTCCGCAGCTTTTCATGAATTTATCCCTTTTGTCCGAGAAACTCTTTGGTAGTGAACCGCACAAGCGGGTTCTTGATAATGGTCTCACTGTTTTATGTGCGCCCGATTTCTCTGCCGGTTTGCTTTCTGTGCAGGTCTGGGTCAAGACGGGCAGTATCCACGAAGGCGATTTGCTGGGCTCCGGGCTTTCCCATTACCTTGAGCACATGGTTTTCAAGGGTACTGAGAAGTATTCATGCCGGGAATTAACCCAGGTTGTGCAAAAGACCGGTGGTTCGATGAATGCCTATACGACATTTGATCGCACTGTTTATCATATTGATTTGCCTGCGGAGGGATTGGAGGTCGCCGTCGATGTATTGGCGGAAATGATGTTGCGTGCGAAGCTGACATCGGAGGATACAGCCCGCGAGCGTGATGTGATTCTTCGGGAAATCGACATGCGGGATGATGATCCTGATTCGATACTGGCCGAGACCGTGCTGGCTGAAACCTTTCGCACTCACCCCTACCGGCTTCCTGTTATCGGACTGCGTTCTGCCTTTGCGAAGGTGACGCATGAACAGCTTTGCCGCTATTACCGGGAGCGCTATGTGCCAAATAACATGGTACTCGTTGTCGCAGGTGCTGCTTCGCCCGATGCCGTGTATGGCATGGCCGAGAAGTTTTTTGGCGTTGTCCCTGCGGCTGCACTGGGAGCACCCAATATCCCGGTAGAACTGCCCCAACTCGCCATGCGCCGGGGGTCATTGCAGGCGGATGTACAGGTGTTGCGCGGTTGCATGGCGTGGAGGATTCCTGGAATGCGCCATGCCGATGCTCCGGCCTTGGATGTTTTTTCCATTCTGTTGGGAATGGGGCAGAGCGGGCGCCTGCATCGACGGTTGCATGAAGAACTTGGCCTTGTTCACCAGATTGACGGATCCAACTGGGCTCCGGGTTCAACGGGACTCTTCTGGCTTTGGTACACGGCCACGCCTGGCAAACGAAATGAAATTGAGAAAACCGTGTGTGAAACCATTGCTGATATTTTGCGGGATGGCTTTACTGAGAAGGAATTTTCCAAGGCGCAGCGGGCATGCATAATTGCGTTTCTTGAGAGCCGGAAAACTGTTTCCGGCATGGCGGGTCAATTGGGCGCTTATTCGGTGGTGGTCGGAGATATGGGGTATCCCAAACTTTATCTCGAACGAATCCAAGCACTCACATCCTCTGCCGTGATCGAGGTTGCTCGTCGTCACATTCGGGAGGATCAACTGACTTGTTATGCGATGGAGCCGCGCAGTGATATCGTTACGGGAAAAGATGCAGAGGAAGTTGTCTCAACCAAGTCGGTCCCTTTCGAGGAGGTCACGCTGGAAAACGGTTTGCGCATTTTGCTCCAGCCCGTGAGCGGGTATCCCAAGATTAATTACCGGATGCTTTTTACCGGGGGCGGTGTCTGCGAACCTATTGGCAAAAGAGGTGCCTGCGCATTGCTGGCCACCATGCTGGCCCGTGATACCGAGAAACGAACTGCTGCCGAGGTTGCCGAGACTGCGGAAACAGCGGGAGCCTCCCTGCAGGAAACTGCGGGCAATAATACCTTCGGACTCGCCATTGAGGTTTTGTCGGGAGACCAATCACTGGCCCATGAGCTTTTAGCGGATGCCGTGTTGCATCCTGCCTTCAACGAAAAAACCTTTATCCGGGAAAGGGACGCGCAGCATTCCGGTCTGCTGGAGGACGAGGATGATGTGGTTGAATTTGGCAAACGCAGATTGCGCCGGTTGTTTTTCGGAGACCATCCGTTTGCCGTTGATTACATGGGCCTGGAAGACGATTTGCTTTCGATATCGGTAGCCGATATCAAGGCGCTCTATCCCGCTCTGATTATTCCCTCGAACTGTGTAATTTCCGTGAGCGGAGACTTTGACCGTGACGAAATATTGACGGACATCTCCAGGCGTTTTTCGATTTGGACTAACGCGACAAATTCTGTGCCCGTTGTCCCGTTTGGCCGACCTGCCCAAACCGGGCGGATCGACGAGACACAACCTCGCGAGCAGGCCGTGGTGTTTCTGACGTTCCCGGATGCAGGCATTGCGGACGATGATTTTATCGCCGGGCAGTTGGCTGATGAATTGCTCAGTGGCATGGCGAGCCAGTTGTTTGTCTCGGTGCGCGAAGAGAAGGGGATGGCTTATTTTGTCGGCGCCAATCGTCTGAGCGCTCCGCATGGCGGCATGTTTTTCCTCTATGCAGGAACCAGTCCTGATAATATTGAGGCTGTATTGGCAGCCATGCAGGATGAGGTGAAAAGATTCCGGGCGGGCAAATTCACGGAAGAAGAAATTTCTTCCGGGAAAATCCGCCTGAGCACCGCTGCGCGCATGTCGCGCCAGACTGCCGGTTCCAGGTCGTTGAATGCGGGATTGAATGCACTTTATGGCCTTCCGGTGAACCGGGATATTCTCTGGGAAGAAAAGCTCAATGCGCTTGACGCCAAGGCGCTGGCTGATTTTTCCAATAAATATCTTCAGAGCGAAAACAGCCTGATTTACGTGGTAAAACCGCAGGAAGCAGGAAACTGAAATTTACCACGAGGCAATTGCAGGTTTCCTCCTGCATTGCTGCGTGGTTAATTTTTTTCCACTACACTCTTGGTAAGACTTTTTATTATGGCATCATCAAGTCCCGCTGCCTTGGGATGAATGGTGTAGGCAGTTATCCATTGGTTTTTCGTGAATTGGTAACCCATTTTCTGAACAAGAATTTTCTCCATTCCGGATAAATGGGCGGCTCCGTAGAAGACTCCAATGCTGGCAGGTGGATCCGGTTGATCCAATTCCTCGGCCAGCATATCCATGACCGCCTTGTTGCGGTCGTGCAGAATGAGCCGGGCGATGCGCTGCAAGCCCGGGGTCATCATCCCGCTGGACTTTGCCCCATCTTCGGCCGAGGCGAGATGAAACAGGAGCATGGTGCGAAATTGCGGTGAATTTCCGATCATTCCAAAAAAGCCACGCAGGATGAATGCGGAAAAGGGATCGCCTCCGGAAAGCACTTTCTCGAGTTGCTCAAAGTATTTGAGCGCATCACGGGCTGCCTCGCCCTTGCGGTTTTCCAATTCAGCTTCTTTTTTGAGTATTTCCTGGAGTTGCTGCATGGAGAGGTCGGCGTTCTTAAAATTTTCCCGCTTGTAATTTAAGGACTCCAATTGCGTAACAAACCCCAATGGATGCGCAAATTGCTCATAGAGCCCATCGGGTCTTTTCTCTTCTGTGCGAGCAGCGTCGGCTTTTTTATGGTTGTCGCTGACGCCTTCAAATAAAAGCAGTGCCGGAGAATCGATGATTTTCTGGAGTTCTTCATAATACTCTTTGCTGCCGATATGAATCGCGGAAATCAAAATTACTTCCGACCCTTTGCCGGAGACAGGCTTGAAGCTTCGTATGGCCAACTCAAAGGTATAAGCGTCATCGCCGGTTTTGGTTAATCGCGTATATTTTCCTGAGGTTTGGGCGGGTTGCGCTGGTGTTGTTGCCGCAATGGAATTATTTCCCGTCGATATTTTGCCGGACTTGGTTGCATTGGAATCGGCGTCGGCAATGGCAAAGCCGGTGGATAAAACCAACAGGATAATAGAAAAGGACAGTCGCATGGTTGGATTGATGATGACGTTAGGGCTTACCCTGTTTTTTGCCAGGAGTTACAGGCTTATTTTGTGATTTTGGCTATAGCCTGTGGCACAATGAAATAAGCTCACAATTAGTTTATATTACAAAAACGCCAGAAGGTGAAACCTTCTGGCGTTTTAAATATCAAGTGTCTTTTCGACACTTATTTTTTGATATCATTCCAATTACTTGGGAGCGGGTAATGCTTTCCGGTAGTCTCCAATATCCTCAATGCGAACCGGTCCTGGAGCTGAGGCATCCAACGGGCTGGGGGCGTATTTGTAAGTCTTGCCTTGGAATCTTATCTCGCCGGCAGTTTCCCGATCAAGACTGGTTCCAATTTTCCTAAAGAAAGGAAACAAGTCTTCGCCAACAGCAATGCTCATATCCTCGACCATCTGCTCCCAGGTGATGTGGTGTAAAGGATCGTTGGCCCAGCGGGTATGCTGCACCCATTTCCAGCGCGGGTACCAGCCGCAGCCGTAGCGATCATCCAGCTTCTGCCATATGTACCAGACCTTGGTCCATTCATCGCTATTATTGAATTTTTTGCGAAGCTCGGGGTCGCCGTTGGAGTATTTCTTCAAATCCAGTTCCATAAATCGCGGAGATTCAAAGGCCGTATTGCAGTTTCTGTTGGGTTTATCCCGCTTTGAAGAATCATACCATGCGTCGACTTTTCCCTGAAACCAACCGGCATGGGCTTCGCCTCGTTCGGGAATCGGCGATACACCGGCAACGGCTCCCAGATGATTGTCGGGGCCGCTCATGGTATGCGCGAGTTCATGTGCGTAAATGGAGATCAACCCGGACGGGGAGTCACTGATGACGCCATTTTCCTTGGGGCGGAAGGCATTGACGGCCCATCCGCCGCCACTGCCTGCGGAAAGGATCAAGTACATGGGTTCCTTGGTTGGGCGGGACGGGAGCCAGTGTTGAACCTTTTTGTCTACCTGTGGAAATATTTCCTGCACCGTGTTGAGCAGGTTCTCTTTTTGGTTCCGGGCATAAAAGACCACGATGTCTCCCGTGACGGTTTCCAATTCGGGATAGATTGCTCCACCACCGCCCATGGGTTGCGGGAAGCGAGGTTCTCCTCCGACGGGAGTCTGTCCGGCGCAGGCCCAATCCAAGAGCGTGCAGATATTTTCGTTTATCTTTTGGTTGAGGTCTTTGTCTTTCTGCGTGCGAAGGATATTTTGGTTTCCGGCGAGGATGACCTTGCCTTTGCCAAAGGTTCGGCGTGCCTGAACCGGGGCATTTTTTTCTCCATTGGCAATGACTTCCCATTCTTTATCGAGTTTCAATGTGGCGTATGAATGATTCTGGTATCTATCCGCCATCGGTAGCAATTCTGCCCCGAATTTTCCGGCTAGTTGGTTGAGCGTCCAGGATTTCATTTTTCCCGCATCTCTCACAGGACTGCCGAGCAGAACAAGGCTGCCTCCTTCCTTGACAAAACGGACCAGTGCTTCCTGTTCAGCGGGCGTGTAATGTTGCGAGTCGGGATTACCCTGCTCGGTGATGATTACGTTATATTTGAAATTGGGGTACCACGCGAAGGGGTAGATTTTTTCTTTTGTCTCGAACGGGATGCGAACCCGGCACTTGCCGTTGGTATCCAGTACACTGTCCAGGCTGGCTTGATTGGTTACGCTGCGAAACCCCATGCCGTGTAAACGCCCTCCCAGTCCCCATAACGAGGCAAATGAGCATTCATGGGAGATATCGATCAGGATATTGTATCCCTTGTCTTCGTTGATCCTGATTAATTGCGGCGGGTATAGTTTCCCGATTTCGAGCGGAAGTGTTTTTCCCGAATGCCAGAATTCCGTAATCTGCGCCTCCGTCATTGCCGGAGCTGTTTGATCGGCGACAAGGAGAGGAGTTGAGGCGAAAAATACGACGGACAGCAGGCCAAGGCAGATTTTGATCGGGAGAGGTGGTGAGTAGGGATTAGAAGGTTTTTTCAGGTCAGCCATGATGAGTTAAGTTAGGATAGAAGTACGCTTTTATTTCCAATAGAAAGAAAGATGCCGTAACGCGGTTTTTGTTCCCTGTTTGAGGCAGAATTTCCATATTCGGAAGACTGTATGAAATTGATCACTTATAATGTGGGTTTGAATTTCATTGCCTGTGCATAAGGATAAAAGCCCGTGGGGCAGTTTGAGGCCAAATACCTCTTGCGATTTAAGGCATAGGGTTTATGGCTTGGGCCAGAAGAGTGGCATATGTTTTTCAATGACGGTATAAAACAAATCCGACTGGCAAAGTTTCGTCCGAAATTGTTGGAATGTCTGGATGGTTATAACAAAGAAAAATTCCTAAAGGATTTGATGGCGGGTTTGACTGTTGGTGTCGTCGCGCTTTCGCTGTGTATTGGCTTGGGCATTGCCTCCGGGGTGAATCCGGAGTCGGGCCTGTATGCCGGAATTATTGGTGGATTCTTGGTTTCTTTTCTGGGCGGCTCCCGTGTGCAGATCGGCGGTCCGGCAGGGGCGTTTGTTGGTTTACTTGCTTTGCTCGTAGCGAAGCATGGGGCTTCCAATGTGATGATCTGCACCATGATGGCCGGGGTGATTTTGGTTTTGATGGGGCTGTTCCGGATCGGCTCATTTATTCGTTTTGTTCCGCAGCCGGTTACTGCGGGATTTACCTGCGGCATTGCGATTACGATTTTAACGA
>JAITVQ010000270.1 GCA_031285745.1 Puniceicoccales bacterium | reverse complement strand
ATGTTGTCCGGCGAGGTGATTGATCTCGGTAAAATGCATCATCCCAAGATTGCCAAGGTTTCCACCGGCGGGGTTGGTGACAAGACCACGATGGTGCTTTCCGCTCTTGCTGCCGCGGCCGGCGTCATCATGCCCGGCATGAATGGCAAGGACGAGGAATTTGCAATTTCCACGGTCGACAAGATGTCGAGTATTTCCGGATTCAAGGGCAAGGTGAACCTGAAGGAATATGTCGCATTGCTGGGCAAGGTGGGCTGCGCCATCGTTGAGCAATGCAAGGAAATCGCGCCTGCCGATGATCTTCTCTATACGCTTCGCCAGAGCACCGCGACCATTCCTAGCCTTCCGCTTATCACGGGCAGTGTGCTTTCCAAGAAGCTTGCCGAAGGGTGTGAAGGACTCGTTGTTGATGTGAAGTGGGGCAATGGTTCTTTCATCCGCGATCTGGAGCAAGCCAAGCAGCTTGCCCGTACCATTACGCGTGTCGCCCGTAGCATGAACCGCCGTTGTGTGGCGCTTGTTACCGACATTAATCAACCGCTTGGTGATTCCGTCGGCACGGCGCTGGAAGTTCGTGAAGCAGTGGCACTGCTCAAGGGCGAAGGTCCTGAAGACCTCAAGGAGCTCGTGCTCAAGCTGGGCATGGAAATTGTCCGCCTTGCCGGTGTTGCCGGTTCCACGCTTTCGGCCAAGCAGACTGTCGAACGCCATCTCAAGGACGGTTCCGCGTTGGAAAAGTTCAAGGAAATGATCGTCAACCAAGGCGGAAAAACCGACTGGATTGATAATCCCGAGAAATTCCCCAAGGCGCAATATGTGCGCAAACTTCCCGCTCCCAAGCGCGGTTATGTCCACACCATTGATGCCGGGAAAATCGCCAAGGGTGTCCAGGTGTTGGCTACCAAGAAAGACGGCACGCTGGATCCGGCGGTCGGAATCACGGAAATCCGCAAGGTTGGCACGCAGGTCAAGCAGGGTGAACCACTCATCATGATTCATTATAATGATGAGGCACGCATGGAGGCTTCGCTGCACTACTTCCGCGATGCCTACCGTCTTGCGCCCAAGCGTCCCAATGTTCCGCCGCTCGTGGTTGAGCGTGTGGCTTAATCATACGATTCTTTAAAACGCGGATGGCAAACATCCGCGTTTTTTTTGTGTGACAGTTTGAAAACACTTCGTGCCGGGTTTCATTTAGCATTGCACGATATTTTTCCGCTCACACTTTTTCATACATTCAACGCAAACAGAAACATAACCCAAACACGCATGAAAATAAATCCATCCGGCCAAAAGAAAGAATCTGCCGCCAATATTGATGAAACTCCCTGTGCGGAGTTGAGCAACGATGTCGCCTCGATCAAAAAGGATATTCTCCGTCATTTGAAGTGTTCGTTGGCCCGCGATACCACCACGGCCCAATTGCACGACTGGTGGGTTGCCACATGCCTGGCCATTCAAGACCGCAGCCTGGACCGCTTTATCTGCACCCAAGCCGAACATGCGAAGAACAACACGCGCCGGGTTTATTATCTTTCCCTTGAATATCTCATGGGGCGCTTGCTGCGGAATAACATCAGCAATCTGGGCCTCATGGAGAATGCCACGATTGCCTTGTCCGAGTTGAACCTAGACATCCACAAGCTTCTGGAGGAAGAGGTGGACATGGGCCTGGGGAACGGGGGCTTGGGTCGCCTGGCCGCCTGTTTCCTCGACTCCCTGGCTACGCTGGATTATCCGGCCATCGGCTACGGGATCATGTACGAATTCGGCTTGTTCCGGCAGTCTTTTGACAAGCAGGGCCATCAGATGGAAAACGCCGACAACTGGCTGCATGGCGGCAATCCCTGGCCGATCCGCCGTCCGGAAAACAGCGTAAAAGTTCCGCTCTACGGGGTGGTGGAGATGGCGTATAATAGTTGCGGGAATTTCAGCCCCCGCTGGTTTCCGGCAGGTGCGCTCGTGGGGATCCCCTGCGATATCCCGATTGTCGGCTACGGTACCAAAACCGTGAATTTTCTCCGCCTGTGGGAGTCGCGCGCGTCAAACGACTTTGACTTCAAAACCTTCAACGAAGGCAGCTATATCGAAGCCGTCCAGCAGAAGGCCGTCAGCGAGACTATTTCCAAGGTTCTTTATCCGAACGACAAGACTGCCATCGGCAAGGAGCTGCGCCTTGTTCAGCAGATATTCTTTGTTTCCTGCTCATTGCAGGATCTTATCCGCCGCTACAAGCGCAGCAACAAAGGTTGGCAGGATTTCCCGGAAAAAGTCGCCATTCAGCTCAACGACACACACCCAGCCATTGCGATCGCGGAGTTGATGCGTCTTTTTGTCGATGTGGAATGCCTCTCCTGGGACGAGGCTTGGAATATCACCAGGCAGATTTTCGGTTATACGAACCACACGTTGTTACCCGAGGCCTTGGAGAAGTGGAGTGTGCCGCTTTTTGAAAAAGTCCTCCCGCGTCATCTCCAGATCATTTACGAAATCAATCGACGCTTCATGGAGGATGTCGATTCACATTGGCCCGGTGATGATTCCAAGAAACGCGCGCTTTCCATTATCGAGGAGGGCAGTGTGAAAATGGTGCGCATGGCACACTTGGCTGCCGTTGCCAGTCACGCGATCAATGGA
Source organism: Puniceicoccales bacterium (assembly GCA_031285745.1). GTDB lineage: Bacteria > Verrucomicrobiota > Verrucomicrobiia > Opitutales > UBA953 > CALNBE01. The sequence goes on along the minus strand of JAITVQ010000270.1, from coordinate 5,047 downwards.
GTGGCCGCCTTGCATACCCAGTTGCTCAAGGAGTCGCTGTTTGCTGATTTCTATGAACTCTGGCCCGATCGCTTTCAGAATAAAACCAATGGCATTACTCCGCGCCGCTGGCTGAGGGGCTGTAATTTTCTGCTGTCCACGGCGATTGATCGCAAGATTGGTCCCGATTGGACCCGGGATCTGGACAAACTTCGCCAGTTGGAGAAGTGGGCGGACAATCCTGATTTCCAGCGCGAATTCATGGGCATCAAGCATGCCAACAAGGTTCACCTGGCCGGTTTGATCAAATCCCTTTGCGATGTGGAGGTCAGTCCGGATGCCTTGTTCGACGTACAAATCAAGCGACTGCACGAGTACAAGCGGCAGCATTTGAATCTGCTGCACATTATCACCCTTTACCGGCGGTTGCTCAATAATCCGTCACTGGAAGTTGTGCCGCGCGTTTTTGTTTTCGGAGCCAAGGCGGCGCCGGGTTATGATCTCGCGAGGGATATTATTTACGCGATCAATGCTGTCGCGAACCGAATCAACAATGACGCGCGCATTCAGGGGAAACTCAAGATCGCGTTCCTGCCTGATTATCGCGTTACACTAGCCGAGCAGATCATTCCGGCGGCGGACATTTCCGAGCAGATTTCCACCGCGGGCAAGGAGGCCAGCGGCACGGGGAATATGAAGCTCGCGTTGAATGGCTCGCTGACCATCGGCACGCTGGACGGCGCGAATGTCGAGATCCGTGAGGAAGTCGGCGATGATAATATCTTCATCTTTGGCCTGAATGTGGAGGAAGTGCGCGAACTGTGGGCGCGTGGTTATAATCCATATGACTATTACAACCAGGACGAGGAGCTCAAGGCGGTGGTGGACTGGCTTTCTTCGGGATATTTCACCCCTGAGGAACCGAATGCGTTTATTTCAATCGTTCGCAGTATCCTCGACTATGGCGATCCGTTCCTGGTCATGGCGGATTACCGTTCTTATGTGGAAGCGCAAGAGCGTGTGGATGCCGCTTACAGGGACAAGGCCCGCTGGGCGCGTATGGCGATCCTGAATACGGCTCGCGTCGGCAAGTTCTCTTCCGACCGGACTATCCATGAGTACGCCAAGGATATTTGGAAGCTCAAGGCGCTGCCGGTTTCTGTTTGATTATCAGAAAAAACAAAAAAGACGCCGGAATAACTCTGGCGTCTTTTTTGTGCGTGCACAGTATGGATTATCGCAGCAGGTGCGGTATCTTAGGCAAGGCTTCGGACAATGGAGCGCGCGACGCCTTGGATGATTAGTTCGGTGATGGGATAGATGTTGGGAAAAGATGGATTTTCCGCCTTGAGAAATGGCGTTTGGTTTCGCTTTTGGATGTAGCGTTTGAGCGTGGTTTGTCCGTCGATGAGTGCAGCCACGATGTCCCCGTCACGCGGTTGAGCCTGTTCGAGAATTACGGTATCGCCGTCGAAGATTCCGGCGTTGACCATGCTTTCCCCGCGTACGCGAAGGGCAAAGATGCCGTCTTTCCGGCGCACCCGGGCTGTTTCGGCGTCGATTTGCAGCTTGGCCACAACGCCACTGGATTCGACCCCGTCCGGATATCCTGCGGCAATACTGCCATAGATGGGAATCTCGAGCATGTTTTCCATCGCGAAGGGGATGGATGCGGGCTCGTGGATAGGGGCGCTTTTAACGGGAGCTGATCCAGGCTTGGTGAGGTGGTAAGCCCTGGCGGTTCCGGGGACGCGGCTGATGTATTTTTTTCGTTCGAGCGCGCGCAAATGACCCAGTACGCCGTTGGTGCTTTTTAGCTGAAAGTGGTCCTGTATGTCCCGGATGCTGGGCCAATATCCATGGTTGGCATAATGTTTGGCGAGAAAATCGAGGAAGAGTTGTTGGCGGGATGTTAATTTTTTCATGCTCATAAGTTCATGTTCATTTTGTTCACATGTCAAGCCGGAGTTGTGTTTGGAGGAATTTTTGCAGGGGATCAGCTACCGGCTGACTGGCTTCCACGTGGGTCATGTGCCCAGCGTCAGGAATCAACGCAGTCGTCCCATTGGGCAGCCGGGAGTTCATGGCTTGGGCGATGCGGACGAATTTTTCATCCCGTAAACCCGCCATGCAGAGTACGGGTAGGTTTAATGACGGCAGTTGGTTCCAGAGAGAAGGGAGGGCTCCGGTTCCGATTCCGCGCAGGCTGGCGGCAAGTCCATCTGCTGTATTTTGTAAACGGCGGGTTTCGAGTAGGGATATTTCAGCCGGGGGAAGTTTTTTTAAACCGGAGAAGAGCGGCAGGCTCCACCAGTATTTTTGAAAGGCAGGTATACCCTCTGCGATGATTTTTTCGGCCAAGGTTTCGTCGGATTTTTTGCGAGCAATCTGTTCTTCGGGGCTTTCAATGCCCGGAGATGAACTGATGAGGATGAGCGCGGAGAAGGCAGCCGGTTTTTGCAGCGCCCAGTGGAGCGCAATGCGCCCTCCCATGGAGTATCCGAGCAAGACGCAAGGTTGGTTGGAGCAGATGCGGGCGCGTTCTTTTTCGAGGTAATCCAGATGGACGGATAGCGAGAATTTCTTGCCCACTGGTTGGGTTGGATTGCTGCCATGTCCGGGGAGGTCGGGGCAGTGCCACTGCCAGGAGGTCGGGCAGTGTTTTTGCAGCGAGAGGAAATCATCCCCGGTTCCGGTAAATCCGTGAAGGGCAATGATGGGGATTGGCTGCGTTGGTTCTGCCATGGACGATTAAGGATAATTAGTTGAGCGTCTTGGCAATCCCTTAGGCATAGGATGATTTCCTGTGATCTTCATCCTGCGATTTTGATTCTCGACCAGACGTTTAACTTGGTGTCTTTGTCCCCGTGTATGTCTTCTGAAGCCCCGCCGCCGCTTGATAACCCCGCAGAAAGTGCCGATGACTCATCATCCGTTAATCGCTCGTCTTCGCCACCACCTCCGCCCCCAGTTCCCACCCCAGTTGTTCCGTCCAGTGATTCTTCTTCTGCCAAGGAGCCCAAATGGCTATACGTTGCATTGCCTTTGGTCGGGGCAATCGATGTTTTTCTTCTTATTGTTGTATCCATGCAACGGCAGGGGGGACGTATGGAAGTCGGTGCGCAAGATTTTGGTTATAGCTTGGGGTATGTGGTAGGCGGGATGTTGTTTTTGCCTTTGTTAGTTGTCGCGCTCTTTTCCATTTCCAAGCGGTTTCGTAATGTGAGGAACGGGTCCTTGATTTTATTTTTTATGTGGGTCTTAACTGGTTTGCTTAATTTGATGCAGTTAGGAACGTTTCCCAAGAAAGGCCCCTCGCGCCATTATTCTGAGGCAAACAAGGTGTTGGAGTTGGGAAAAAGGATGAATGAATCGGAGGATTTGAATGAGACCGCCAAGATGGGGGATGAGGTACTGAATATGATAAGTAATCTCGGCGGTGCTGGGGAGTTGACGAAATTGAAAGAGTGGGTCGCTTTTCAAAAAGGTTTTTCGGAATATAATCATGCCTCAGCTCAACTTTTTCAGTCGAGCGAAGATTGGTTCTCCGATGCGATAAGCTCAAAGGAGAAGATTGATGCGCGCATAGGGCGGTTGAATGAGTTGGCGGGGTTAAATAAGCAGAATGAAGAGAATTATCTCCAGCTAATGGATAAGGCAGCAGAATTGAGGGATAAGGGAAGTTTGAGTCAGCGACGTTTTTTCCAGGGTTTTACCAGTTCGATGGAGCGGCAGCGTTTGTTGCAACAGGAGGTTCGGCAATGTGAGGGGGGAATGTTGGAGGCGCTTGTTGGCATATTGACGATTTACCGGGAGGAATGGGGGAAATGGTCAGAGGATGAGGAGGGCACGGTGGTTTTTGAAAGTGAAGCCGCCACAGAAAAGTATAATAAGCATTTGAAGGATATATTGGTGTTTTCGGAGAAACAGGCGGCTGCGCAAAAGACTATTTTGGAAGAAGGACAGAAGAAGTTGGACCAATTGAAATAGATCCGGCCAAAATTAATTTTTCGGATTTACTCCTAATATTACAGATAAGCGCAGGCGTTGATGCCTCTGAAATGATGCAATAGTCCTGCATTTATCTGCAGTGATTTTTATGCTGGTTGCCCGGTTGTCATGAAGAAATTATTCTGATAATCTTTACCCCGCCGATACGGCCTCCTCGTTTGAAGCACAGTCCGAAAGACTTTCCATCAATTTTTGCCTGGCGGACATTCCCCGGCGCTGGGCGATAGGCCAGATCACAGACTCTATCCGCGCATTCAGTTCATTTACCAATGCCGAGAAGATTCTGTCCTCCGGATTCAAAACTCCATGCACATCGAGTTCTTTTACCAGTGCATGGTAGGCGATATCCAGGGCGCGGCGGGCGGCCTGTACATTTTTCGCCAGTAGCTTGGCCCGCTCCGAGATGCGAAGTCTCTCTATGCGTTCATAAGATTGGTTGTCCGCTTCCAAGACATCCACCCATTCCATCAACCCAAGTGCCTGCAGATCGTCAGTGCTCGTGTCACGCAATTCTTGCAGCAGGTTTATCAACAAGGCGGTTTTTTCATTGCGGGTCTTTTTCACCACCGCCCGGTAATGCCGGAGAATATTATCCACCCGAATAGCAGCCATCTGCCTAGCCGGATCAAAATGCAGCAGGCATCCTTCCACCACTGTGCGTAATCCGCAGAATGTTTTGCATCGCTTATTGTCAGCCGCCAGTAGCTGGGCGGTGTAAACACTTTTGCGAATCATCTCCAGGCAATCGTGCAGCGCGTTATAGCGCCTGCCATAGATGGTTGCGATGGACCGGAAAGTCTCCGACAAGGCATTTTCGCCGATCAACTGCATGATCTTGGTATGAAACCCGAAATGCTCCTCGTTTCGCAAATGGGCCAAGGTAATCGTCTTAATTTCATTCACTGTGATATCATTTTTCATTGTATTATATTGGTTGTGTTAATTGTGACTAAATAACCCCAACCATTCGATTGGAGTAACCATCAGCAAAATCATTTTTCCGGGCCTGTCGATAATTTCCGGGCACAATCAACTTGTTACTGCTCTTTTTCGCGGG
>JAITVQ010000208.1 GCA_031285745.1 Puniceicoccales bacterium | reverse complement strand
GGTGAAACGGGCGCCCTCTCGTCCGTTCGACGGAACTTTTCCCTTTCTTCATCTGGACCGGAAGTTCATGCACCTGGGATTCCATATTTACGATCTGGGCTTCCAGTCTCCGGATTCGGATGCCGCCCAGCCGATGGTTTTTGCCACGGCGCTTTTACTCATCGTCCTTGTGCTCGTGCTGAATGCAGGAGCCATCCACATCCGCAATCACCTGCGCAAAAAATATCAGGTGGGCGCGTTCTAATCTTAACAAAGTTTTTCCATGATGATCACCGCATCAGTTGAATTGCCAAAACCCAAGCCTATGCCGACCACTGCTCCCATGCCAGCCGTGTCTCCCGCCCCTTCGGGGCGGAAGGATTACATCAGTATCCGTAATTTTGACTTCTGGTATGGAGACAGCCAGGCACTGTACTCGATCAACTTCGATATTCCCGAGCGGCAGGTTGTCGCGTTCATCGGGCCGTCGGGTTGCGGGAAATCGACCTTGCTGCGCAGCTTGAACCGGATGAATGACCTGGTGGATGGTGTGCACCACAAGGGCGATATCCGGATTGATGGAGTAAGTGTGTACGATTCCTTGCAGGAAGTTATCTCACTCCGGCGACAGGTCGGGATGGTTTTTCAAAAATCAAATCCTTTTCCCAAGAGTATTTACGAAAACGTTGTTTATTCGCTTCGTATCGCAGGATGCCGCGACCGGAAGTTGCTCGACCGGACTGCCGAGGAAAGCCTGCGCAAGGCGGCGCTCTGGGATGAGGTAAAGGATCGCCTGCACGGCAGCGCCTTGGGCCTATCAGGCGGACAGCAACAGCGCCTTTGCATCGCCCGCGCCATCGCCAACCAGCCGGAGGTACTGTTAATGGATGAGCCTTGCTCTGCGCTGGACCCGATTGCGACAGGAAAAATCGAGGAATTGATGCACGAGCTGAAGAAGGACTATTCCATCATCATCGTCACCCACAGCATGCAACAGGCGTCGCGTGTTTCTGACAAAACGGCGTTTTTCTACCTCGGGCGCCTGATCGAATACGCGGATACCGAGAAGATTTTCATGAATCCGTCCGAAGCGCAAACCGAGGCTTATATCTCGGGACGTTTCGGCTAATGACGAACGAACCGAACAATGACTTCTACAACGACACTTTCAAATAACGACACGAACATGGAGCGTTACTTTCACGCCGAGCTGAAGGATATCAAAACCGATATTCTCAAAATGGGCGAGGCTTCCATCAACATGGTGCGTGACAGCATTGTGGCCCTGCGCACCAACGACCGGACCCTGGCTTTGCAGGTTCGGGGAATGGACGATACGGTTGATGAACTGGAGAAGAAGATCGACCGCGAGGCGGTGCGCTATCTGACGCTCTTTGGGCCTGTCGGGGCTGATGTCCGGCTACTTATGGCGGCACGTGATGTCAGTCATGATCTGGAGCGGATTGCGGATGAGGCGAGCGGCATTGCCCGCCGGATCACCCGGTCGAGTTCCAAGGCGGAGTCTCTTTCATCCAATCTACTGGCGATACCGAAGATGGCGGAACTGGCTGTCTTGATGCTGGAGGACGCCCTGGATGTGTTTTTCCGATTGGATGCCAAGAAGGCGGAGGAGGTCATCTCTCGTGATGACGAGGTCGATTATCTATACCGGGAGAATTATCAGATCCTTTTCGGCGAGGAGGATTTCCTTCCCTTGGATATGATCACTGCTGTGGAGCTGATGTTCATTTCCAAGTCAATCGAACGCATCGCCGATCATGCGACCAATATCGCCGAGCATGCGGTCTTTCTCGGTAGCGGTGAGGATATCCGGCACAGGCGGGCTTAAGTAGCGCAGGCTTCCAGCCTGCATAATAATAAAAGTTGGTTTGCCGCAAAAGATCACAAAAAACGCAAAAAGATTCTATCAATGGCCTTCGTCATCACAACCTTGATTAACGACAAAGATAGTATCGAAATTGGTTTATAGATTTTCCTCTTTGTGTTTCTCTGCGTTCTTTTGCGGCTACCTCTTCAAAGCTTTGAGCAGGCAGGCTGGAAGCCTGCGCTACATAACATCGCTGGTTCTTTGGGCTTTTGGGCAAGATCGTTACTCTATGGCTTGGCTTGAAATCTTGGCGGGGGGTGAGATCAACACGGACAAAGTAGTTGCTTCCACACATGGGGATTCTTCGATCCCTTACAGGTGAAACGACTTTTTTGTGTGTCCTCCTATGCTCGCCGAGCCTTCCGTCAGCATGTGCAACGGTGCAAGATGCCCGATTCCTCTTAACCGTCGCCATTCGAACGGTCGCCTCGGCGAGGCAACCCTGCCGATATCCGGTGTTTTCTCACTTCTCGAAGAGGCCTATTTACAATAAACTGATTTTTTCGCAGGGAACACTTTTGTCAAAACGATGTATCGTATGACATCATGTCCCTTCCACAGAAGTGCGCCCTTCTCGCCCTAATGGCACTTATGCCGGTGTTCGGTATTGTTGCCCAGGCAGAGAAAACCCCCGAAAAAAATAACGCTATTCCTGCTGCGATTAAACCGGCTTCCGCCCAACAACTTTTCAACGGGAAGAATTTTGACGGTTGGAGGATCTATCCTGGAAAAAAAACAGGGGCTTCCGACACATGGACAATTTCCGACGGTATGCTGCGGTGCGGAGGCAAGCCTGCTGGTTATGTATGTACCACGCAGCGTTATCGTGACTACCGGCTGTTTGTGGAATGGCGTTGGAATGGCCCCGCACCCTTGAATTCGCAAGGCAAGCCGATCACCCGGAACAGCGGCGTCCTCCTGCATATGCAGGGAATCGACGGTATCTGGCCGAAGAGTCTGGAGGCCCAACTCATGGAATGGAATGCCGGGGACTTCTGGGTAATCGAGGGCGTGGAAACCGTAGAGTGGAGAGCTATTCGGGACAAGGCTTTGGAAAAGGCCGGAACCAATGAAAATGCCCGCAAAAGCGCCCTCGAAAACCGTCGCATCGCCAAGGCGAAACCCGCGAGCGAAAAACCGATCGGGGAGTGGAACACCTATGAAATCGTGTGTCGCGGCGATACCGTGGTCATTTCGGTAAATGGCGTGGAGCAAAACCGTGCCACGGGTGTCTCCGTAAGTGAAGGCTACATTTGCCTTCAGTCAGAAGGTTCTCCGATCGATTTCCGCAATGTCCGCCTGGAACCACTCTGATTATAACAACTACTCTCTCAACCTAACCTGCTTCATTCATCATGTCTCAAAACACAACCTCTGACATTACCGGTAGCTCCCGGCGTACGTTCATCGGAAACTGTGCCGCACTCACCGGACTCTCCCTGCTTTCCAGTTTGCCTGCCACGGCATTCGCCACCGGAGGCTCCGGTTCCGACCGATTGAAAGTCGGTCTGGTGGGTTGCGGCGGACGGGGAGTCGGCGCAGTTTATGACTGTCTCGCCGCGGATCCCTCCGTGCAGATATGGGCCTTGGGCGACATCTTTGCCGACAGGCTTGCCGGTGCCCGGCGAAACTTTGAAAAAGTGATGGCCGGTGAACAACGGCATAACCAGACAATGGGGCCTGATCGCTTCGCGATTACCGATGACCGCTGTTTCACGGGATTCAATGCGTTTCAGGGAGTCATCGACTCCGGCATCGACCTCGTCATTCTGGCCACCCCGCCGCATTTCCGCCCACAGCACATGGAGGCGGCTGTCCAAAAGGGAGTGCATATCTTCGCGGAAAAACCTGTTGCCGTGGACCCCGTCGGGGTTCGCCGGGTGATGAAGGTTGGCGAGCTCGCCGCCGAAAAGAAACTCTCCATCGTGGCTGGAACCCAACGCCGCCATGACAACGGTTACCAGGAAACCATGCAGCGCGTGCTGAATGGCGACATCGGGGAATTGGTCGCCGGGCAATGCTACTGGATGGGTGGCGAACTCTGGCATCATGGCCGCAAGCCGGAGTGGACTGAAATGGAATACCAGATCCGCAACTGGCTTTACTTTACCTGGCTCAGCGGTGACCACATCGTCGAGCAGCATATCCATAACATCGACATCATGAACTGGGCTTTCGGCGGACCTCCGGTCAAGGCGGTTGCCATGGGTGGACGTCAATGCCGCACCGACCCCAAGTATGGGGATGCGTGGGATCACTTCGCTGTCGAATACCAATATGCCAATGGCGTCCGAGTCCAAAGCATGTGCCGGCAAACCAATGAAACTTCCTTCCGCGTAAATGAGCGGCTGGTTGGTACCCTTGGCACGGCAGTGCCCAATGCCATCACCGGCAAGAATCCGTGGAAATTCCAAGGAAAACGGAATAATCCCATGATTCAGGAACACGTCGATTTAATCGCAAGCATTCGCAACCGGGTTCCGCTTAATGAGGCCAAGCATGTCGCGGAAAGCACCCTGACTGCCATCCTCGGACGCGTCTCTGCCTATACCGGCAAGGAAATCAACTACAACTGGATGCTCGAAGCCTCCAAGCTTGATCTCACCCCTGAGCGTTACGAGTTTGGCGAAGCTCCGGCGGTAATCATTCCCGCTCCGAAAATTACCAAGCTGGTATAATCGGATAAATCTCCCAACAAAGAACCCCGCAGTTTATTGCGGGGTTCTTTGTTTTTGGTGACAGAAATGAGGCTTAATGAATCCAGTTGGAGGGACGAGCTCCTGCGAGTCCGTGGCCGAATGGAGAGAGAGGTAAGGTCAAACAATAATAGGAAAACCCGCGGGTAAAAGGGCGAGAAGATCTCCCTTCCCCTCGGGTTCAACTAACATAATGTTCTCTTCTCATTTATCTTTTTCCTCCTTGTCGTGTATCCATGACATCCGTGGTGATCTTTTCATGTATATTTTAAACGCCACAAATGGGGATGGAGTTTGGCCGTAGTTTATAATTTGTCGTTCTCTCTTTGAATATCTTTCTCCTGAAGAGATAAAAACTCCATGCACAGTTGGCCGGGTCGTTTTTGCAGAAACGGAAGGGATGAAACCCAACTGCAGAGTCCTTTTCGCGTTTTGCAATTCCACCAATGCAAGTGGCTGAGTAGCTATCGCGGTTTGCAATTGTCCCAATGCAACTAGCAGACCTCCCGTCGCGGTTTGCGAAGGTAGGTCTGCCAAAAGCATTCATACCAATAAAATTTGCGACGGACACTCTGCCAGTTGCACGGACACTTTCGCGGTTTGCGACGGGACCAGTGCTAAAAGCTCTCATACCAATGCAAAGCGCGACAGCTACTCTGCTAGTTGCATTGGTACTTTTTCCTTTTGCGACAGGGACTCTGCAATTGTGAATAACTTCGCTGGCGATGGGGAATGAGGTTGTTTATTAAGCATAAGGGACAGGGGGAGGTGATGAGATCAGGTGCAGATGGATTTGAATGGGTCTTGGAAAATGCGGCTCTCTATACCTATAATCATTCCCTCCACGGTTCGGATCAAAAATGGGAGGACGAATTTGCCACGAAATATGCTCGTGTACAATGGGATCCCGAGCGCGATTGGAAACTTGATATGATCGAAATTTTCACCCACCCTGATTGGGTTATCGATACTGCTTAAACTTCTTATATACTAACTTTTCACAGAAAATGAAACACGTCTTTGTCAGTTCTGAATCTATTACTTGGTTTAGCGAAGTTGGTGTATGGCAGGACGAAATTCGGAAGCACCAAAGAAGAGATTATGAAATATTAGATCATGCTTCTTCTTTGCTTGAAGGGAAGTGTTCTACTGATCAACGAGGGGATTGTATTAATGCATTGAACCGTGTCATTGATAAAAGAGTAAAATTGCTAAACAAACACTACAAGATTGATCAAATTCTTAAATCTAAAAAGTCTATTGATAATCTCGAAAAGGTTGGTGCTGCGAAACGAAGCATGCTATTGCAAGTTAATCGCATCAGGAACTTTTTTGAACATCAAGATCGTCGCCCGCCAAAGAGTGCCCAACTTAAGTTATTTGTCGAATTAGTATGGTATTTTCTTAAGGCAACTGATGTTTCAGCGTATTTCCCTAGAACTGAAATTTACCTAAGTAAAGATGGTATCTTTTATGATAAAAATGAAAACTATATTCTATTTTCTTACAGAAGACGATTAACACCAACTCCGTGGAAGGTTAATTTGAATCTTTTTCCCAATGTCTTTTCTTTTACTCCGATTCCTGGTTGGATTGAGTTTTCGTTTCACTCAGATAAAATAAAACTCATAACAGACCCTAAGACAAGGTTATGGGCTTACGATGGGCGGATTGTTTCAAAAGGCTATGATCATCTCATTTTGGCTAAATTTTTAGAATCGTGAGATTAGAAATAATATATCGTAGCATTAAGGCATTTTACTGACATATTGCAGACTATCACGTTCTTCATGAGGGCGAAGGCGGGAATCGCCGTAGCAATCTTCGGAATGGAGTAGAAATTTAGCTATGGACTAGCGGAATTTATCCTTCCCTCTGATCTTCCTTCTTTTATTATGTTTTCTGACGGGCGATTGATCTAAGGTGCCTTTGTCGAAGTAGGGAGGATTATATCCACATAAACCATCCGGTGGTCGCTGGCAATATCGGTGCCGGGTATATCGACAATACGCCCGGAGGGATGGTGGTTTGCTACAGTGGCGTTTTTTGCGCTATCAAGGGTTTTTATCAGGGCAGGGGAACAGAGTATATAATCCGAGCGGGAATAGTAATCATCCCGGCGATTGCGATAAGTCCAGGTTTCCCCGCGTGAGTCACGAACCGGAAGCATGGTGAGGAAGCTGGCCTGCCCGATGTTGGTAAAACGACGCAGGGTGCCACTGGTGGTCTGGTCATTGAAGTCTCCGCAGATCAGGAAGAGTGCCTGCGGATCGGCGGCATGTCGTGCGCGAACCAAATTGCGAATGGCGGTGGCCTCGGCATTGCGTTGGGTGACGGCTTCCGGGTCCGACTTGTCCACGGTGAGGCGGCTCTTCAGGTGCAAGGTGTAGAGGGTGAGTTCTCCGGCCTCGGTGTCGAATGATACTGCCAGCAATCCCCGTGAAACATGACCTTCCGTTCCCTTGTAGCGTACTGGAATCGCCGAGATCGGGGTTGTGGATTTGAATGGCTTCCGCGAAAGAATGGCCAGTTGTCGTTTTCCGTCGGGCCCTGCGACAGTGGCGATAAAGGGATAGCTGCTTCCTTCTGCCGCCAGATCGCGTTTCAATTCCTCGACATACTCGCTGCCTCCGATTTCCTGCAATGCCAGCACGTCCGGATTAACCGCACGGATAATGGATCGGAGTGCTGTTTTCTCCTTCTCCGGTTTGGGATAGTCCGACTCGCGTCGCCCATCGACCATGCGATGCTCGAGCGTATAGTTCTGGATATTGTAAGAGGCAATGCGGAGGGTCTCCGCAGAAAGGAACGCGGGAAATAGGAGATACGAAATTAGAAATAAGAAACAGGCACAAACTCCGGTACGAATTTTACGGACCAAGTAGCCTGCAACTCCATTTCTCATTTCATATTTCTAATTTCTTATTTGGTCCGCCTATGCGCCCAACTCGCCAAACACCGTATCCAATGCGTTGATCAGCGTGTCCATGGTGGCGTCAGTTTCGTCGCCCATGTTCGAGATACGGAAAGTTTTTCCTTTCAACTTGCCATAGCCACCGTCGATTACGCATTGGAAGCGGCTCTTGAGCGCCTTGTTCACAGCCTCCAAGTCAACGTTCTTGGTGTTGGCAAAACAGTTGAGTCCGCGGGTGCCGAATTTTTCCTCGGGGAAAAGAGAGAAACCGCGTGATCTGGCCCATGTCCGGACTTTTTCATTAAGGCGGGTATGGCGGGCGTAACGGTTTTCCAATCCTTCGGCCTCGATTTGCCTGACCTGATGCTGAAGGGCGTAAACCAAGCTGATGGCCGGGGTGGACGGTGTCATTCCTTTTTCGTGATTGGCCTGGAACTCGAGAAAATCGAAATAATACCCCCGGTCGGAAATCGTTTCCGCGCGCTTGCGAGCCCGTTCACTTACGCTGAGCAACGCCAGCCCCGGCGGCATGGCGAGGGCCTTTTGCGAACCACTCAGCATGATGTCGACGCCGTTTTTATCCTTGGAGACGGGCAGGGTGGTAAACGAACTGACGGTGTCCACGATGCTGATAACCTCGGGAAATTCGCGCACGACTTTCATGATTTCGGACAGGGGACTCAGCGTTCCCGTGGAGGTCTCGCTGTGAATGATCGTAATGGCGTCGTAGGCTCCCGTGGATAATTCCTGGCGCACGGCTTCGGGACACACGGGTTTGCCCCAGTCGAACTGCAAGGCGCCGGCCTGCTTCCCGCAACGCTTGGCGACATCCAGCCACTTGTCGGAAAAGGCTCCATTCATGCAGCAGAGCACCTTCTTGGCGACCACGTTGCGAATGGAGCCTTCCATGACACCCCATGAGCTACTGGTGCTCAGGTAAACGGGGTCGGAGGTTTCCATCATGCGCTGCAATCCCGGTTGGATACTCTCGTAGAGAGCGACAAAATCCTTGGATCGGTGCCCCACCATTCCCTGTGTCATGGCACGGAATGTGTCTTCGGAGACGTTGATGGGACCCGGGATGTAGAGTCGGTAGCTCATGGTTCGCTTGGATGTAGGTTAAAAAAACAACCCCGTCAAAAAAGCGCGATGGTTTTTCGCGCTTTCGTGACCGGAGGCCGGGAGGAGTTATTGTTGGAATCCCTGCGCAAGTTCAATCTCCGCAGGATTGGTCAGGCGCAGTATTTTGGTGTTTGCCTCGGCGAGAACCACAACACGCGGCTCATGCCGGGCAGCCTCGGCGTCATCAATCCAGGTAAAGGTCATGATGACGAGCAGGTCGCCCGGCTTACCCAGGTGAGCGGTGGCTCCATTGAGCGAAAAGGTACGGGAACCGGCAGGGGCCGGGATGGCATAGGTCTCGAAACGCTCCCCGTTGGAAATATTGCCGACGAGGATTTTCTCGTGGGGAAGGATGCCGACGAGACGCATGATCTCCGTATCGATGGCGAGGCTGCCCTCGTAGTGTAGTTTTGCGTCGGTGACTTCGGCACGAAGTATCTTGGCGCGCAATAAATTGACTTGCATTGCCTTTTTTGTGTTGGAAGCCGTCAATTAGCAGGTGATGGTGGCGGTTCGTCAATCTTTCTTGGTTTTTTACGACAACTCATGTCTTCCCGGGTTACGCATGACATTCAATCCAAGGCTGAACGCTTCGTCCAGTTCACGGCGGACGTAATCTATGACCGGCATCCCGGCTCGCCGCTTGTCACGGCATACGCGACATTTCTAAAAGGAATATCCTATATCTTTGCTCTGGCGGTGAGGATCCGGTTTTTCCTTTATGACAACCGGATCCTGCAGGATACCCCGCTGGGGTGCAAGGTGGTGGTAGTCGGCAATATTACCATGGGAGGCACCGGCAAGACTCCGGTTACGGAAAAAATGGCGCGGGTATTATCCGAGCGGGGCCGCAAGGTGGCAATTCTGAGCCGGGGATACAAAAGCCGGTCGGACCCTCTGGTTAAAAAATTCTGGCGTTGGTTGACCCACGGGGAAAAACCTGCGCCGCGCGTGGTTTCTGATGGAACGAAACTTTTGCTGGACTCTGACGAAGCCGGGGACGAACCCTATATGCTGGCGCGTAATTTGCTGCCATTGGGGGTGGTCGTCATTGTTAACAAGAACCGGGTGGAAGCCGGAGTTTTTGCCCTGAAGAAATTTCACATCGATACGATCTTGCTGGACGACGGGATGCAATATCTCCCGTTGCGGGGGCAGATCAATTTGTTGCTGATCGATAAGACGAATCCTTTTGGAAATGGAAACATGATCCCGCGCGGCATCCTGCGTGAACCGATCCGAAATATTCGCCGGGGGTCGTATGTTTTCCTGACCAAGTCAGACGGCGTTCCCGATCCTTCCTTGGTCAAGACGATCCAGGACAACAATGCCGGTGTGCATATCATTGAGTGTACCCACCAGCCCAAGTTGCTCAGTTCGTTGGATGGGTTGGTCATGTTGCCCTTGGACTATTTGAAGGGACGCCGGGTGGCGACATTCAGCGGGATCGCGACACCCGAGCGATTCGAGGATTTTGTGCGCCGCTACGGAGGCCAGATTCTCTATAACCAACGCTTCTTGGACCATCACCGTTTTTCGGAGAACGACCTTGTCGATGTGTTTGACGAGGCGGTGGCCAGTGATGCCGAGTTTGTGGTAACGACGGAAAAAGACGCAGTGCGAATCGACCAGACCAAAAAGAGAAAACTGCCCCTTTATTATTTGCGCTTGGAGATCGAAATACTGGATGGCGGAGAAGCCTTTAACAGGGCGGTGGACCGCATCTGCGAAGGGAAGAACGGATATAAGAAATAAGCTTAATTGGTAGTGTTACCATTCGTACGTGGCCCTGATCGACCAGGTGCGCGGAGTGCCCGGCACCAAGGGAACTTCTTCGAAATCGACTCCCCATAAATTGTCTATTTGGGCGGCGAATGATAAGCCCGGCACATCGGGTACCCGGTAAACAAGACCCAGGGAAGTTAGGAAAGGTGTGTCTGTCGTGGTGCGAAGGGCGTTGTCTTCCTGGATCCTGAGTTCGTTATCGCAGC
>JAITVQ010000050.1 GCA_031285745.1 Puniceicoccales bacterium | reverse complement strand
CCCATCCGGGATACGTACCGGGCGCGGAATGTCCCCGGATCCTGGTTGTAATCATGGATGTCCAGCATCTCCGGGTCACGCAGGCGATGCGACCAGCCACTGGTCTCCAAAACAGGCCGGGACGGATCAACCGCCCGGGACAGCCGGACAATCGTTTCCTGCAAAGGCACTGCGGAAACAGGTGTCTCGTTGAACGGACACCAGCCGACAATCGCCGGATGATTCCGGTCGCGCAAAAGAATTTCCGTCCACTCATCAATAAACGGTTTGTGGGATTCCGTCTTCCTGAAATCAATTCCCCAGTTGGAAAACTCTCCCCATACCAGATAACCCAGCTTGTCCGCCCAATACAGGAAGCGCGGCTCAAAAACCTTTTGGTGCAACCGGGCCCCATTAAAGCCGCAATCCATGGAAAGCTGGATATCCTGCTTGAGTGCCTCCTCACTGGGAGCCGTCCAGATACCGTCGGGGTAAAATCCCTGATCAAGCACCAGACGTTGAAAGATTGCTTCGCCATTGAGCAAAACAGCCCGACCTTCTATCTGCAATGTCCGCACCCCGAAGTATGACTGCACTTTGTCAACCACCCGATTTCCGGCGGTCAACTCCAACTCCAGATCATAGAGAAAAGGAGACTTGGTTGACCACTTTTTGACGGATTTTCCCAAGTCCAGCAGCAATTGGTTATTCCGCCAATTGGCCGGAACAGAATCCTCCGCCACCACCTTGCCGTTATCCAAAACCCGGGCTTTGATCGACAACCCTTGGTTGGGTCCATCCACCTCGACATGCACAAATACACGCCCGGTGGATGGGTCCGTATTTATCCTGGGGGTTTTCAGGTAACTGGAACCGACCGCCTCAAGCCAGACTGTCTGCCAGATACCGGTGGTCCGCGTGTAGGAACACCCTTCGCTATTCAGCTTCTGGCATTGCTTGCCCACCGCCTGAATACCACTGCGGGTATCGTCAAAGGCGTGAATCACCACTACATTGTCCTTGAGCTTGAGCAGCCGGGTGATTTCAAAACCAAAGGCAGTATTACCGCCGGTATGGGTACCCAGTCGCGTCCCGTTCACCCAAACCGTGGTCCGCCAGTCGCTGGCTCCTATGTTAATATTTACCCTCTTTTCCTTAAAATCCGCAGGCAGATCGAAGGAGCGGCGATACCAGACATTGTTCACAAACCCCAGCCGTCCCAATCCCGAAAGGGAGGATTCCCGGGCAAAAGGTACAATGATTTTGTCGGGATATTTAGACGCCTCATCCGTGAAAACTTTCGCATTGTCATCAGTCTCGGCAAACTCCCATTCCCCGTTCAAATTCAACCAGGTTTTCCGCTCCCAGTCAGGTCGAGGATGTTCAGGCCGGGGAACAACTTCCGCAAACAAGTTGCCGGAAAAAAACAAAATCCCTGTAATAAGAAAAAGACACAGTTTAGACATGGTTTTCAAAGGTTGGAAGGGTTGGGCTGATGTCATGCATCCAGATCGTATTTTATGACTGTCCAGGTTTCCGGTCTGGATTTACACATACAAACTGACAGGGATGACCGCCGCATGTTCCTCCTGTCGATCCAGCCATCAGTTACCTCAGCCGATGGTTTCGCCTACAAAAAAGTGCCGACGGGTAATCAGTCGGCACTTGATAATATGTATCCGGAGTCAGGTCTCCCCACCCGGCATTGATTCTGGAAGCATCAGGCGGGGAACTCGGCAAACTCGCTGATGGAAGTCACCTTCGCGTTGGCATCGGTGCGTTTCATCATTCCCGCGAGAACTGCACCGGGGCCGCATTCATAGAAATCGGTGCATCCGAGCGCAACAGCTCCCCGGAGGCAATCCTCCCAAAGCACGGAGGATACCACCTGCTTGACTAACGCAGCCTTCATCGCAGCGGGGTCATTGATCTCCTTGCCGGTGGTGTTGGTGAACACGGTCAACTTCGGTGCCTTGAATTCGATCGGCGCAAGGAATTTTTCGAACGCAGCGCGGGCTGGTTCCATCAAGCGGCTATGGTAGGCTCCGGCCACGACGAGCGGCTTGACGAGCTTGAAACTGCCGTAACTCTTGGCATTGGCAGCCGCCTCATTGACCTTGTTGTAGTCGCCCGAAATAACAATCTGCCCCGGACAATTCATATTGGCGACATCGATATCGTAGGCGGCACACAGCTTGCGCACGTCCTCGATGGTGCCCCCGACCACTGCCGCCATGCCGCCCTTGGTGGCATCACAGGCCACCTGCATCAGGCGGCCGCGCTCGGCGACAATTTTCAGGCCGGTTTCAAAATCCCACACCCCGGCAAACGCATAGGCGGTCAATTCCCCAAGGCTAAGCCCGAGTGCGGCCTTGAGTCCGTCGAGTTTGCCCATCGACTTCAGGATCTCGGCAATCACGTAGCCCTGCACATAAAGCGCGGGCTGGCAGACGCGGGTTTCGGTCAGGACGCTTTCGGGTCCTTCAAAGCAAATTTTCTTGAACTCAAAACCGAGCGTATTTTCTGCGCGGTCATAGAATTCCTTCGCGATGGGCGAATTGTCGTAGAGCGACTTGCCCATGCCGACTTTTTGCGCGCCTTGTCCGGAAAAGAGGAGTGCTTTCATGCGAGGTTCAGTTTTGATAAAACGCGCAACAAGAAAACGTTTGGTGGGAAATAAAGAAGCCTAAAGATTGGATTGGTCGACATAGGGTATTGTATGGATATAAATAACTAAATTCGCTTTATACCTAATTCAGCAGGCATGCTTTGTTAACACTTGCCGACCTTCAATAGCATCACCCTCTCGTTATCTCACTTTTATGCTAAAATCAATTTTTGGGCAACATTACTGCAAAATCACTCTCTATAACACAGTCTCAATAAAACCAATTTGCCACACCACATTCACCAATCAACCATAATTCTTTTGCGAAGACGTCTCTTTATCCGGCTCAACTTCAAACTTCATATTCCTGCACTCTCTAAACTTGCTGCCGCCTCCCCATTAAGTACGATGACTTTCTGAATGAGCAAATCTGCCCAGAAAAAGGTAACCCCCGAGCAAACCCGAAGTGCACTTCTGGGGCTGGCTTTCTATCAAAGAAAAGAAAACGGAAATTGGGTACTGCGCCCTCGCCTGAAAGTGCTGGCCGTTGTGATGCTGGTGCTTGCCATCGTGGTTTATTTTGCCGCTGCCACGACGATGTATATTTTCAACCGTTACCATCGTGAGTGCGAGGAGACGTCCTATGCGGAAATGATGCTCTATGTAATCCCCAATCGAATACCGTTTACCAAAGTGGTATTCATGCCGGAATTCCTGAATAAATACATCGTCAATGCGCGTATGTCCCAGCAGGAAAAACTAGGGAGAATGGTTCTGGCGAAAGCAAGAACTCCCCAGGATCTAATGCTGGCCGCCAGACTCATGCCGAATAACTGGGAAGCGCAACTCCGGGCGGCGATCATCATGCTCGGCCCGTTCGTCAATCGTATTGATGACGCCTTTAGCATTCTGGACAAAACCCTGGAAAATGAGCTGCAAAATACCAAATTCATAACGCAATACATTCAAATATGCTTCATGTATGATCAGGATAATCGCCTGATTAATTCCGCCCAGAAGTATCTCGACGATCCGCGCATCTCCGCCGAGGCTAAAAACAATCTGGCAACTTCCTACGCCGAGGCTCTTTTTCTTCGCGGCGAATTCGAAAAATCCAATGATGTTCTGGAGAAATACCAACTCATCCAGACATTATCCGGTTTTCTTCTCAAGGTGCAGATGATCTGGGAAAATGGTGAACACGAAAGGGCCATTAATCTGATCAAGGGCATCAACAAGGAAGTGGGTGGGAATGACCGCCTGCTCTACGCATTGGCCAAATTTTACTGGGAAGAGGATCGTTTGGATGACGCTGCGCAAACACTCGCCCTTATCGCCATCTTGAAGCCCAATGACTATAAGGCACGTATTTACATGCTTCCGCTGCTCGTCGGAGAAAACAACAAGGTCCGGCGCGAAGAAGCCATCAACGCCATCATCCAGCAATTTGGTGCCGACGAGAATGCCATGCTCGCCATGGGAAGCTATGCGGCTGACCAAGGGAATTACGATTTGCAACTGCGGATCAACAAACTCGCCATTGAGAACCGTTTCAAGAAGCTGGCCAATTTTCGCCTACTCCTTGTCGAAACCTTGCTCACCGGGGGAAGGAATCCCGAGGCGCTCAAGGATATCTCCGAGTTATTTACCCTGAACCCTCCTTGGTTGAAAGATCGCATGTTGCAAGGGCAGTTTGAGGCATTGCGCATGCTGGCCTATTTCTCAAGCAACCAAAACGACCTGGGTGTAATCACATTCAACAAGATTGTCGATAATCCCGAGATTCCGGTGCAAATTGCAGTATCCATTGCCCGGCGCCTACTCAGGCTCAACCGTCCCGAGGAAGCCAAGGCACTATTGCATAATGCCTACGTCAGAAACCACAACAACCAGGGAGTGCTGTTGGAATTGGTAAAGATGGACCTGAAAAGCGAGAGCACTGCGACACTGGGTGAGCATCTTGGGCATCTCATTGCAGGTCGTCGTCCGCCGCGCTATGTGCTGGAAGACGCCTACAACAAACTGGCAAGCGACCGGTACATATTTACTCCGAATCGCGACAAGCTTATTGAGGATGTCACCGATATGCTAAAGACGCGCGTACTCCCGGCCAACGATATCGAAAAGAGCTGGCCGACTTACTGAAGAGTAAAATCAACAACCACGCCTACCGTACATACGGCAGGCGACCGACGGTTGATTCGACAGCAGCAGCGCCTTCCAACAAATCGGCAATCGCATCCCATCTTCCGGTAAGTAGTCCTTCGCGGGCAGACTCCGGCATGGAAACCTTGTACACTTTTCCTCCGCAGGAGACCGTCATATTTTGCAGGTCAACGGATACTTCCTTGTCAGGATTGTCCTGCGCCCAATTGGTAATCTCCTCCAAATCCTCTTTGCCGGCACAAACGCAAGGCAAGCCAATGGTCGTTGAATTTCCAAAGAAGATTTCCGCAAAACTTCCGGCAATGACGGCCTTGAATCCGGCCCGATGGAGAGATTGGGGGGCATGTTCGCGCGAGCTTCCGCAGCCGAAATTAAAGCCGCCAATCATGATGCTTGCACCGGCATGTTCGGGTTCATTCAGCGGATGCGGTTTATCGGTACCGTCGACATTCTTGCGCTCGTCATAAAAGGCAAATTCGCCCAGTCCATCGAAGGTGATACATTTAAGAAAACGGGCGGGAATAATCCGGTCGGTGTCGATATCGTCACCGGGAATAACAACAGCGCGTCCTATGACTTGGGTGATTTTTGCGAGAGCCATGGTATCAATGTAAGTGTTGAAAGAGTAAAAAAAGCAGCCCTGGGTTATCCTACATGAGCCGGTTTATGGCCATGTATTTCCAGAGAGAGGCAGAATGCAGGGCCTGTTTAATTTCGTCATTTAGCAGCAACCTCTTCACTTCGTCCAAGGTAAGCAGGTGGATAATCAAATCCTCGGTAGCTTCCGGATGCGGGGAGGAAACAGGCTCCACGTCCGTCGCCAAATAACAATAGGTAAGATTGGTGTGCGTACCGGGATTGGCGGACAATACCGAAAATTCCGTCCATTTTCCGCCACCATAACCTGTTTCCTCCAGCAATTCACGCTGGGCGGAAACCATCGGCGAGGCATCCTCCTTTTCACATACACCTGCGCATAGCTCATAGGAAACATTGCCCAATGCACGCCGGTACTGGCGCACCATGACAAATTCCCCCTCCTTGGTAATGGCAATGGTGTTAACCCAAGTAGGATATTCCAGGACGTAATATTCCGGAACCTTGTTTCCATTGGGCAATAACAGCGACTCGCGCCGCACAGTAAACCAAGGCCGACGGAAGAGGTATTCGCTCTCCAAAACTTTCCATGTCATGTCATCTGATTTTTCCACGGTGATATGATATTATTGGTTAGGAAAAAGAGGCATCATCATAATCGCTGGCAATGCCACCGCCTCGCGAAACCATGATCGCTGCGGCAAGTCCGACCGACTCCCGGACGTTGCGCAGGCGCTCGCGGGAAAGCACCTCATACGGCAAAACATCCGTGACCAGGATAACCGCCTGCTCGTTTATGAGTATCGGACAAACATACTCGCCAACCAGGCAATCCTTATGCCGGGCCGGACGAATGACATTTTCCCGCACAATCCAACCGGCATCCCTCAATTCCGCGGCAAGGGCAGCAGTCAGTCCAACCAGATCCGCACCATCGCCTGCGCGCATGGAAAACTTTTCGGCAGCCTGTGAGCATTCCTGCTCTAATCGCTTCCAGTCGTTTTTTCCAAAAATAACAGACATGGTTTGCCTTGTGGTATCGGTCTTCAGCCGTTCCGGTTAATTGATTCCAAACACTTCGCGGGCATCGCTAATCTCGCCGGTCATGGCTGCGGCAGCAACCATTACCGGGCTCATCAACACCGTTCGCCCGGTAGGCGAACCCTGGCGGCCTTTGAAATTTCGATTGGATGAACTGGCGCAAAGCTCTCCGCCCTGCAGGCGGTCAGGATTCATGGCCAGGCACATGGAACAACCTGCGCTGCGCCATTCAAAACCGGCCTCCAGAAAGATTTTGTCCAACCCCTGTTTTTCACATTGCGCAGCGACGATCTGCGATCCCGGCACCACCATCGCCCGGATACCCGGCTTGATCTTGCGTCCCTTTACATAACGGGCCACTTCCTGCAAATCTCCCAAGCGGGCATTGGTGCATGAACCGATGAAAGCCACATCGATTTTCATACCCTTGATCGGCGCCCCCTCCTGCAGCTTCATGTACTTGTAAGCCTCTTCCGCCGTACCGCGATCACCGCCTGTCAGGCTGGAAAGCACAGGCATCTTTTCGTCGATGAAAATCGCCTGCCCCGGCGTAATGCCCCAGGTCACGGTCGGGCGAATATCCTCCGCCTTGATGTTGACCACATCGTCATACGCACACCCTGGATCACTGGCAAAATCACGCCAGCGCATCACGGCAGCATCCCAATCAGCGCCCTTGGGCGCAAACGGGCGGTTTTTCAAATAGGTAAAAGTCGTCTCGTCGGGATTCACATAGCCACACCGCGCACCACCCTCAATGGACATATTGCAGACAGTCATGCGTTCTTCGCAGGAAAATCTGTCAAACACACTGCCGCCGTATTCATAGGCATACCCCAGCCCGCCATTCACACCAAGCAGGCGAATAATGTGCAGGATGACATCCTTGGCATACACGCCAGGGCGAAGATGCCCATCCACATTGATCCTGCGCACCTTCAATTTCGACATGGCGAGTGTCTGGGTCGCCAGCACATCGCGCACCTGACTGGTGCCGATGCCAAAGGCAATGGCGCCGAATGCCCCATGCGTGGCCGTGTGCGAATCACCGCAGGCAATCGTAGTGCCGGGTTGCGTAATTCCCTGCTCCGGACCAACCATGTGCACGATTCCCTGACCGCCGGAGGCAATATCGAAAAAGCGAATTCCATGCTCTGCGCAATTTTTGCGCAATTCGCTGATCATCGACTGGGCCATGGGGTCGGAAAACGGTTCCACCTGGCTAAGTGTGGGCACAATATGATCTACTGTCGCAAAAGTACGGTTGGGATACCTTACCTTTAGGCCAAGGTCGCGAAGCATACCAAAAGCCTGCGGGCTTGTTACTTCGTGAATAAGGTGGGTGCCGATCAACAATTGCGTCTGTCCATTCGGCAATTGCCGGACAGCATGAGCGTCCCAAACCTTTTCAAACAGTGTTTTGGCCATCTTTTAATTATGCTAAGTTTTTGAGGGAATTTATTAAACTAGAGTAAATATAGTGTTAATCAATCTCATTAATTTCTCAATAGATTTTCGTAAAAATAATAGCCCATCTTTTTGACAATCGCGCCAAGCTAAATACACTTACCCATGGTTTAAAACCAACCCTAACAAAAATAGAAAAAAACATGAAAAAACTCCTCCCCTGCATGTTGCTAACTGTTGCAGCGATTGCCATCACCGGATGTGAAAAGAAACAGGAGCCAGCGCCAACACCTCCTCCTGCACCGACGACACCGGCAACGCCCAGCAACTAAAACCGGACATAGGTTAGCCAAGAAACCGCAACCTGAACGGCTGCGGTTTCTTTTATTTTAGGATTGAACCCTGTCCATTTGCGATTGCCCTGCGCGCATGGGAAATTTCATCAGCGACCAACTGGCCAAGTTTTTAAACCAGAGAATGGAAGGCGTCGGCACCGTCGACGATCTGGATCTTGGCAGCGACTCTATCTCTGCCACAATCAGCCTGATTGGAGAAACCGAATCGGTAAAATTGGATGTAAACGGCATCCGTTGGTCAACCAGCGATGGAAAACTTCATCTTCACTTTCACACAGCCCGGGCCTCACGCCCATGGCTTCAGGCCATTCTGAACATTGCCTCAGAAAAAACCGGCAAACGCATCAGCATCCCTGATAAGCTCTCCCTGACCCCGGTTAAAATGATGTTTCCCAAGGCATAAACGCTTATTGCCTTGAATCAATTTTGTCATTCGGCTTGGCGAATGATACATTAAGCAGGATCGGTTGAACACGCAAACGTGTTCAACGTTGGGTTGTTATATCGCAGGTTTCCTGTAAAAGTTAAAACCAGCCTGTCATATCCCATCATTGATGAAGGGATATAGAATACTCACTGCGAAAATCGAAATCCGGGTTGCCGCAAGCGCCAAGTGCATTGCTCATGCCATTTGCCGGAAAAAGGCAAAGGTGAAGTACACCGCTCGTCATCCCTGCAGCTTTTCGGCAAACATCAGATCCATTGGTCGTGGCCTTTGCCGAATTCCAGCAA
>JAITVQ010000273.1 GCA_031285745.1 Puniceicoccales bacterium | reverse complement strand
TTGTCCTGCATAATACGGGGTTGGAATCACTCGCCGAGGCCCAGCCGACCACTCTGGAAGAGGCACTCTCGCTTCCTGGCATTACCGCGCGCAAGGCGAAGATACTTCCGCAGTTCCTGGCGATTATTCGCCAGCACAAGGGACTGGATTGAGTCTTCCTTTTTAAGAACTCACGCGGAGCCGCCGAGAAAGGCACCGAGGGGAATCGAAAATCGTTTAGCATTTAGATCTTCGAATCGGTAGCAAATCGTGTTGTTGAAGATTATTCTAAATTTCGCATCTCCCTCTGTACCTTTGCTCCTTTGTGCCTCTGTGCCTTTCTCGACTTCCTCCGCGGTTCCGCGTGAACCTTTGACGGAACTAGATGAATAATTCGGCCTCGCGAGGTATGAAGCAGGTGGTTTCGAGGCGGGAAACCGTTGCCAGAATGCGCTCGTGTTCCATATGCCGGGCCTCGCGCGGGCAGACTTTTATACAATAGCAACAGCTGATACAAAGGCGCGCGTCCACTTCCCTTGGGTTGTCAGGATTGATGGCCTCAACCGGACATCCCTCGACACAGGCCTGGCAGTTCACGCATTCTTCGTTGGTGACCGGGGCAATCTGCAAATGCAAAACCGGACGAGGCGATGGATATGTGCCGGGTATTTTCAGCTCAACAGAGACCTCGGGTTTTTTGTTTTCGAGGCTGGCTAATTTTTCTCTGATATCCTGTCCGAACTTGGATTGTATATCTTGGTCGGCAAAGTCGGGACGTGCTCTACCCACATTGCGGGTAAAGGAATGCTCGCCGATAAAGGCTCCGGCAGCGATGCCAGCAAAACCTTTCTGTTCTGCGGCCATCTTCAATTCTAGCAAGGCGTCATCATAATGCCTGTTTCCGTACACCACTGCGAAAACCGTGGGGCTTTGGTCAGCGCTTAATCCGGCAAAAAAATCTTCCGAAATAGGCGGCAGGCGTCCTCCGTATACCGGCAGGGCCATGATAACCAGTTCGTCGCGTTGAAAATGATGCTGCTCCTTGCGGGTTCGGACAAAAGTGCGATCAATCTCTCTTACAGGAAGTGCGACACCTGAGGCGATATTTCGTGCGACACGCCCGCTGGTTCCGGTCGGGCTGAAATAAACGAGACTCGTTCGAGTAATTGCCATGACTACGAAAAGGGGTGAATGCCCTATTTTTCGTAATAAACAAAGCAATTTTTAGAAAAAATTATGCTTTTGCCCGAACCAGATGATCCAGCAGATGATAGAGGCAGTCAAGATTCCCCATGGGAATGCCTTTGGCCAGTCCGCGTCGGAGTGGTTCACCCCAGATAGACTCTACTTCCACGGGGCGTTTTTCCCAATAATCAATCAAACTGGAAGGTTTGTATGGCCCCATGCCATCGGTGACGGTGAATTGGCCTTCGATGAATTTTTCCGAAATGCTGACTCCATAGGCTGCTGCGGCTGCCTGAAGTTCCCGCATCAATTTTTCCGCCAGTATCCGCAACGGGGGACTTTGCATGATCTTGTCAGTGGTGATGCCTCCGGCAGCAATGGCGATGCCATTAAAAGGAACATTCCAGCAGAGTTTGCACCAAAGGGCTCTTTCCAATGAGTCCGAAACCTTGCATTCGGTGCCGCTATCCTGGAGGATTTTTGCCAAGGCCTGAGTCCTCTCCCGGGCGGTGCCGCTGGCCTCGGCGATCTGGATGTAGCCGGGCATGTAGTTCTCAATGACACCGGGGGCCGTGCGATTGACACAGACGAAGCAGAGTCCGGCGACGACATTTTCCAACCCGAAAAGTTCGCCGAGTTTCTCGACGTTGCCCATGCCGTTTTGCAGGGTGAGAAAAACGGTTTTTCCGGGTGAATTCAACGGAGGCAGTATTTCTGGAAAAATGGCATTGGCTGTGGTCTTGAGTGCAATGACCACCAGGTCGCATGGGCCGATATCGGCGGTATTATTATGGGCGTTGACGGGGTGCAGATGGAATTTGGCCTTCGGCGTTTGCACATGATAGCCATTGGCCTTTACCGCCTCGTAATCGCTCCGCAGGAGAAAGTGTACTTCGTGTCCTGCCTGGGCGAGCAGGCTGCCGTAGTAAGCGCCGATGGCTCCGGTGCCTACGACGGCGATTTTTAATTTAGTTGGGAAATTCATCGTACTGGAACAGGGACGGGGATCGGTTCAGAGTGCGTTGGAAACTCGCAGTCCGGGTGTCTTTGGGCGACGGACCAAGGTGTTTTTGAGTTCAGGGGATTTTTCGGGATAATCCAAGGTGAAGTGGAGTCCCCGGCTTTCCTGTCTTTGCAGCGCGCACTCGACAATCAGGCTGGCGATCTGGGCGAGGTTGCGTAGTTCGAGCAAGGCCGGCTCAACCTTGAAGTTCCAGTAGTACTCGGTGATTTCCCGTTCCAGTGCCCGGATACGGGATTGGGCCCGGTGGAGGCGCTTGGTGGTGCGAACAATGCCGACATAGTCCCACATCGTGTGACGCAGTTCGCCCCAGTTGTGGGTGATCACCACGCGTTCGTCGGAATCCGTAACATTGCCGTCTATCCAGGCCGGTACCTCATCCTTGGGCTCGGATGTGTTGCGCAGGAAGGCATCAACGGAACGGGCGCCGCTGTGGGCGAGCACGACTGCTTCCAAGAGCGAGTTGGAGGCGAGTCGATTGGCTCCGTGCAATCCGGTGCAGGCTACCTCTCCGCAGGCGTAGAGCCCCGGCAATGTTGTCTCGGCCTGGAGATTGGTGCAGACTCCGCCGCACAGGTAGTGCGCAGCCGGTACCACTGGAACCAGGTCACGGGCCATGTTGATGCCGTGTTTCAGGCAGGTGGCGAAAATATGCGGGAAACGTTTTTGCAGGACGGCTTCATCCCGGCCCCGGATATCGAGCCACACATGCGGGGAGCCGCTTTTTTTCATCTCACTGTCGATGGCCCGGGCCACAATATCCCTCGGCGCAAGGTCGGCGAGCGGGTGATACTTGGGCATGAACGCGTTTCCTTCGAAATCCTTCAGGATGGCGCCTTCGCCGCGTACCGCCTCGGAGATCAGCGAACGCTCCCCGTCGTGGGTGTAAAGCGCAGTGGGGTGGAACTGGACGAACTCCATGTTGCTGACAGGCACCCCGGCCCGGTAGGCCATGGCAATGCCGTCTCCTGTCGCGATGTCGGGATTGGTAGTGAACTGATAGACTTGTCCGACGCCGCCTGTGGCAAGGATGACTGCCCGGGCCCTGATCGTGACGACACGGGCGTTTTGCGTATCGAGGGCATAGAGGCCAAGCACGGCATTTTCCTTGGAGTCGTAGGGAATCGTGCTGCCGGGCAGATTTGCCCGGGTGATAACGTCGATGGCCAGAACGTGTTCGTGGACGGTGATGCGTTTTTCCTTGGAGATGGCATCGATCAGAGCCTCTTCAATAGCGGCCCCGGTCAGGTCCTTGACGTGCAGTATCCGGCGGTGGGAGTGGCCGCCTTCGCGGCCCAGCGCAAAATTGCCCTCGGAATCGCGCGAAAATTTAATGCCGACATCAACCAGTTCCTGAATGCGCTGGGGGGCTGCCTTGACGATGGCGCGGGTGACCGCCTCGTTACATAACCCGTCGCCGGCTTCCAGAGTGTCGCGAACGTGGGCCTCAAACTCATCTGTCGAATCCGTGACGCAGGCAATCCCGCCCTGGGCATTGTTGGTGTTGGACTCGGCACTTTTCTTTTTTGTGATAAGAGTGACCTGCCAGCCTTGGGCGGCTACCTTGAGTGCAAAGCTCAGCCCGGCGATTCCACTGCCTACGACGATGACGTCGGTTGTTTTCGACATGGGGGCAGACTCGGATATTTGGAGAAATTGGCAAGTTTAAGGAGAGGCTGGAGAGGGAGAAGGCAGTAGGCAGATGGCAGAAGGAAAAGATATGGGCATGACCCCTTTTGTGTTACCTTTGTCTTGAACCATACCACCATACCCTCGTTTTCCTGCCTATCTTATCCCTTTTTCCTAATCCAATTTCTAACCACTCTGC
This sequence comes from Puniceicoccales bacterium, assembly GCA_031285745.1. Classification (GTDB taxonomy): domain Bacteria; phylum Verrucomicrobiota; class Verrucomicrobiia; order Opitutales; family UBA953; genus CALNBE01. The sequence goes on along the minus strand of JAITVQ010000273.1, from coordinate 707 downwards.
TGGAAAAAAAAGGGCGCAGGGAGTTTCTTCCCTGAGCCCGCAGATTTATTATTTACCCATAAGGCACACGCCGATCACCCCAAGATTCACCGGAAACAGTTACCCACTCCTTGCGCCCTTGGTGAAACCTTCGTGCCCCTTGTGTTTAAACAACCCTATGTCACCATCGGCACCGCGCTCGACGAACTCGCCACTGTCCCGGCCTCCCGCTCCTTCTGCGCCGCCATGATTCCATAGCGTTGCGCGATCAGGCGGTTGTAGAGATCGAGTATATCGTTCAGGTTAAATACCAGGCTGACGAAGTTCTCCTCTGTTGGGTTCAATGCGCCTTGGACTTCCAGTTGATGGATCATCTTTTGGTAGGCCGCATCTACTCCCTCACGGGCCGCTTCTACCTTCTTGGACGGAGTCCATTCCTCCTTTTCCGCCCGGCGGGCTTCCTTCAATTTCTTGTATTCCTGAACGTTCGCCTCCAACTCGCTTACCCAGCCTGTCACGCCGAGTTTTGCCAAATCGGCAGCTACCTTCTCGCGCAAATCCCCCAGCAGGTTTGCCAGTCCGTAGGTCCGCTTATCGCGGGAGGTTCGGGCCAGATTTCCGTACTGGTGGATTATGACAAACACATGGTTTGCGGCCAGGCGCTTTTCCGGATCGGACGTTCGCAGGAACCCCCGCACTGCAGAACGCAATCGGCGGTACGTGTGGAC
>JAITVQ010000256.1 GCA_031285745.1 Puniceicoccales bacterium | reverse complement strand
CATACTTCCCGACCGGTCAAGCGCGACAACCATCGAGACTGCCAGCTTGCGGTGTTCCTGGCGCAACTCCATGGAAACGGGCAGCACGTCATCTATGGGGGAACCGAAATAGCCGCCTGCCGCATAACTGGTCTTCCCACCGCCCATCAAAAGCCCACCACCCTGCCCCGTGATATAAAATGCCAGTGAATCAAGAAAGTCCGGGCGCAACCGATAAGCCGGCACGTTATTCAGAATGACCAGTTTCGCTCCGCTAAGCCGGGTAACCGTGGCTTCACCGGGATTGGTAATCACATCGACCTCGGTGCCCTGCGCCTGCAATACCTTTATCAAGGGATCGTCATTGTAGGCCGTGACCAACAGCGCGCGTGGCCCACCCGCAACCTCCACCCAAGCCGAAGCACTGTTGTTGCCCAGAATAGGATCGTCGGGAGGAAGCAAACGAACTTCATAATGATGAGCGCCGCCACCTACCAGCCGATCGGTAAAGCGAAGCCGGGCCTCGCCCCCCTGGGAAACAACATCACTTCGTCCCAATAACGCCCCGTCCCGGTAAATCTCCAGCGGAGCTGTGGTATTTGCCGGGCCCTTGGCATTCACCGTCAGAAGAAAAGCTTCTCCATCCCTCACCCGCGACTGCACGGTAAAATCCTGGATACGCCAGTCCCCGGCACTATCATCCGCCACAAGCCGGTAATCCATGGCGATCTTTTCCCGGATGAGCCGTTCCGCCACATTCCCCAATGGCTCGGTACTGTGTCCGTCGGAAATTACCAGAAGACGGGCAGGCCGGTCAGGATCCAGCTTGGCAAGGGTATGATTGATGGCCGAGGCAATCCGCGTCGCCCCCTTGTTGCCGGGGAAAATACTGGTTCCATCACCCTCGGAGCGAAGCAGAGCCTCGTCCGCAAAATCGACAAAGTGCAGGCGGTCACTTCTTCCCCGTGATTTCTCAAGAATAGTCTGCCATTCCCCAAGATTCGGCTCCAACTTGGTCGAAGCTGAATCCGAGCGGTCGGCCAGCACCCAGACGTCCAACCCATCGGCTGCCTTGCGAATCTCCGGCTGTGCCAGAAGAACAATGCCGACCAATAGACAAATTATCCGCAAGGGACGATACAACCGTAATCCACGCCAGAACCATCCCAAGGCTATAAAAGCCGGAATTAAAAGAAACCATTCGGGATAAAGAATACGCATCGGGGAAAAGTTTACATGTGAAGATTAAAACGGGAAAACTAATCCCGGGTCCTCCCGGCAGCCCATGCCCCCAATGGCAAAGCCAAAAGAAGAACCAGCCAGAAAGCCCTGTATGGATCCGGTGCTGAGGAAGCATGGGCGATGGACCGTTCGCGCATGGAAAGGGTATCTGCCGGAGCAAGCGCGGAAAGATCCGCTTCCCGCGCATCGGCAAACTGGGCGGCCCCCTCCAGCAACACGGAATCCCCCTGAAGAACCTGAAAGAATCCGGGACGGCTCGGTGCCCGGAAGACAGAAGCCTCGGCGGCAGAAACGGGAGCCTTCGCAGTTCCCACTTTCAGCGACAATTCTCCCTTGGCAGCCTCGTAAGCAATCGGGATGCGTTGCTGGGTGTCGGCATTGAGGGCAAAAGGTTCAGGCAGAATGGTCCGGCAGCTTTCAATGTACCTGCGAATTAAAATCACAAAGGCAGGCAGACGAGCCGCATTGGTTTTTGTCACGTCGAAATTAAATAACAAAACCGGCAAGGCAGGCCGCGGGGCTTCCTGTCGCAGGAAAACCAACGGGGTATTGTCCCTCCACACCAGGACTGTGTCCTCATCCATCAAATTGAAGCCCGCGGACTCCTGACAAATCAACCCATCCCAACTGGTGTTCGCCACAAGCGGATTCTTATCCACAACCACCCACCCTTGCAACTTCTCGCCAATCGCGCCTGGTGAAGGAAAAATTATGGCAGGCTTGTCGCTGGCAATAACCCCAACAGAAGAAACAGAAGCAGGTGTCGGAGCCGTTGCACCGGAAGCCGACACCCCCGAATCTGGTTCCGACGGAGGCGCAGGGGGCGTTGGAATACGACGCATCACCCGTAGATCAGACTCGGAGGGTTGACCCACTTGTTTCACATTGGAAATTCCCCGGAAAATCTTTTCCAAGGTTTCCCGCTCCGGGCCTTCAACTTCAAGTCCAATTCGGACCGTTTTTTCCACTGGCTTCACCAAGGGGAGTTGATCATCCAGCGCAAAAACATCCGGAGTCAGCAGCACCGTTGCACGTCCAGCTCCCAAGGGAAGCACTCCGCCAATCATCTTGGTCTCGCCTGCCGCCAATTGTAAGGGTTGCGGGGGGCTTTCCCTTTCATCAACCCGCATGCGCCACTCAAGCGAGCGAGCCGATGCGCCGTGATTGCGCACCAGGGCATTCCAAGTGGTCCCCCGCTCGGACTCATCCACGATAGACCCGACAAATCCGGTGTTATCCATCCGGTCGGCAAAGGACAATACCGCCGCCCCATCGGGAACCTCCATGGCATGATCAGTCACAAAAATCACCACTCCCGCGCCGCGCACCAATGATGTCGCCAGTTGCAAGGCAGGACCGTAGTCATGCTCACCAGTCGAGGGGCTCCAGGTATTCAACTTCTCCGAAAGCTCCTCAAGGCGATCACCTCGATAGACAGTCGGCATCCTTAGATTGGATTCCAGCAAGGTCCACTCCGTGCGCATCGCATAGGCTTTCAATTTCTCCAATCGGGCAGGCAATTTGGCTCGCGTCTCCGAGAGCGACGCCTCCATGGAAAGCGAGCTATCGAGCACAACCACGATTTGCTGCGAGGCATCGGGGCGCACCCAGCGCGGTTCCACAATAATCCAGGTCAGGGCCAGCACGGCCAGCATCTGCAACCAAAGCGGAAGAGAACTGCGCAACCGCTCCCACTGCCAGCCTCCCCGGCTCTCTGGCGCAAGCCGATCCAGCAAAAACAAGGTGCTGGTCTTCGTCTTCCGCGACCTTGCTTGCAAAGTATGAATCAACAAAATCGTTGGAATTCCCAACAAGGCCCAGAATCCCGCCGGATTATCAAAGATTACTGGCATAGTTCAACAGCCCCGACAGGGAGAGCCTCCGCACGAAGGGTTTTGGAAAAATCACCGCTCGCATTAATCCGGGCCAAGCGGACCCCATGACGCCGGGCTGCCTCACGCCACGTCTCGAAATGACGGACGTACGCCTCCGTATATCGCCGCAGCAACGAGGAAGTCACACGGCGGCGTTCCATGATGCCCTTCTCCACATCTTCAAATTGGTGATTACCGTCCCATTGGGGGTGCGCTTCTTCCGCACACCACGGAGCGAAAACAATCCCCCGCCCCTGCCCGGCAGCCAAAAAACGCAAACCCTCCGCCTCGGAAGGAAAAAGCAAATCGGAAATAAGCACACGAAGCGATCCGTGTCGCAGGGGCACCTTCGCCAAAAGCAACGCCCCTTTCGACAATCCGGAATTCTTGGACTTCGCTGCCTCGGGCTTCCAACGCCCGGCCAGCAATGCTTCCGTGGAAATCAATTTGATGTCGGTATCGTCCAAGGTATGAACTCGCACTGCCGCCCCAAGCCGAAGCGCGCTCTCCGTGCAAAACATGGCCAACTCATAAAACCGGTTCGCCTTGGCCGGATCAAAAGTCATGGAGGCCGAGACATCAAGCAACAGGTCAATGCGCGGACTGACCTCCTGACGATAAAGCTTCATCGTATAGTTTCCCGTCCGGGCAAAAGCCTGCCAATTGATATGACGGGGATCGTCCCCAGGAAAATAAGGACGATGGTCCTGAAAATCCAACGAACTGCCTGCACCCTGCCCGGCAAATTGTCCGTGCAGCCCTCTCCAGACGGTATCCCGCAAGGGCAATCTAAATACGGCGGATGCCGCCCGGCTTGCTTGGCGAATATCATTCATAGGCGTTCGTCCGGTCGTTCATTACGGAGCAACCGTCTCAGTTTTTTGGTCTCTCGCCAGAGAGTGACCGAATATAATCCCATGACAAGAAGCCATTGGACAACACAGGCGAAAATCGCCGGTTTCAAAAGTACGTAACCTTTGGCAAAGGAATAAAGGTCGCACATCACGGCATAAACCCCGACGGGAGAAACCAACGCTACCTTTGCCCAAAAAGGACGAAATGACTGGTCGATGACTTCTGTCACCACATAGAACAGAATAACCCCTGCCGCAAACTGGATACCGATGCAGAACCAGTATAAATAAGCCGTGGCGTAAGGGCGGCGACGCATCACCAGCAAAGACAGTGACGCTGAGAAATAGGTGATTAGTCCTGCGGTGGATAAAAGTGCAAAAATGGCTCCCAAGGCCCGTTTCAGCTCTACAAATGACGGGAGCCACACACGACAGAGCACGTATCCAATCACTCCGGCAATCAATCCCATGGTAACCGTGTACAGAAATCCCGACATCCGATTGGGCGCTAAAAAACAAGCCGCAAAACTTCCCACCCATTTGAATCGTCGAAAATTTCGAACTGCAAACGGAGTTGCCGTACTTGGCGCGATCAATGCATCTGACATCGCAAGCACAACCAAGGGCACACCTAATAGAAACACAATAAACGAAGATTCCACACGAAGTCCGCCTATCGCCAGGCAAGCAATTCCCGGCACCAAGGACAACCATCCGAGTATGCGCTTAGGAGTAGCCAGATTCTCTGAGTCCGTTGCAAAGCTGGACGCCCCCATGTAAATAAAGAAGGGAACATAAACCAAAGCCAGCGCAGTGATCCCGATAAAAAAGAGCCAAGGGGTACGATCAAACCTCACTCCATTATTAACCATCATGGCAATCAAAGCCCCTCCCACGAGCAACAGGGCAGGCCAGGAAATCCATTTTTTCAAACAGGAAAGAAATACCGCGAGGGCGGCAAACACCGAGGCCAATACAGTGACAAATAAAAATATCTTTCCATCAATCCCTGCATTAAAAGACCCGAAGTAGTAACGCAAAATGCCATAAGGGAGCAGGCTGATCAGAAAAACCGCAACCTGCATCATCAATGCGACCCACTTGCCGGAAACCACCCGGAATGCGGATAGCTTTGAGATTTGCAGCAACTCCAATGTATTTTCACTCCGTTCGGACTGCAGGGCAAAAATTCCCCGCGCGACAATGGCCACCATCCCGACAACCAGCATGAACCAAAAGAAATGATCTCCACCCCTACCCTCGTTTCTGTTTGCCGCAAGGGTCAGGCACCCCCACGAAAGCAGGCACAGATGCAACACCAAAAACAGTGAAATAAAGACCCAGCCACGCAATCCCTGGCGGATTTCCTTCACGACCATTGGACTCAGCCAATCGGGGAAATCCAATGGAATGGAAATAGATTTTTCAGAAGCTCCCATGTAAAACAGTTTCCAAGTTTATATTCGGATAAAAAAGCTGCCGGGTATCCAGGCAGGTGTCCTTTGCAGGCAAAATTTTTCCACGAAAGAGCCCGTTCATACGACGCCCTCCTGTTGTCCTAATGTTGCAGTCTCGATTTTGGGTGGTCGGCGAAGCCACATGACCAGCATAATCGACACCCATTGAAGAATAATGAACACCACGGACTCCGGCAGAATTTCCTTTTTCACGGCAGTGAGAAAAAGCGAGCCAAACGGCGATGTGCTAACCGCCACGCTTAGCCACCGGGTCTCCATACCCATAAACACTGCAACAAGACCCATGGTATAGACTGTCAAAAAAATCTCCATGATGAACCATAATTCCGGAGACCTCTGGGAAATTGACCATTGTCCCATAAAATGAATTGGAATCCAAGGCAGCAGGACTCCGGCAAAAAAGCAGATGAAAAACCAACTGGCGGCAATCGGTGACGGCAATTCGGTCCAGGAAATCCAAAACGGGAGCAGAAAACTGACCACCAGCAACAAAGCCAGTGATATCGAATTTCTTGCCCCCGACTCATTGCTGGGTGCCAGAAACAATGCGGCTTTCCTGCCCCAAAAACCATAGCGCCGAAAAGCAGCCTCAGCTTGATAACTAGGGAGAGTCGGCGCGCTTAATGAGTAGAAAATGACCACAATCACCCCCAGCACCCCGGTACCTGCCAAAATAATGGGCAACTCCCATCCCCCACCACCAATGAATACCGACAGCAAGGCAGGCAACAAGGCCAGCCAGCCTAAAATCTTCATACGGGACGAATTATTTTCCACCTGCCGGGAGATGGCAATGGTGGCAAAATTCAAAATCATCAGTGAATAGAGTACTGCATAAAAAGGAATAAGAACCACGCCCATCACGGCATAATCTATCTGAAAATATCTGATAAAGCCGATTAACCCCATGAAAAAAAACGGCAAAATAAACGGCGCCACAATCACGCAGGCGAGTATCGACAAGATAACCCCATATTTGTTCAGCGTGGATATCATGATCCCGCAAGCCGTAAGAATGGCGGCAACCCCCATCATGACCGCAATCGCCAATGAATCATTCACCAAATGCAGTTTTCCGAAAAAATACCGGATGCACGCATATGGCAAAAGACTTACCGTCAGCAGCAATGCCTGCGACACAAGGGCGCTCCATTTGCCAAAAACAATCTGCCAGGGCGACAGGCTGGAAAGCTGAATCAATTCAAACGTATGGGCTTTTTTTTCACTGCTGATCATCCAAAGCGCACGCCCCGGAATCATCAACAACCCCAAGACCAGAATTACCCAAAAAAAAGGTTCTCCCGCTTCGTTGACAAAATCCTCATCCCCCAATGCCATAAACACCACCCAGCTGCACATGGTAAAATGCAGCAGCAAAAAATTAATCAAAAATAGGTTTCGCCGGAGTCCCTGCCGAAGCTCCTTCACCCACATCGGCCCAACCCAATCCGGGAAATCGGAGAGAGATGAAACAGAGGATGAGGGATCCGCGGTCATAGGCCTGATCAAATTGCAGGAATATCAGCCCGCTCTCCCTTGAGCATTTTTCTCACCGCCGATAAATCCCGGAGCAAAAATCCCCCCAGCACCGCGAGGATGAAAACCAGATGAACCACGGAAAAGGCAGTCGGAACGAACCATGTCAACCCCGAGGCATTCATAAATACTCCGGCCGGCGATATGCAGGTAATCAGTTTGGAATCAGCGAATGTTAAAACATTCCCCACTACATAACAGATCAAAAGAAAAAGCCACTGGCAGGCGTAGAACCCCCAATACCGAATATACAGGGGAAACTTGCCCAGTTGTCCCGAGAAAAGCTGGGCCAACGCCAGGGGAAGCAGAAAGCTATTGATAACCGCAAGAATGATAGCCGGAGAGTCACTGCCGCCATCCGCCAGTTTCCCAAAAGGAATCCAAAGGAACATCAGCAACGTAATAATCGCATACAGGATGCCGCAACTTTGGCTGGGACCGAAAAGAAAGACGGCCACGCGTCCGAGAATTTTTCGCCGGCCAAAGGCGGAAAAGACGGGAACCGATGCAGACGTAGGGGTCAGGATGGCATCCAGCACGATCAACAGCACCGGGAAGCAGGCAAACATCAATATCGCGATAAGACTCTTGTCGGCATTGAAAATGGCCGCACCGATAACCGGCAGCAAAATGATCCACCCAATCAGTCGCTTGCGAAAGGCAACCTGCTCCGTCCCCAGGGCAACCCGTCCGGCAGTCATGAACAAAAACAAGAGAATATAGAGCAAGCTATAGCCAACAATTCCTCCGATTACGCCGACAATATGCGATATGGCATTGGTGCTGAATACTCCTCGCAACCCTGTACTCGTGCCCTGGAATAGTTCCATTGCGCCATAGACAGCTGCAGCAGCGATTCCTCCCAATACGATGTTCAAGACAATGCCAATCCCCTTCGGGAGACATGAGGCATAAAGGTAGAGAGCGGAGAACACCCCCGTGGCGCAAAACAAACACAGGATGGCAACCGCATCGGGAACCAGACTGAAAGTGCCGACGAAATAACGAAGCATCCCGTAGGGCAAAAGACTAACGATAAAAAGCAGCGCCAGCATCATGTTCGCGCTCCACTTCCCCGTCGCAATTCTCCACGGGGTTTGTTGCGTGAGTTGAAGTAACTCCAGCGTATTGGCCCGCTGCTCACCCCGGACGCTTCCCTGCATGCGCACTGTCAGGGTAAACAGTCCTGCCACAAAAATAACCCAGAAAACAAAATCAGCCCCTGATGAACCACCGGATGATGTTTGGGATACTCCCGCAAAAAACACCCACATGACCAAGACCAGGTGCAATAGCATGAATCCGCCTACAAAGAAATATCCACGCAACCCTTGGCGAACTTCCTTGACGATAATCGGATTAATCCGGTCCGGAAAATCCCTGGGAACGGCTGGAACAGGGACTGGAGGCAGGGAGGATGCAGCCATTGATTACTCCTTCCTCAACTTGATCATTTCCACGAAGGCATCTTCCAGTCGTCGTTCCTCGCGGTGAAAATCCACAACCGGGATTCCATCTTGAAGCATCCGGCGAAGTGAGTTGCTGATATCAACCGGATTTTCCAACGAACAACGCAGGCGGACTCCATTGCGCAAAATTTCCATGGACTCCCAGCCCGGTTGTATGGTTGCCCACTCCGCCACTTTCTCCGGATTTTCGGCCACCAACACACAATAGAGTGCCACCCCGTTGGAAGCTCCCGACTTGAGTGTTTCCGCCGATCCATGGTGAACCAATTGCCCATTATCAATGAAGAGCAGCGAATCACACATTTCTCCCAACTCGGAGAGAATGTGCGAGCTGATGAATAGTGTTTTGCCCCGCGCGGAAAGAAGCCTAACAAGATTCTTGAACTCAATGCGCGCCTTGGGATCAAGGCCGGCAGCCGGTTCGTCGAGAATAAGAAATTCCGGGTCATGCAACAGCATCCGGCCAAAACAGACGCGCTGCCCCATCCCCTTGGATAGCTTGTTCACCATCCGGTCCGCGAGGGGGCTCAACTCCGCAAACTCCATGATATCCGCGATACGCTCGGCCCGCAGGTGTTTTCTCAAACCAAAGGCCCGGGCATGGAAATCAAGGTACTCCAATACGGTCATGTTGTCATAGGTGCCGTAGGCGTCGGGCATCCATCCGATGCGAGCCCGAACCGCCCGAGGGTCGTCGCGCAAGTCACAACCAGCGATGCTGACAGTACCTCCGCTCGGTTCGTCCAAGGTCGCCATGATACGCATTGTCGTCGTTTTTCCGGCACCATTGGCACCGATAAAACCGACCACCTGCCCCTTGTATATGTCAAACGACACACCCTTTACCGCGTGAACATTGCCGAAGACGCGATGCACATTACGCACCGAAACCAGCGGCGTTTCCCCGGGTCTG
>JAITVQ010000238.1 GCA_031285745.1 Puniceicoccales bacterium | reverse complement strand
CTTGTAGCCGACCAGATTTTGACCGCGCAGGAGCATCATGTGCGGGGTCTTACTGGCTAGGCTCTTGAGCGTGGCAAGACGCTCAAAGGGATTTTCACCGAGGAAACGCAGGGCGCAGTCAATGGTCGCGCCGCCCCAGGTTTCGAGGCGCGAAAAGCCCATGGTATCAAGCAAAGGCGCGATCGGGGTCATTTGCCCGATGGACATGCGCGTGGCAGCGAGGGATTGGTGGCCGTCGCGCAAGACGGTGTTGTTGAATGAAACTGGGTTCATAGCGTTGCTAAACGCTGCAAGGCGGGTGAAAAACGGCGATACAAAAATCTCCACTGTTATGAAAATTCGAACGGATTTTGTTGGTTTAATAGCACTGGGGACGAAATCTAATGAAATGGGATATGGAGGAGCCCTGAGTGGCAAAAAGGCCCTCTAAACATTCAAATCGGTAAAATTAATTCCTTTCAGCCTTGCCCCAACGAAGTCATTTCCCCACATGAAAAGGCCCTATGTCTGATGTTGCCTCCCCTGAAGCCGCTGTTGCTGCGGAAATCGAACCCAAGCCCTCAAAGAAATTCACGAAGAATTTTTGGACGATCAATGTCATCGAGATGGGCGAACGTCTCGCGTATAATACTCTTCGCGCGATGGTTGCCATTTATATCGCCCAGGCGGATGAGCCCGGCGGGCTGCATTTGACGCAGGTGGATCGTGGTACGATTCTTGCCGTTTGGGCATTTATTCAGTCTTTTCTCCCGATTGTCACCGGAGGACTGGCCGACCGTTTTGGTTACAGACGCTCGTTGGCCTGGGCGCTTTCCACAATGACATTGGGATATATCTGTTTGGCATTCATGCGAGATTTGAACTGGCTTACGACATTCTTCGAAAATTATACGCTCAATATTGATGATTTTGGCGGTAATGCAGTACGTTTACATCAAGCTGCCGTTGATCGCTCGAATTTCTGGTCGTTTATGATCGCGGTCGGTGTGCTTGCGGGAGGGACTTCGTTATTTAAGCCGGCCATTCAGGGGGCACTTGGCAATACGCTCACGAAAGAGAATTCTTCGGTGGGATGGGGGGTCTTTTATTGGGTTGTCAATGTTGGCGCATTTATCGGCCATTATTTGCCGAATCTCATTTTGGTTGGCGCGGCCGGTTGGCTGGCCATCGGGGAGCATTCAGCGGAAGCCTGGCGGAACCTCTTCTTGGTTTGCGCAGGTGTTATTGTCCTTAATCTCGTGGCGCTCTTTTTCATGAAAGATGTCGAATCGGGGGCTTCCAAGACAGAAAGCATACTTTCTGTCCTGTGGCGCACGATTACCAATATCCTCGAGCCACGGTTGCTTTCCTGGATTATCATCATGACCGGCTTCTGGATGATGATGATGCAGCTTTGGGATATGCAGCCGAACTTTATCGCAGACTGGATGAACAGCGCGCATATCGCAACTTGGGTGCAGGACACTTTCCCCTCGGCGATTTCTAAAATGCTGGTTTCGGGCAGTGGAGAAAAGGCTCACATTCCCCAACAGATCTGGCTTAGCATTAATTCACTTTGCATTATCATCGGGGTTGTCCCGATGGCATGGGTTACGCGCAAGATGAAGACACTTTCCGCCATGCTCATCGGGATGGTGGCTGTGACGATCGGTCTGCTCATTGCCGGCCTGACCATGAATGTCTACATTCTGGCCTTTGGCATTGTGTTCTTCTCGCTCGGTGAAATGACGGTTGGTCCGAAGAAGAGCGAATTTCTCTCACTCATTGCTCCTCCTGGCAAAAAGGCCCTTTATCTTGGCTATCTGAATATTCCGGCAGGTCTTGGCATTATGGGTGGCGCAGCTCTCTCCGGTTATCTTTACGGGAATCTCGGGGAGAAGGCCATGCTGGCACAACGCTATCTCGCAGAAAAAACCAATATCCTCGCCGGCACAGGCAAGACTTGGGATGGGGATGTTTCCATGCTGGAGGAGGTTACCGGTGTTTCGCGACCCGAGGCTTTTGAGACTTTGAAAACCGTTTTGGGCAAAAGCACGCAGGAGGTGAATGAGTTGCTTTGGAATACTTACGATCCTCAGTACAGTTTATGGCTGCCGTTTGCGGCTATTGGGATTGTTTCAGGCATAGCTTTATTTATCTACTCCCGTATGGCTCGCCGTTGGGAAGATATGAATGTGTAAATCATTCATTTGTCTTTGCTAAACCAAAACAGCCTCCAATCAGGAGGCTGTTTTGATTTAGCGGGGATGCTGGTTTGAAGTTAATTTACTTCTTCAAATCCACCTTCGAAAGAGTTTTTCCTTCGGTGTTAACGAGGTCGATTTTTAAGCGTTTGGCATCAGCCTTGATGACCATGACAGTGCCCACTTCTCCCCCCTTGAGGTTGGGGCCGCCGCCAATCAACACCGGGTAAGGAGGAGTAACCTTGTCTTCAATTTGCTCTCCTTCCTTGGTTTTTCGTTTGCGGGTATAGGTTTTTCCTTTTTCCAGGTTTCTCCATGCATGGTCATGCCCGGCGATCATTACGTCGATGTTGGCCTTGTTCAAAGATGGCTCCCATCGTTTCAAGGCATCCGGTTGATCCCACCAACTGCTGTTATAAAGAGGAATGTGAATTGCCACGACTCTCCAGGGGGCATTGCGGTCTGGGCTTTCGGCAAAGATTTTCTGGAGCCAGCCGACTTGGCGTTCTCGATAGCGTTGGAACATCTCCTGCCGTTTATCTCCATCTTCCCCGGCGTCAGGAGCGATAAACCAGACCGGTCCGGTCCGAAAGTCATAGTAGGCATCCTGGTCGGCAAATTTTGCAGTAGGATCGTTGTTGGGTAGATCAAAGAGGTAACTCAATTCACCGGCAAATCCGCCCCGCGTATCGTGATTGCCGCGCATATACAGCATGGGCTTGTTGGACGCGTCAAGCAGGCGCACATAGGCTTCCATTGTCTCGAATACCCGGGTTGCGTTCTTGCTGGGGTTGGGATCGTTCCACATGTCACCCAGCAAAATGGAGAAATCGTAGTCGGATGGCTTGATCTGTTTTAATAATGCCTCAAGCACGGGAATTCTGTCGTGGACGTCGTTGAACACCACGGCGTTCACCTCGGGTGACTTGGGGTTGAATGTCGTAAAGGTATAGATGGCGGAAGTTTTATCGACCCCACCTTCCTTGTAGGAAACCTTATACGAATACTTGGTTCCGGGAGAGAGGTTTTTGATCCGGGCCTTCCAGATGGTCCAGGTAGTCTTGGGAATCTTGAGACTGGTGGCGTTTACCGATGTCGAAGGCGAGGCAGTACCCTTGCTCCACAGTACCTTTACATCACTGGCATTGAGCGAGAGGAAACAGATCGTCATGCCATCAGGAGCCGGGTTTTGCAGATAAGGCAGGATGCCGGACTTTTCGGCATTGGATGGCTCAGGCTCTGCTCCATAGAGTTTTTGGGCCAGGCCATCAACTAGCGCGAGGCTGCCTACTGCACCCAGGGTGTTTATAAAGTAACGTCGATCCATGGATTACCTAAACAGGACAAGACGTCTGCGGTTTCGAGAAAATTCCCAGTTTAACCATAGTATATTGGTACTATGGAAACAGTGAATCAGTGCTCTTGGGTTGCGCCAGCCAGCGACCTCAGCCCGGCTGCCCCGTAGGTGACGACTTTTTGAATCGTCTCCTCGGAATCTTTGGGGATGGATAATCTCGGATAGAGGCAGGGGATTTTGTCCAATGACATCATGACGTGCATCATGGTGCAGGAGTAGAAGAAATAACCCCAGGCAATGCCGTTTTCCGAAGCTCCCGGAAGAATCTCCATGATTTTCTCGATGAAGCGGCCTGAGACTGGTTGCAGTTCGTCGCGCATTAATTTGGCGAAAGGGGACTGGGGGTCTTGAAATTCATTCATAATCATGCGAGCCATCAGGAGATGATCGGAATTGGGGTTCGACAGCAGGGTTACCATCGGGCGGACAGCGCAATCGAGAATTTGCTCAAGGGTGAGCGGGGCGGGCGCAGCGGCTTTTTCAGCAGCTTCCAATGCGGCCAGCTTGGTTTCATTAAGACGGCGGACATGTTGCAGGCAAACAGCGTGAAACAAACCGTCCTTGGAGCCAAAGTGATAATTGACTGCCGCGAGGTTGGCGTCTGCCTCGGCCGTGATTTGGCGGACCGAAAGACCATTTCGGCCGTGTTTGGCAAATAGTGGCCCGGCAACCGCAAGCAGGCGTTCTTTTACGTTCTGACTGGATTCAGGAGAAGGAGTAGAACTCGAAAAACTCATCGTACCTCCAAGGGTTCAAACAAACGTTCGTTGCTCAAGCGTTAAAATGCATTTTTTCCCTATTACCAACAGAGACCGTTCCCTGAGGCATGTTTCGAAAAAACACCGAGTTCATGGTGTTTCGTGATCTTGTTTTCAAATGAAGGTCTGAAATGCAGCGGACATGGTCCTTTCGTCCGCGAACAAAAGGGCCATGTCCACTGTACTTCATGGTTTCGTCCGTGGAGGAATATGACACGTACAGTGGCATTCATGGTTTGTTTTTTGTCGGAGGGGCCATGTCCAGTGTACTTGGTGGTTTCGTTCATGGAGGAATGTTACACGTCCGGTGTACATGATGGTTTCGTCCGCGAAGGAAAGTGTCATGTACGGTGTACTTCATGCTTTCGTCCATGGAGGATTATGACACGTGCAGTGACATTCATGGTTTCGTCGCTGTCAGAAGTACCATGTCCAGTGTACATGGTGGTTTTGTTCATGGAGGAATATTACACGTACAGTGTACTTCATGGCATCGTTCGCGGACGAAAGGGGCATGTCCGCCTGTTTTGCTACTCCCACCGGCAATTGATTAGGTATCAGACGGGGTCATTTGACAGGAAAATTAGAGCAGAGAGGGAGAACCACGGATAAAAGGATATGGAAATTCTCTAACACAGAGTCTTGAATGGCAGATTTTTTTCTTCTCATTTATCTTTTCACTAACTCTGTCTCATTCTTAATTCATAATTTTTAATTCTTAATTCTTAATTACTCCCCATCCTGTCATATCCGCGAAATCCGCGGTTCTCTCCTTATTTGTACTTTCAAAACCCTATTGCATCCCCTTGATCCTCACTTGAGCGAAACACCAATATTGGTAAAATATCTACAATTTAATATTCTCGCCAATTAAAAACACACTACTATATGAACACACAATATGTTGCGCCCCCATCTCTTTACCCTGTTTCTGGCGTGCGGCTGGATGCTGGCCTGGTTCTCCCCGGATGCGCAGGCCCAGGTGGTTTATGCCGACTGGCGAGGCGGTTATGCATGGCCCGGCCTTGACGCCTCGGCGCCGAGCGCCGACCCGGACCACGACGGCATGACGAACCTGGTCGAGTACGCTTTCGGCAGCGATCCGTTGTTCAACGGCACCGGGGACCGGCGTTTCCTCCCGGCGATGATCCACGACTCCGCCCGGCAGCCGGTCTTCCGTTTCTACCGCAACTGGGCCTATGCAGATATCGCCTACCTCCCCGAGGAGAGCACCGACCTGCGCAACTGGACTGTGGTGGCCCACACGCGGGTGGAAACCATCGCCGCCGATGGTACTTGGGAGACATGCATCGTCCGCACCGACCCCACGGAAAAAGCGCGCTTCTTCCGGGTACGGGTTACCGGGGGCGACGGCACCTTTGTCGATAGCGACGGGGACGGCATTCCCGATTATCAGGAACGGCTCAACGGCACCGACCCCTACGACCCGAACGACCCCGGCGCGGCACCGGGTCGCGAGACCTACGATCCCTCGCAGGGCATCGGCACCGTCGTCACCCCGAATCCCTTCTTCCCCGAGGCGGACAGCTATGTCCCGCGGGGCGAATATATTCCTGCCGGGACGCCGGATTTCCAGGTCGTCACCGCCGTCACCGACAACACCAAGTCAACCCTCACGCTCTCTGCAACAACCCCCGCGCCAACTCAGGAAACCGGATATGCCCTCGGCCACAAAACCTACCGGGGAGAATCCGGTGGCACCATAAAGGTCGGCACCTATACGCTGGCCGTTCCCGTCAACAGCGAGACTCCCTTCCGGGTCGAGCAATGGGAAAACGTCCTCGAACGGGACAAAATCTATCCCATCACCCTCGCAAGTGTAAACGGGGTGGATTGGGGGATGGACTACTCGCCGCAGAACTTTCGCACGGCTTGGACTACTTATGAAAAAACAGTCCGGAGCACGACCTATGCCGCAGACCGAAGCGGGGCATACCCCAACGGGTTTCAAGCAAAAAACCGTTACTCACCCCTGGTCGCCACGGTGACGGGCAGCGGTCGCCTGGTCGGAGACAAGGCGGATACCGT
>JAITVQ010000079.1 GCA_031285745.1 Puniceicoccales bacterium | reverse complement strand
TCCCAGTCTTCAACGGTGGTCAGATGGTGATGCGGCAAGCCCTCAGCTTACAAAACAGGGTAAAATGCCCGGTTGCCAGTTGTTGTCGTGAGCAAGTGTGGCTCCCATGATTTCTTTGTGCCAATCTCCTGCACAATTCAGGGGCTGGTTCGCTGCTCCGGCAGCGCGAGCACAAATCCCGGTTTCCATTGTGGCGAAAACGGCACGCGGTAAAAACAGGAAAGGAAGACGCGGGCGGACGGAGCCGCTCGCCGTCCCAAAAGCAACTCTGATTATAATACAGAGCATGCGGTAATAAGCAGGTCACATAGAGTGTGCCCGATAGCCGCGAGAAAAGAACGGCACTCAAGGAGGAACGCAGACGAGCAGGTCGAGTCGAGTAATTCCTTGAATGCCGTGAATAATCGAAAGGCGGGGCACTCATAAAATCAGTGAAATCCTCTTTATCCAACGACAGATGAAACCAATTTTATACTTTTAGCATTCTACTTGATTACGAATGTCAATATATCCCAAACAGCAATCTATTATGCGTTTTCATCACTCCAACTCATAACGAAAATCTCTTGTTTTCAACATAGTTCAATTTGTTTCCTGTTAGATTTTATACCAAAAAATAAGGAACAGGCGAGAAGCCCAACCCGTAACATGAAAAATACCCTGTGAATCCAGTTTCTGTTTTGCATTTTATCCTCATTGTTATTTTCAATTCATGCGTCTGATTCCAAACCATCCTAATATCGTGGGTGTGGTTGTTAGATGGAATCCAGATAGTCCACTTGGGTCCCGAGTGGACTTTTTGTTGGAAAGAAAAAGCAATCCAGTCGAAAAGATGCCCCATTGGTAGATTCATGCCATGCCTCTCCCAGTTCGTCGCAAAATTATCATTAAACTGGCAGCCTTGTCGCGATGGTGCAATACAATTGATGCGTCGGCTTTTTGCCAACGCGCATTTTTGCAAGCCTGCCCAGTGTGTGCGTCCACAGCTCGTTCTTACACCAGCATCGGTGTCGGGTGTAAACTGATTTCCAGTTTCCGAATTGCTGCGGCGCGATCCCACCATGTGCATCCGGGCGTCCTGTGACGGTTGCCCCATCACCATCTTTCAGGCTCAATCTCAAAAGGCTTCTCAGCTCTTGTTTGGTTAATTTTTCCTTAACCGTTAGTTTTGGCTCGCCCAGAATAATACTATAATACAGCATAACGTTGCTGGTTTTCCGCATCAGCAACATTCCGTTGATTAGGCGGGATGGTGGAAGAGCGGAGTGTATTAAGCAACGACTAGAGGGGTAGTAGTATAGAGATGACTACTGCCCCTCTTTTTCACAATTTTGAATTTGGCCGAATCAATCCGGTATAGTCTCATTCATAATCGCAAAATAGTGACAAAGGCTTCCGGCCATCACAAAAACGTGCCAGACAACATGGTGGTATTACACCTTTTTCATCATGTAAAAAGTGGCTCCGCCCGTATAGCATAACCCCCCAGCAAAAAGCAGCCACATTCCCGAGGCGGACACCGATTCCAGCATGGGCTTCAGGGCAATCAAGGCTAGCCAGCCCATACTGATGTAGTTTATTGTCGAGGCTAAGTGAAATTGCCCTGCAAACCAGAACTTCAGAATAATCCCCACCAACGCCATACTCCAAATTACGCCAAACAGGCTCCATCCCCATGCTCCGCGTAGGTTGACCAGCAAAAACGGCGTATATGTTCCCGCAATCAACAGGAAGATGGCAGCATGGTCACATTTTCGCAGGAACCGTTTAATCTGTTTGTTGTGGAAGCTATGGTAGAGCGTCGAAGACGAGTAGAGCAATATCAGTGTGCTGCTGAAAATGCAGACTCCGACCACACACCATGTGTCCCCATGCAAGACTGCTTGCCTCACAAGTGCAGCCAAGCCTGCGATACTCAGCAAAATTCCCACCCCGTGTGTCGCACTGTGCCAGTACTCCTCCCCTAGCGTATATTGCTCACAAGTCTTTTTCATATAGTTTTATATTTTAATAAGTTCTGATAAAACAACCACAGAAAACCTCCCCAATTAATAAGGAGGCTCAAATTAGAATGTTCGCTTAGCTTTTCTTTCGGCGATGAATAACCAATCCTGCCCCAAGGGCAAAAATCCCTATAGCAAAAGCATACGTCGATGGCTCCGGGATAGGTGTGATTCCGTTTGCAACAGTTAAATTATCAATAAGAATTGTTCCCGTGTGTGCTGCACTGCTTCCTATCTGAACTGCAAACTGCCTGATGTCACCGTCATAGGCTCCGGTTGATGTAATATCTGTCAAATGGTAGGGATCTTAGTTCCAATTCAATTAAGGGATTTGAGCCTCTCTGGGATACCCGCGTTCATGACAAGCCCAAGTCCTTTACGACGGAAAGACCAGCTGTATTTTTATCATCACGATTGGCGGAGCTATAATAAATCGGCGACGGCTACCTATTGCCATCGTGCGGACGGATGGAAGCTTTTCGGGCAGGACATCATGGCGGATTATGGGGATGATTTGGTGCCGCCTGACATGGGAATAGTGATCAGGGCATCCACGGAAGGAAGCGCGTTGAATACATTCTGGAAACTGCGGCTGCCTGAATGATAATTCATGCTGGAAGTTTATCCATTTACGCCACTACTTTACCCAAAGCTAGTCACACACTTCATCGAAATCCAAGTCCACTGGGTCGCGGGTGAGAAGCGCGCCTATTATGTTCAATCCCAAGGCTGGGCGACCCACCAAAAGAAAATCGCAAAATGCGATTCCATGCATAAGGTGCATGATTACGAGGAACCATTCCAGCCGAGGAGCATTGCGCCCCGGCAACCGGAGTGATCCCAAAAAGAGGGGGAAGCCACATGTCATTGGGATGATCAAAATCCAAGAGAACTTCTTAGCATAGACTGGCCCAAGGGGGAATACGATTGCCATCGGAATAAATATATCCGGGTTAGGGGGATAATTTTGAGATTATTTCCCCGGTGTTATATTTATACATTTGGGTATTCATGATTTTTCTATGAGTTCATCGCCTTGCATAAGGCCGCAATGATCATGGTAGTAGTCGAGATTGCTTGTTTTGAAATTCAATTTTCCGGTAAAATCGGATTCCTGTTCAAAGAGTCACGGGCAGTCGTTTATAAGGTCTGCCTCGTTGAAGATTTTTGCCGCATGGATGCCTATGTCTGGAAAAAGAACGCACTGCGGTGTGCCGCAGTGCCGCGAACTTCTCTCCGACAGTGGCGGTGCGCACAACACCATTGGCCACAATCTGTCCGGCTTTGACCGTTTGCGTGGATGTTTCGGCTACGCCGAGGGTCGTGGACATTTGCCCTGCGAGATTACGGTAGATCGAAACAGGCCCGATCATGGGAGCGGGACGAAAGGCCTGTGCCGCCCCGCCCGTAATTTCCACCGAGACGCTCAATTCCTTGAACAGAATTGTCGTCGCAGCAGATTTCCTGAGGGTGGTTTGAGGCGCCTTGGATGTCTCCAATGCAAAAACTCCGTAATCACCGCCAACGACACCAGACTGGCCTATTTTGGCTCCTCTCTCCGCATCCGTGAGGTATGCGACGGAGGTGGCGCGAGTTGCCAAACTCCTGACAATGCCTACTCCCGCAGCAGTAAGGCTTATGCCAACATCGGTTGAGATGCCTGCGCCCTCGACAGTGCATTCATCGGCACCGTAGGCAATGGCAAGCTTGCTGGACAGTGAGTATGAGAAGAAAGGAAAACACATACAAGTCTGTTGACCGCCTGGCAGAAGGAAGGTCTAGCGGAGGGCAACTGCGACATCGTGAGGTGCGCGTGGGAAGGAAGCCCAAGGCAAAGCACTGGCCTGACGAACAAGAACCGCAAAGGCATACGTGCTGGGTGAGAGGTCCAATACCACCCTAATAGAATTACCTCCTGATCATTTTGTCTGCGCCAAAGAAGACACAAACCCGAAGATAACAGTATCCCTTGTAGTGAATCTAGAACGGTTTGATATGTTCTGAATGCCGCAGGGAGGATGACGCGAAAAAACCGCCACAATCGGCTTTTTTTCCGCAACCGCCGCATTCGGGAAAATATATGTTTTTCCAATCCGAAATCGCCTGTCGAGAAAAACTATGCAGGCTGGGACTCAATACACATAATGGATGGTTGAATATTAATGCATGAATCCCTGCACAATCGAGTAAATCGACGGCCTCTTCTAGTTGATTCTGATATTCGAAAGGATCAATCCACAGGGCATCCAAATTGGACCGCGCATATCCTGTCAGCTCCAATCCCATAAATGTCACTTGGTCAACAAACGGGAGGTTGCGGGCAACAAATTGGGCGAATCGTGGTAGATGGGCATAGGTTTCCCGGTGGACAATTATTCTTAGTTCAATCCGGATTCCCACACGGGCCAAATTGAGTATTCCGAAAATAGTTTCTTCAAATGCGCCCTTTGCTTGCACCACGAAATCATGAATGGCCGCGACATCTGCATAAAGCGGAACTCCGATCATGAAATCGGAAAGTCCGACTTGTGCAATGCGTCGAGCATGGGCAAGTCGAGATAATCGTCTTCCGTTTGAAAGCATATGCACCGCAGTGTTGGGAAGGTGGTGTTTGATGCTAGCTAAGATCTCTATCAATCGGGAAAAATATAGTG
>JAITVQ010000168.1 GCA_031285745.1 Puniceicoccales bacterium | reverse complement strand
AAAACACCGAGCCGAGGTCTGTTGCGTCCTCACCTGCGGGATTGCAACAGGAACGCATGCAATCGCCGATGTCGTAGTGGATTAATCCCGGTTGCACGGTATCCAAGTCGACGATACAGGTTCCTTTTCCGGTGGCCTCATCGATCATGATATTTCCCACCTTGGGATCACCATGGGTGGGGCGGAGGGGCAGGATACCTTTCTCGATTGCCTGTTGCAGGACATAACATCGTTCACGGCGGTTCTCGACAAACTTCATGCATCGGCGTGCCTCTGAGGAGCTTTCCAATCGTTCGCGCCCCTCGGCGGTGTCTAATGCGTCATCCAATTTCTTCAAATAGCCGGGGGTGACGTGAAAACCGGGCAGCGTGTAAACCAACTGATTGGTGTCGATGTCGCTGAGGAGGCGTTGGAAATGTCCCAATACATAACCGGCTTCATAAGCATGCTCCGGGTTTTGCACTTTCTCATAACATGAAGCACTTGCGATATGCGTGATCGCTCTCCAGAGCTCGCCGTCCCCGTCGATCGCGAAATCCTCCCCGGATTTGGTCTCGATGATTTTGGGCAATTGCCAGATCCGGTCTGAACGATCCGCCTCGGCTTCCAGCTTCGCGTGGCAATGGTCGGTAATAATGCGCATATTATGCATAATATTGGCAGGCTCGGGAAAAACGGCCTTGCGAATCCGCTGGAGAATAAAACGTGTTTCGGAAAAAGTGGTTCGAAAAATCGCCAGATAGGTGTCGTTGACGTTCCCGGAGCCAAATTGCTCGACGGTAACGAGACGCCCCTGGACATTGAATTGTTTGGCAATAAGTGCAGCGCGCATGAAGATGTGGGTTTTGATATGTTAATGAAAAATAAATTATCTTTCGAATATGGTGAGAAGGGCAAAGACTTATTTCATTCCGGGGAGTTTTTTCAACCCCCAAGCAAAAAACTTGCCTTTGGTGGAGTCGTTTCTACGGTGCCGCTCGTTGCCACTTTAGCTCAGTTGGTAGAGCGTTTCATTCGTAATGAAAAAGTCGCCAGTTCGAGTCTGGCAAGTGGCTCCACTCTTTTAGGTGCCTTTGGCCCGCGGCCAGGGGCACTTTTTTTACCAATGGCCACAGGCATAATTTGCCACAGGCGATTTTTGGTATAGCTTTGGGCCGTATCATCAATAAATCGCTCTTCTTTGCATCATGAGTTCGCGTTCAGTCAGTTCAGCCAACCGGGCGCCCGCCCGTATTTACGATCCTAAATTTCAAGTTACCGAATCGTATCGCGATAGCCTGCCCGATATGCAGAACACCGACGCCTCCCAGATTCAGGGAGCCAATGTTCCTATTTTGCAGGTGGGTATTTCCAACTTCCGGCTTCCATTGCGTTATCGCACTCGTACGGGGGAACCCGTGTCGCTGGAAACCTCCGTTACTGGTACCGTTTCTCTGGCTGCCGACCACAAGGGCATCAATATGTCGCGGGTGATGCGCGGATTCTACAACTACAAGGACCGGGTGTTCTCTCCCGAAATCCTTGAGGAAATCCTGCATCATTACAAAACCGACCTCGGTAGTAGCCGGGCTCGTATTCGGCTGAGTTTCAATTACCCCATGTTGCAAACCAGCCTGCGCAGCAACCTGCAGGGGTATCAATATTACCAGTGCGCTTACGAGGGACAGATCGACGATCTCAACCAGTTCCGTAAATTCATCTATTTCGACTACGTCTATTCCTCCGCTTGTCCATGTTCGGTGGAACTCTCCGAGCATGCCCGGGAAACACGGGATATCTTTGGCGTGCCCCATTCGCAACGTTCCAAGGCCCGCATCATCGCTGAAATCGCCGAGGGGACGGATTGTGCCATCGAAGATATTCAGGCGCATTGCTTGGCTGCGCTTCAGACCGAGACACAGGTCATGGTTAAAAGGGAGGACGAGCAGGCCTTCGCTGAGTTAAATGGTGCCTACGTGAAATTCGTCGAAGACGCTGCGCGTCTCATTTACGAACAACTGGACTCTGATCTTCGCATCAAGGATTTCCAAATCGCCTGTGCGCACTTGGAATCGCTTCATTCCCATGATGCCGTGGCGGTCATTAACAAGGGACTTCCCGGTGGACTTAGTGCGGACTATTCCGACTTCAAGGACTTGCTCTGTTGATTAAGCTTCCTTGATTTTTTGCATTGAAGCCCGGCAGCGCCAAGCCAAGGTACTGCATTTCAAACTTCGGGGGTGTAGCTCAGTGGATAGAGCAGCGGTTTTCTAAACCGTTGGCCGTGGGTTCGAGTCCCACCTCCCCCGCCATTTGGGAGAATTTATAAAGTAGAGATGTAGCAGAATATCACTGGAGTTTATCCATCTTTCTTTCCAGAAACTCTCTCAAGACAACAGTCTGATTGTGATCCGGGTTTTTTGCGCCATAAAGCAGAGTCACCTGTTTTTTATTCTTTATCCGGTCCAAGAATTCGAGGACGAACGTGGTATTGGATTTTAACTCCTTCAGATAGGTTTTTTGGAACCACTCCCATTTATCGTCCTCGTGATTGAAATGTTTCCGGGTTTCCTGGCTGGGAGCGATGTCTTTGTTCCATTCATCAAGTCTGGCTTTTTCCTTGCTGATACCCCTGGGCCATAGTCTGTCCACGAGAACCCAGTATCCATCGGATGAGCTATAGTCGGCGTAGATTCTTTTAATCTTCAGATGGGATTTCATCCATCAAATTTACCTGATCCTGTTTTATCATCAACATAAGCGGGCAGATTTAACTACTCTTTCTTATGGGCAGAGAGTTTGAGCCCTTCTTCCCTTGCCATCTTATGTAGTCTGACTGCTTGTCTTACGAAATTTTCAAAGAGCTAAATTCATTTAAGAATAGGTTTAATTTGAATGAAGGGAAGTTCCTTGCCTTGGACAAAAAGGGAAAATTCTTTCATCAAGTATAGACTAAGTAGCTCCATTGTATTTATTTTATCTACAGTCTAACATGATATACTGACATGAAAGCAAAAAGCATCCGAAAGGCCATGTACATAAAGACGATTTTGGGGTACTTTGCGTTGAACATATTGAGCCTTTTTGCCGTCGACCCGCCAGCGTCTCCCTTGAACAAGGGACCTGCATCCCCGTTTTCATTTGATCTATTGAAGAAAGAGGCATCGACCTTGGCGAAACAACCGTATTCCGCGCCGCGAACTCTTTCGTCCGAGGTACTGGAGCAAATTGACTATGACGCCCATGGTAAGATTCGTTTCAAAACAGACCATGCACTTTGGGCACAAGGCCCGGGCGAGTTTCCTGTGACGTTTTTTCATCTGGGGCGCTATTTTCAAACTCCGGTGCGGATGTACGAAGTTATCGGAGCTGAAGCGCGCGAGATTCGTTATGATGTTTCTTATTTCGACATGCCCAAGGACTCTCCGGCCCGAAAGCTTTCTGCAGATTCCGGATTTGCCGGATTTCGTTTTCAAGAGCAACGCA
This sequence comes from Puniceicoccales bacterium, assembly GCA_031285745.1. Classification (GTDB taxonomy): domain Bacteria; phylum Verrucomicrobiota; class Verrucomicrobiia; order Opitutales; family UBA953; genus CALNBE01. Next base: position 6,616 of record JAITVQ010000168.1, on the reverse strand, counting down.
CCGGTTCGCTGGATTGGCAAAAGAACGACTGGGTTGCCTTTCTGGGAGCATCCTATTTTCGGACAATTGGCGAACTCTATCAGTATGGCCTTTCCGCGCGCGCGCTGGCGATAAATGTCGCTGTTCCCGGCAAGAACGAAGAGTTTCCCATCTTCACCCGTTTTTATTTCGAGACACCTGCTCCGGGAGAGAAAACCGTTGTTGTTTATGCTTTGTTGGAGGGACCCAGTGTAGCCGGAGCTTATCGCTTTGAGATGACTCGCGCTGCTGCGGTGGTCATGAATGTCGAGGCAGATGTTCATCTTCGGCAAGATGTGGAGCGCCTGGGTCTGGCTCCGTTGACCTCGATGTATTGGTTTTCCGAGACAGCAAAGCCGACGGCCTTGGACTGGCGCCCGGAGGTGCATGATTCCGATGGTTTGGCATTGTGGACGGGAACAGGAGAACGTGCTTGGCGGCCATTGAACAACCCGCCTCGTGTCATTACTTCGTCATTTATGGACAATAATCCCCGGGGCTTTGGCCTTTCCCAGCGGGACCGTGTTTTCGATCATTACCTTGACGGAGTTTACTATGACCGGCGGCCTACGCTTTGGATTGAGCCACAAGGAGAATGGGGGAAAGGAAGTGTGCAGTTGATTGAGATTCCTACCAATGACGAGATACACGACAATATCGTTGCCATGTGGGTGCCCGAGGCTCCGGCCAAGACTGGCAGCTATTATAAACTGCGCTATAAGATGCACTGGGTGAAAGATGAACCGGCAGGACCACTGGCGCGTTGCGTCGCCCTGCGCCTGGGCAATGGTGGACAGGCGGGCACACAACGTCCCGAGGGAGTCAGAAAGTTTGTCATTGAATTTATGGGAGGTCCCTTGTCTGCGCTTCCTGACGGAGCCATTCCCGAGGCAGTTGTCAGTGCCGGACGAGGCAAATTATCCAACTTTCGCGTGGAAGCGGTTCCCGATGATGTACCGGGCCACTGGCGCGCTTATTTTGATTTGGCTGCCGATGGTACCGATCCGGTTGAGTTACGGTGTTTTCTCCGGCATGAAAAACAAGTACTCAGCGAGACTTGGCTCTATCAATATCATCCCATGTGATTGGCCTTAAGCGGTTCTAAAATCCTGACAAAATAACAAATTTACGCCCACCATTTTAACGAGTTGTTGAAACGTTATTCTTTTTCTTTTGGTCGATCTAATCGCATGGCGGAAGGCGTGAGGAACGCGATAATGCCGATGAGGATTATTATCGCCCCGCATGTGATGAAAGATGTCGTCAGGCCAAGTCCGTCGGCGAAAAACCCGATGCCGATCAGCCCGAGCATTGCGGGGATGAGGCTGAAAGTATAAAACATCGAAAACACGCGACCAAGTGCAGCCGGAGCAACCTTGGTTTGGACGATGCCGGTAAAGGCGGCGTTATAAACTGCACCGGAAACTCCGGCGATGGTGGTCAATATGGCAAACCATATGTAGCCACTCGGCGGAAGAAGCCCTGATAATAAAAATGTAATTCCGCAAATCAGGTACATCCAGTTGATCAGCCCGACTCGATTAACCTTATAGACTTTTATTCCCATGATAATTCCGCCGAAAAAGGCGCCGACGCTCCAAATCGCTTCTATAATGCCTGCCTGAAGTTCCGTACCGCCGAAGTATTGCAGGGTCATCAACGGAAATAGCACGCTTACCGGCATCAGAAAGAAAATTACCAGCACAGAGAAGAGGAATACCCAGCTCAGTCCCCGGTTCCTTATAATTTCCATGGCGCCTTCCTTTATCTCACCCAGGACATTATCTTCCTTGTTTTCTGCCCTGGCAGGGTCGGGGATATCTACAAAAAGGAGCGATGTGACCGCAATCAGCGCTCCTGCGACATCGAACATCAACACATATTCTATATCCCATATGGCGATGAACATGGCACCGAGCGCGGGCCCGGCTATCTGGCTGACCGAGGTAATGATCTGGTTGATGCCTGCGATGCGGGTTAGTTGGTCGGTTGGCGCAAGCATCGGTACAGATGCTTGCATCGCGGGCATGTGAAATGCCGATCCCACCGAACGCAAACCGAGCAAGATGAAGATGTGCCACATTCTGGCAACATCCAGCCAGAAGAGAACGGCCAAAATCAATGTGCAGAATGCAATGAAAGAGTCGGCCAGCATCATCACCCGTTTGCGACTCCATCGATCTATAAGCACTCCGGTGAAAGGTCCGATGATCGATTGGGGTAGCAGGGCGGCGATGGCGGCATAGGCGAGCATTTCTGCCGAGCCGGTCTTGATGCTGAGCCAGATGATAATGGCGAAATTGACAAGGCTGCTGGTCAGCAGTGAGAAGAACTGGCCAGCCCAGATGATTCCGAAAACTTTTTTCCAATTATTATCCATCGGGGCGGACTATAGAAACACGATCATTTCAATTTTGAAAAGCCTTTCTCTCTAGTCTCAGGAAGTGGATGTGTCGGTGTCCTGTAAGTTCGCGAACCAATAGGCGTAGTTTTGGGTACTGCCGTCGCTGAGTTTTATGGGAAAGCTTTTCTGAAAAGGACCACCCAACGCGAAAGGGACGGGGTTGCGGAACATGCCGCCAGCGTAGCAGAAGGTATGGTATTCACCATTTTCACCGCAGACATCAACTCCCGGAGGAAGGTCTTGAATGAAATCCTTGTCAATTAAGCGCCCGATGTAGCGCTGATCCAGAATATCGGCAGTGGTGGTAACAACGATGGTCTGTAATCCTGAGGCGAGAAACTCTGTCATGATCTCCGCCGAGGTTTTTCCCCAGAGTGGTTCAACGACGGTTATTCCGTGAGGGCGAAGTTTCTGCTCCCGGTACGATTTCACGTCATGCAGAAAAATGTCTCCAAAGATAAAGTGTACCACGCCCTGTGCCTTGAAGTGATCAACTGCCTGCTGCATGGCTTGTTCGTAGCCTGCCATTTCTCCTCCGGGAGCAAGACTCACCAGATGGAGGGGAATGCCGATACTATCGGCCTGTTTTTGCAGCAAGGAAACAGGAATTCCGTGCATTGAGGATCTGCTGCTATCCTGATTAACGGTAGTCAACAATGAGACGACTTCATACTCCTGTCCTTGCAGGACCTTGTATAAGGCAAGTGCAGAATCCTTGCCACCACTCCAATTGAAGACCGCTCTTTTTCGTCGATTCACCCAATTGGTTTTGTTCGGTTAGGCGTTTTCTAACCAGAATAAAATACTCGGAAATGTAAGTATATATTCTTGTCCTAGATTTAGTTTTTCAGGGAGCTGTTTTAAAAACGACCGATATCAATCCCGGAAAGCGCCGCTTCCCTCATATCGGTATCCCGGACCAATTTATCCAGGGTTTGGTTGTTGATCTGGTGTGTATCGTAGAGATGAATCAACTGGCTGCGCTCCGCCCGGATTGCCAGCAAGCGTAATTGGGTTTCCATTTCCGAAGCCTGCAAGGCCGACTCCATGGTGTCCTTGTCGTCTCCCAGCATGACCAGCCTTTGTTGGTAAATCGCCAGGATCCGCTCACAGAGTTCTTCCTGCAAAGTTGTGTCCTGGGTAACGTCCGCAGCTTTCTTGTTTTTTTCGTTTTCGAGTGCCTTGACGGCTGCCTCCGCCGCGAAGCGTCGGGCGGTTCGTACTTCCGCAGTTATTTCACTTTCCTGCGGCATTTTTAGTTTCTTCAACAGGAAAGGCAGCCCGGAGCTGGCGATAATCAAAGTCAGGAGGATTACCCCGGCTGCCAGAAACACCATAAGGTTTCTTGCCGGAAAATTCGTCCCATCGGGCATGAGCAAAGGGATGGACAATATCCCAGCCAAGGTAACCGCTCCTCGTACCCCCGACAGGGATGTTACTGTGATCAATCGTAATCCAAAGGGAGTGGTCAGTTTTTGTTTTTTAAAGGTTTCCTGAAACAAGGTGAGTTTGACCGAGCATAACACCCAGAAGAACCTTAATGCAAAAAGTACCACCGTGATAGCCAGTATATACCATGGAAGAATCCAGGGCGAATTATGTCCCGCCTCCATCGCATCGGATGAAGCCATGCTAAGTATTCCTGGCAATTGCAGTCCCAATAGCAAAAATATGATTCCATTAAACGCCATTTCCAGCATACCCCAAATTGCCGCATTCTGGATGCGCGTTTCCAATGCGCTATCTTGACCAAAGGTCGTGTAATTCATCGTGATTCCCGCGGCCACTGCCGCAAGAATGCCGGAACACCCCAGGTGTTCTGCCACCAGATAGGCCACAAAAGGTAGCAGTAGGGTGAGAATGATAAACGTGCCTCCAGACTCTCCCCACCAGTGAACAATGTGATGGCGGCCCCAGTCGATGGCCAGGGCAAGAATTACTCCGACGGCAAATCCTCCCAGAGAGATGAAAACAAAACTGGCTGCAGCTTCCTTGAAGGAAAACATGCCAGTCATTATCGCAGCCAAGGCAAATTTGAAGGCGACCAGTCCTGATGCATCATTGAGCAAGGATTCCCCCTCGAGAATATGCTGTAAACGGGAGGGCATGCGTGACTGGCCGGTGATGGAGGTCACGGCAACGGCATCCGTGGGAGACAGCACCCCGGCGAGGGCAAATGCAGCAGGGAGCGAGATCGCAGGAATCAGCCAATGAATAAAATAGCCCGCTCCGGCCACCGTGAAAAAAACCAAACCGAAGGCGAGCATGAGAACCCCGTAACGCAGGCGAAACAGTTCACGTTTGGGAATCCGCCATCCATCGGAAAATAACAACGGCGGAATAAAGAGGAACATGAATAACTCAGGATCCAGGGAAACATGAATCCCATAATGTGTGGGCAAGGCGGCCAAGGCGGCCCCAAGGGCAATCTGAACAAGCGGGAGTGGCAATGGAACAAAACGACGCAAAACATTGGATAGTCCGACTAGGGACAAAAATAATAGAACCAGAAAAACCGTGTTCATGACGAAGGCTTTTATCTTAATCAGAATTGTTTATCTTATCAATTTATTGGAAAACTATTTTTGTCCTCAACCGCCGGAAAAGGTAGTCTTATACCCTGTTGAAATTTAGAGACCTGTATCCATATAGCTACTGAAGTTGCCATTGCCACTTCCTGCTGGATAAATACTAACACCCTATGCCTTTTCTGTTTCGCTTTTTATTTGCCTTCTCAATTTTCACGATAATGCCGTCGGTCTCTTTTTGTGCCGACGAATTTATCTCGCGGGGCAAGGTGGCTCAAACGTGGGAGGAAGCTTTTGTCAGGATGAAGCCGTGGAGAGGGAGTTCTCTTTCTACCAATTCATCAAAAATCCCCAACACATCATTGGATGGAAAGATCATGGCAGGGTATCAAGGATGGTTTGCCACTCCGGGGGATGGCGCAGGCATGGGATGGATTCACTATGGAGGTCAAAAGATGGGACCGGGGAATGTGACTTTTGAGGCATGGCCTGATATGAGCGAGGCCTCTCCCTCGGAGAAACAACCGACTTCTTTTCGCCATAGTGATGGCACACCTGCGACCTTGTTCAGTAGCTACAATCCGGAGACAGTGGACCGACATTTTCGCTGGATGCGGGAGTATGGAATTGACGGGGTTTTCCTGCAGCGGTTCGTGGCATATTTGCACAATCCGCAAATCTATGATTTCAGGACGGCGGTGACGGATAATGTGCGAACCTCCGCGAACAAGCATGGTCGCACCTGGGCCATGATGTATGATCTGAGCGGATGGAAGGCCGATGAAACCGGCTATGAGATGGTGGTAAGCGATTGGAAACGCCTGGTTGATCGCATGAAAATTACCAAGGATCCGGCATATCAACATCACAACGACAAACCGCTGGTTGCCTTGTGGGGTGTTGGTTTTCCCGAGCGAAAATACAATCATCATGTTCCCCGGTTGGTTGAGTTTTTGCAGAATGATCCGATTTATGGCGGCAACGCCATCATGTTGGGAACCACTTTCGGTTGGCGCGACGGAACCCGTGATGCGAAGCCTTCTCCCGAATTGTTGGAGTTGTGTGCTCGCGTTGATGTCGTCAGTCCGTGGGCGGTGGGGCGTTATGGTTCCACGGAGGATTTTATCCGAAGTTTACCGAAACACCAGAAACCGGATATTGCCTGGTGCAAGGAGAAGAAGATTGATTATCTCCCGGTGATTTTCCCCGGTTTTAGCTGGCAGAATCTCATGAAGACGCGGAATCAAAACCCAGGACGAACGATTCCCCGTGGTGACGGGACATTTTTTTGGACACAAGGAGCGGAATTGATCCGGGCAGGCTCACGAATGATTTATGTCGCGATGTTTGACGAGGTGGATGAAAGCACGGCCATTTTCAAGATAGCACCGAATCCACCAGACAGCGGAGACCATTGGATCACCAACGAGAATCAACCTCCTGATCATTATCTCTGGCTGACGGGGCAACTCGGAAAGGTTCTTCGTGAAAAATCCTCGCCTTCCAATGTTCTTCCGAAACGGAAGAATGAAAAATGACGTTATGTAGCGCAGTCTTCCAGCCTGCGTTTTAGAAAAACGTGAAAAACTGAAACCTGAAAGACTGACTTTTATTGCACAAAAGCAGGCTGGAAGTCTGCGCTACATAACGTCGGATGCACCTCTAC
>JAITVQ010000094.1 GCA_031285745.1 Puniceicoccales bacterium | reverse complement strand
CGCACGGTGAGTTGGAAGGGGATCTTTTCCTGCTTGGCAGTTTCGAGGGCCAGTGCGACCAATGGCTGGCTCATGATCGCCGTGGGATCATATACGCGAATTTGCACGCCTCCACCAAGACGGCCTTGGGAATCTATCCGGTTAAAACCGGGTGAATCGTCCGCAGGTGGCCCTTCGAGGACAATCGCGACATCTGGCTTTGCCAATGCCGACGCGGTTTCTGCGCCACGAACACCAACTTCTTCCTGTACTGTGGCAAACCCCACGACTTGATTCGGGAGGTCCGAGGGGGTTTGCCCAATCATGTTCAACGCTTGGGAAAGCACAGCCATTCCCACCCGGTTATCAAAAGCCTTGGCCATGAACATGCGCGGATTGGCGAGTGGTGTGAATGGGCCGTCGGGGACAATGGGCGATCCTATGTGAATCAGGAATTCATTTTCGACCTGGGCACGATTCACCGCCCCAATATCAATGGCCATGCGGTCAATCCCGGGAGTGCCGTGATCTCCTCCGGCGAAATGTTTGGGGATGGATGCGATGACCCCAATGTACTCTTTTCCATTATCGGACAAGATCCGGACGCGCTGGGCTTGCAGGGTGCCTTCGTTCCAACCGCCCAAGGGCGCAAACTGGATAAACCCATCGGGCGTGATATTCTGAACGATGAATCCGACTTCGTCCATGTGGGCGGTGAGCATCACTCTCGGCTCAGCTTTGCCATTTTGCAACTCACACATGACGCCGCCAATTTTGTCAGTGGCTAGGCGCGTATCGATGTTTTTAAGCTCCCGGACAAAGATGTCGCGAACGGAGCTTTCGAATCCAGAGGTCCCATGGGCCTGGGTGTAATCACGGAGAAGGCGGATGGCGGTATCGGCGATTTCTGGCATGGTGTCCAATGATGTAAGGTTTGCTGTGTTGTTTTGCAATTAACGAAAAAAGACACAAGAGCGTAGAGGTGGATTTCCTCGCAGGCTCTTGTGTCTTTTCAGATAAATAAACTATCCTGTCAGCTAATTCTCTATTTTCCTTCAATGGGCCCTAGGCCTGCCTTTTTACATGCATCGCGGACGTAGGAAATAGCCCGGAGGTTGAAGTTTGGCTCAGTGTAGATTTCCACTTTTTTGCCGGGTGTTTCCGTGCCGAGTATATTGAGAACATGGGGCACATCTTCGTAGCTGACCGGTTCATTGTTGATTTTGAATTCTGTCGAAGAGGAAATATCAATTCTGACTACATTCGATTGCACGACTGGGGCCGGGGCTGCAACGGGTGCTGTTTCCCAAGTTGAGGCGGCGGGAGCAGGGGCTGGTTTTTCCTCTACCACGACTGCAGGAGCCACCGGCTTTTCCGGGGTGGGCTCGACCTTGGGCGCATCTGGTGTTACCACTGTTACTGGGCCAAGACCGGCCCGGGCGCTCATTCGTTCAATGGCAGGGACGGCGGCTTGTTCATAGCCCTCGGCTACAACGAGTGATACCTTTTTACCAGGAGTTTGCTGACCTAGCGCGCCAAGTTCTTCAGAGAGTTTGTTGGCGTTTATCGAACGGCTGTTGACCCTTACTTGGTTGTCGGCAGACAGCTCAATGACAATAGACTCCCGGATGTCTTTTTTCGACATCGCAAAGGGCGATTCGATATCATTGGCGCAGCCAGACAAAAGGGCGGCTGCGGAGCATATGCACGCAAGAGGAATGAGGTTTCGCATGAGTTTATTTTTTAGGTGGTTTTGGTTTAACGAGAGGGGCGAGTGACAAGTTTTGGGGATAGACCGGCCTTGTTTGCCTGATCTACTATAAACACTGTATCCTTTGTCAAAGTCTGTTCGTCGGCAACGATCAAAATTGGTCCGCCGGGCGTCTTTTCTCCGGTCTTCCTCAGGGTGTCTACAAGGACATCCTTTTCAACGGTCTTCCCATTGAGGTAAAACTCTCCTGATTTGGTTACGGCGACGATGGGGCCTCCGGCGCTCTTTTCTTTTCCCGCGCTTTCAGCAATAGGTGGGGTTATTGCAAGGGCCTGCATTTCCTCAAAATGCATTGTCATCAGAAAAAAGAAAATAAGCACGGTCATCACATCGATCAGAGGAACGATGTTGATGCTAACCTGGCGTCTTCTGGGACGAAATAAACTCATCTTTTTTCTACCGGGGCAACGGCACTCTCATCTGAGGGAGAGAGCGAGCAAAGCCGTTCCACAGCCATGTTTATTTTGGCGGAGATAATCTCTACACGCCTGGCGAGATAGTTACTGCAAATCAGCGAGGGAATTGCGATAAAAAGTCCGATCATTGTCGTTGTCAGGGCGAGACCGACCCCCCGGGTGAGCAAAGCTGTATCGGGGAGACCTTTTTCCGGGAAGAGAATGAAAAGCCCATATACCGTCCCCAACAGGCCCAGCAACGGGGCAATCCCGACAATCGTGTCCAATATGAACAAGCCGCGTTCCATGCGGGTTAGTTCAAGCTGGGCGTAGGCCTTGAGTGTCTCGGCATCGGGGTTGTTTTTCTGAAAAAAACGCACAATGCGCCCACCAACAGTATTCTCCATTTCCGGCTCAATGGCATCCAGGTTTCCTCGCGAGAGGATGGCCAGTAATCCATCAGGGAGAACCTTCTCAATACGAAGCACAATCAGGCGTTCAATCACAATGAATGCCGCCACAAACGAGCATATTCCCAAGGGCCAGATAAAAGGGCCAGCACCTTCAATGAGGGTTCTCATATAAAATCAACAAGATGTATGAAGGAGCAGTGTTTCAAGCTTTTAACCCACTGATTATGCAAAAGAGTTGTAACAAAATCAAATTTCTTCGGCTTATCCATTGGCCAGTAATGCAGCAGCCGCTTCATCGGCTAACCAAATTACCTTCTTTGCCAATGGGCGTAATACTTGGGCGGGAAATTTTGCGGGGTCTGGCTGTCCGAGAAGGGCTTCATATAGTGCCTTGGCCTTTCCAGCGCCGAAGGCCATCACCACGATTTTTCCGCATTCGGCCAACCCTCTTTGGGTAATGGTAAGCCGCCAGCCCCGTTTTGGCCACTCTGTGGCCATGGCCAATTCCAAGTGGGACGCGTTTATCAATGGGCAGCCTGGCCAGAGGGAGGCGGTGTGGGCATCATCACCTAATCCCAACACACATAAATCAAAAAGTTTCTTTCCATCGGCCAATCGGGCGGCGCATTCGGCGCTGAAATGAGCGGCAGCTTCTGCCGGGAACGAGTCTATCTGCCAGGGATGCCGGTGGGACAAGGGGATTGCGAGGGGTTGCAGGAACTGCCGCTCGGCATTGCCGAAATTGGAATCTAAGCTGGTCAGTGGGACGCATCGTTCATCACTGACATACCAATGTATGCCGTTTGTGGCATGAGCGTGAATAGCTTTATACTCGATGGCCCACTTATAAAAGGCCATGGGCGTTGAACCTCCACTGAGCGCGACTGATGCGCCCACCTGCTTGCCGGTGTCGTTGATGATCTGGGCAAGTTTGGCAAAAGCTGCGTGATGTTCCAAGACATGGACTTCCCCTGCCAGGGTTTTGATGGGATTCATTGGCGGAAAAGATAATGATAAAATTAGGATTCTACAACTCGTTTTGCGGAGTTTGGGATAAGCTCGTTGATGGCATAGGGAAGGGGTAGAGGGGCAAAGCGTCAGAGCGTCAAAGGGAAGATACAAAGGCAGAAGGGAGAAGGCAGATGGCAGAAGGGGGGCCAAAGGGTAATATGAAAAAGTACTCCATTCGTAAT
>JAITVQ010000088.1 GCA_031285745.1 Puniceicoccales bacterium | reverse complement strand
GAACAATGAACACCGCAGGGAAACCCCATGAGCCTGTGGTCAGGGTGAATCCCAAGATCAGGAAATAGCGCCCGAGGTACATGGGATTTCTGACCATGGTGTAGGGCCCCTGAACAGCCAATGTAGAGTTTTTGTCAAGTGAGGCGAAACTCCACGATTGGATGAGTTGCCCGAAAAGAGAGACGATGAATCCTGCCAGCAGCCAGTTTTTATTGACGAATAACGCCACGATAGAAGCAGTCAGCGCAAAAAGGGGGATTCGCAGGAACGCCAGCGTGCGGCGGACATGGGGATTCTGAAATATATTTCGTTGCTGGTTTCCGCCGGAATGAAAGGCACCTTCTCTGCCGGGAATATGCGCGGGCACCGAGGCCGCAGTGGACATGGGAGCGGAAGATTTGATCATGCTCGCACAGGTTATCGGAAAAATCCTTATGCATTTATTATGGAACACAGGGTATTATGTAATTTCGCTGTAACGGGAATATTATGGACGGATTACGCCGATGTTTTTTTTAATCTCTCGCTTCCCCTTGACTTGCCTTGGTCATTTGCCAGCGTGTCCGCCGCTTTTCTAGCCCGCATAACATCTTCTTTTTTAGCAAACACGGTACAATGGCTGTTGAACTCAAGGATACACTGAATCTTCCGGTTACCAATTTCCCGATGCGCGCGAACCTGACCGGTCGCGAGCCGGGCCGAATCGACCATTGGGAAAAGATCGGACTATATGCGCGTATTCAGGAGATTAATGCCGGAAAGCCTGCCTATGTGTTGCACGATGGGCCTCCATTTACCAATGGCGATGTTCACATCGGGACCGCCCTGAACAAACTGCTTAAGGATATTATCCTGCGCTATAAAACCATGCGCGGCCTCCGGACTCCCTTTGTGCCGGGTTGGGACTGTCACGGGTTGCCCATTGAGCACAAGGTGATGAAGGATCTTCAGGCCCAGAAAAAAGAACTGGATGCCCTTGAGATTCGCAAGGCCTGTGCGGATTTTTCCGAGAGTTACATGAACAAGCAGCGTCGCCAGTTCCGCCGCCTTGGCGTTTTGGCCGACTGGGCTGCCGAATACAAGACCATGGCCCCGGGATACGAGGCGGATATCCTGCGGACTTTTGCGGCCATCGTTGAGCAGAATCTCGTTTATCGCAGCAAGAAACCGGTTTACTGGTCGATCCCCTGTGCCACGGCCTTGGCTGAGGCAGAGATCGAGTATAAGGAAAAAAAGAGCCCGTCCATCTGGGTTGCGTTTGAAGTTGTGCCTCATCCAGAGCATATGCTTGATAGAGTCACTACAAAGCAATGTACTTCGGAAGATGGAAAAACATACTTTGAGGAAAGGATATTGAATGGGAATCCTTTCATTGGGCGAAGTAATGATGGAAAATTTTTCTTTGTTATTTGGACAACCACTCCATGGACGCTCCCTGCGAATCGTGCCATTGCGGTACATCCCAAACTTGAGTATGTGGAGGTTCGTTGTGGGCAAAAAGTTTTTATTGTTGCAGATGAGTTAGCGGATCAGTTTATCGAAGTACTTCGTAAGGATAGTTATGTGCCTGATAATTATAAGAATAGGATTTCGAGAATTCCAGGTAAATATCATAGAGGTAAAGATTTAGAAGGTGTCCAGACAGCGCATCCTTTTCTCAATCGTCAATACAGCCCAGTTGTCCTCGCTGAGTATGTCACGACGGATGCGGGTACTGGTTGCGTCCATACCGCTCCCGGTCACGGGTTGGAAGACTACCAAACTGGATTAAAGTATGACTTGGATATTTACAGCCCCGTCAATGATCAGGGTGTCTATGTGGACGACGGACAAATGCCGGAGAATCTGGTCGGTGTCAGTGTTCTGGAGACAGACGGTAAATGTCCGGCCAATATCGCTGTCTTGGAGATGCTAAAGAAACGCGACTCACTCCTGAAGTTGGAATTTATCCATCACCAATACCCGCATTGCTGGAGGTCCAAAACTCCAGTTATCTTCCGGGCGGTTAGTCAGTGGTTTGTTGGGTTGGAAAGAGATATTTCTCCTAACAAAAAATTAATGAGGGATAAAATGAAAGATTTGTCAGACGCTGATTTTGAAGCGATATATAAGGCCACTAAATATTCGGCTCGACTGGCTGCGCTCGATGCTATCGGCACCGTCAAGTGGACTCCCGAGTGGGGCGAAAATCGGATCCGGGCCGCCGTGGAGAATCGCCCTGACTGGTGTATCTCCCGTCAACGCTCTTGGGGCGTGCCGATTCCGGCTTTTTACGATGCCGAGAACAATGCCTACCTTGATGCCGGTGTCATCAAAGCCGTTGCGGAAAAAGTCCAGACTGCCGGCACGAATCTTTGGTTTGAGAAGTCCTCCGAGGAAATTTTGAACGGTGTGGCATTGCCTGCCGGATGGCCCACTGCTGATAAACTCAAAAAGGGTAGCGATACCCTCGACGTCTGGATTGACTCGGGAACCAGCCACATCGCCTGCCTGACCCGGAATCCCGAGCTTCATTGGCCCGCCGATCTCTATTTGGAAGGTTCCGACCAGCACCGGGGATGGTTCCAGTCCTCACTCTGGACCGGCATTGTTGCCAAGGGTGCAGCGCCCTACAAGCACGTCATCACCCACGGCTTTGTCGTTAACGAGAAACGCCAGAAGATTTCCAAGTCGGATGGCAAACCGCAGACGGCGGACGATTACGTCAACAAGTATGGTGCCGATATTGTCCGGCTGTGGATCGCCTCGGAAAACTACCAGAACGACATTCCTCTTTCCGACGCCATCTTTGATTCGATTTCCAACCAATACCGGAGTGTTCGCAACACGTTCCGTTATCAGTTGAGCAATCTCTACGATTTCGATGCCAAGAAGGACGCGGTGCCTGTTGCTGATATGACGCTCATTGACAAATGGGCCTTGCACAAGCTGCATGCCCTGGTTGTCGATGTTACGGCTGCCTTCGACAGTTTTGAATTTCACAAGGCCCATGCGCTATTGGCTGCCTTTACCACCAATACACTCTCGGCCACCTACCACAATATCCTCAAGGACCGTCTCTACACGCTTGCTCCGGCTGCGCGGGAGCGTCGCTCTTCGCAGACGGCCATCCGCATTATCTACGCGACATTGCTGAGATTATTTGCGCCTGTATTGCCATTCACGACCGACGAGTCCTGGGGATATTTCAACGCGGATGCCGAGTACATTGAGGACTCGATTCACCTGCAAAAATGGCCGGAGGCTGATGCTTCCTGGAAAAATGATGCGGCTGCCTCGGAGTTCGAGACACTGCTCTCTGTGCTGGACAAGGTGAACGTCGGGTTGGAAGCGCTTCGCCAAAGCAAAACAATCGGGCAATCCCTCGATGCCCAGGTTCTCGTCTTCGGTGATCCTGCCGAGCCGGAGTACGCATTGCTCATGCGCAATGAGGATATCCTGGCGGAAACTTTCATTGTCTCCGATGTCCGTCTCATCCACGGGGCGGGCACTGAACTCAGGGTCGAGACCCTCAAGGCGGAGGGCGTTCGCTGTCCCCGTTCCTGGAGATGGGTTCCGCAGCTTGTAAATGCGGGTGAATTTGGCATGGTAAGTCCGCGGTGTCGCGATGCGCTTGCCGCCAAGTACAGTCGTACCTTTTAATCGTCACTACTACATTCAACCTCTCAACCTGTCTTCGTTATGAGCAAAAAAAAGCCCCTTCCCGCCACGAAAAAGAATAAGGCCCAGAGCAAACCTGTGACGAAAAAGGCATCTCCAGCCAAATCAGCCAAAACGGTGAAGTCCGCTCCCAAGTCCAAGGTGGCTCCCAAAAAGGTAGCTGGTTCCAAAGGCAAGCCTGCCAAGTCCACCAAGCCTGTGAAGCCGGTGGCGACAAAAATTTCCAAGGGTGCTTCCAAGAAACATCCTGCGGCGAAATCCCAAAAAACCGTGACAAAATCTTCCAAGAATAAACCTGTTCCCAAAAAGGCCCCGGCGAAAAAGCCAGTGTCGAAGGCCCCGGCAAAACCGGTCAAGAAAACCGCGCCTGCTCCAGCAAAGAAAAGCCCGGCCCCGGCAAAACCAGCCAAGCCTGTTGCGAAGAAAGCTCCAGCCAAACCGGTCAAGCCCGCCAAGCCTGTCAAGGCCGTGCAGAGTCCGGCGAAAAAGGGTGATTCCAAAAAAACCAAGGCTGCTCCTTCTCCTGCCAAGGCGACCAAGGGAGCTCCCGTAAAAAACACTCCGACCAAGGGTGCTGCCCGGGAAGATTCCGGCAAAGCCAAGCATATCAGTCGTGAACGGATCCGTCCGACCATTTATTTCAGCCTCGACGAGATTCGCGAGTATTTGAAGCAACGCCAGGATACGAAAATCAATGTATTTGTCCCCGAGGACGGCACTGGCGCTGGCAAGCAGATGACTCCTGCTGCCCGCAAGGCAGCCGCCCTTGCCGAGACGCCCAAGCAGAAAGCCCGTAATGTCGGGGCTGTGTCGGTCGAGGACTTGCTCGGTTTCAATCCGTTTAAAAAGGAGGAATCGAAGCACGATGAGGAACAAATTCCGACAAAATGGCGTAAATACTATAAGCTACTGGTTGAGCTGCGCGACAATCTCCAGGATGGGCTTTCGCTGCACACCGAGGATGCCCTGAAAAAATCAGGCAAGGAAGATTCCGGCGACCTTTCGGGCTATAGCCAGCACATGGCTGATGCCGGCACTGATTCCTTCGATCGTGACTTTGCCCTGAGCCTTGTGTCCAGTGAACAGGAGGCGTTGTCGGAGATTGCCGAGGCTATCGATCGTATGCGCACCGGCAAATACGGTATTTGCGAAATCACAGGAAAACCGATTCCGGCTGACCGTCTTGCCGCAGTGCCATTCACGCGCTACTCACTGGAAGGGCAGCGGGAACTCGAGCGCAATCGGCGTAATCGTCGCCGGGGAGGAATTGTCGGTAATCCGCTTACCGAGCTTGGCGACGGCGTGAACTTTGGTGCCGCGGAAGAAACCGAGGAGGCCTAGTTTGAAGAGGGCGGGATGAATTCCCGCCCATTCTTCGTGCCATAACGGCAACATCCGACGGTGCTCCTGAGTTCTTCCTGCATGATTCGTTTTCGCCGCTACATCCCCTTTTGGACGATATTGTTTACTTTGCTCGCCTTGGACCAGGTGACGAAGTTGGCTACATTGGCGTGGATTCCGAGTTCTTATGAGAATCCTCCCATTGAGGTGATTCCCGGTTTTTTCAATTTGGTCCATGTCTATAACAAAGGGGCGGCTTTCAGCATGTTTTCGGGACACCGCTGGCCCTTGGTTATCTTGGCCCTGGGCGCCTTGATTGGGATTTTCTTTTGGCGACGTTCCCTGGAGCTGGAACGCCCCATTGTCCAATGGGCTTTCGGACTTTTGACCGGTGGCATTATTGGCAATGTCATCGACCGTGTTTTCTACGGACATGTGGTCGATTTTCTGGATTTCAATATTCCGCTTTATGGCCATTGGCCCGCATTTAACATTGCCGACAGTGGTATCTGTATCGGGGTCGGGCTCTATGTGGTTTATTCATTCATGCGCCCGGTAAAAAAGGAAAAGAAACCGGAAGAAGCAGCGGCATGAGACGGTGCTTTGTTGGAAGCAGGTTTTATGTATTGAATTCAGTCGCTGGTGATTCAGCATAGTATCGTGAACTACCCCTCTCGATTTGTCTTCTGCTGGCTCGCGGTAATCTCGTTCATTATTTGCGAAATGGGAGGCGTGATTTATTATTTTCGACTGATTCCTTATTCTGCTGAAGTTCAGGATATCATGGCATGGAATTATAGCAAATCTCATAAAAAGTTAGGCATTTAGAGATAAAGAGGTAGAA
>JAITVQ010000052.1 GCA_031285745.1 Puniceicoccales bacterium | reverse complement strand
CATCTCATTCTTTGATGTATAGTTTTGTTCAATTTTCAGCAATTCATCCACCTCCTCGTCCAGGTTTAGCCCCAGATAGAACTAGGAAAAATACCCAGAAATATCATTGAAAAATAAACCATATATCTCATAAAAATCCAGGGTCCTTGTGTCCAGTGTACCTTCAATACCAACTACAGCTATGATAAAAAATACCAGTTTTGCCCAGCGCCGCCTGCTCTCCAAAATCGCCCTTCTTTCGGCCAGTTCGCTTGTTCTTCTGGCAGCTGCCGCCCATGGACAAACCATCAATACCGCTGGCACTTATAATTACTCGGGGAATGCGAGCGTCACCATTAACGCAACCTCGACAATTACCAATGTAGTGACAATCGCCCATGCTGGCGCAGGAGCGCTCACTCTCACAGACGTTTCCAATCCTGGGATAATCAATATCGGGACAATCGGCACCGCCTTTTTTGTCGATTCAAATGCCAATTCCGAAGTTGTGGCCGATTTTCAAAATCTAAAAATCACTGGTGATGGTGGAATTGATTTTCGGAGCGGTATGGCCAAGTCGATTGCCATCACCTTCGGACAGAATTCCAGTGTCGATTTTGGATATATTGGTTCCAACGGTATCATCATTCGCAACACCAATTCGGCTGCCAATAACACCATTACCGTAAACGGCACAATCACCAGCCACGCTTTGGAGTCGGCAATATCGGCCACTGGCGTTGAGTTTGCCGTCACCGGAGGCACCAACCGGGCAGTCATCGGGCAAACCGGGGCAGTCACCACAACGGGATCTGGCAGCTCGCACGCCGTGCAAATTTCAGACACTGGGTCCGGTATCAACATCGTCAAAAATCACGGCACCCTCCTGTCAACCGGCACAGCCCACACAGTTTCAGTCACAACGAGCGGCGGCAGTATCGACATTACCAATACCGGCACCATTGAGGCCCGGAGTGCAGCAGGTGCTCACGCAATTTACGCCTCCTCAACCGGCACAGGCACAATCAACATCACCGCCTCTTCTGGCGCCATCAAGACTGCCAACGGCAGCGGTATCTACGCCCTCAATAACAACGCCGGGGCCGGGAACATCACCATCAATACCACCGGGGCGGTCCTGGATATCACCTCCGGAGGTAGTTACCATGGCATCCACGCCAGACTCTCCCACCCTGCCGCCACCGCTGGCATCAGCGTCATAACGGGAACGGGTACGATCGACACCGCTGGTCACGGCATCTATGCTGCCAACCAGGGTAGCGGGGACACCTTCATCTCCGCGACGAATGGTCTATCCATCACGACCACAGGTGTAAGCGCGCATGGGATCTATGCCACCGGTATCGGCAATATTTTTGTGGCCTCCCAGGCTACCATTTCCGCTACCGGTACAGCATCTTCGGGAATCTACGCCCAAAGCAGCACCGGAAATGTGGCCATCGGTTATAACGGCGACGGTTCCGAAAACCCGATCACCGGTAATATCACCTCGGGCTCTGCCACCGATGTCAGCCAGGCAATTTATGCTGTCCAGACAGGGGCGGCTCCTACCGGAACTTCTGCTCGCATCCTTTACGATGATGCGTCGGGAATCATAAAAAATACCAGCGTGGATGCAGGAGGCGGTCTTTCTTATCGCCCCGCCATCTTCGCCAACACAAACGTAGCGGGGAACTCTGCCGATGCCATTGTTACCGTCCGGAATGTGAACCTTATCGAGACCGATGGTTATAATGCCATTGGCATCGCTGCTTTTTCCCAGAATGGAAACGCCATTGTAAATTTTGAATCCGGAAAAATCCGCACCATCGGTCGCGATGGTGACGGCATCTATGCCGCAGTAAACGGAACCACGGGAAATGGCAACGTCATCATCAACGCCGGCGGGGAAATCGAAACCGCAACTACCGTTGCGACCAGCACCGATCCTCAGGGAATCATTGCCAGCAATGCCGGACTTGGAAATATCGGCATCACCTTTAGTGGTTCCAGTATAAAGACCAGCAGTCAGGCTGGTGTTACCATCGCCAATGCAATCTCCGCAGCCCATGCTGGAACTGGAACAGGGAGCATTACCATTGATGTCACCAACACAGATGGGCTCCTCCAGACCTTCGGTGGAACATCACACGGGATCACGGCGTCCATTACTTCCGCGCCCAGCGCTGGGAACATCACCATCGGTTCGGCCAATACTGCCATCTCCGGAACAATCAGCACCATCGGGATTAGTTCACACGGCATCTCGGCCAATACTGCCGGAATCGGCAACATCACCATCAACAACGCTGCAACCATCACTACCGGAGCCGAGGGTGACACCACCAAGGGAGCTTCCGCCAAGGGGATCTACGCAGCAACACGCTCTGGCAGCATCACTGTTACCAACAGTGGCGATATCACCACCTGGAACAATGCCAACACGGGTTGGACAGCAGCTACGGGCATCTATGCCAATGCCACCGAGGGAGGAAACATCGATATCACCTCCAGTGGAAACATCACTTCGGGCACCACCGCCATCTACGCCCATGGGTTGGTTGTGAATTCGGCCACGGATCAAGCTGGCCGCGTCACCGTTAATGCCAGCGGGGAAATCCATGTCACTTCGGCCTCTGCCTCCCATGCAATCATCGTCCAGGCCAAGGGAGTAAATGGCGTCACCGATACAACCTTTGATAATGGCATTATTACCGGACCAGCTTCGGGCATTATCGCCGGCTCGGATGTCCTCACCTCCCATGCCAGCAATACCCTGAACATTGGCAGCAATGCTGTTATCAACACCCAGGGAACCATTGTCGAATTATTCATCAACAGCGGCACCTCACAGGCGGTGATTGCACAAGGAGCACGACTGGAAGGTGACCGTGGTTTTTGCGCCGATATTATCACCGACAACGGCATCGGCCATACAGGGCAAGGAACACTCAGCATCAATAATGCCGGTTCCATCATGGCTCGGAGAGCCAATGAAACCACTTCCGCACTGGCAGTGGAAAGAAACTGGCTGAATAACAATCTGGCTATCGATACCATCCTGGCCTCCGTCGAGGTTGTTAACAGCGGCACGATTGAAGGACCGCGCGGCATTGTCAGCGGGCATGCCAGTTCCACCATTCTCGCGGCTGCCTCCATTACCAATACCGGCACCATCACCGCCCGCAACACCCTCGGAGAGGCAATTCTCCTGCTGGACGGAAATCAGAATGTCACACTCGGGACCGGCAGCGTCATCAACGGACATATCTATAGCGCCGAGGTCGGCAACACCGTTACCCTTATCGGTACCGCAACCGAAGATGCCAACTTCATCGGGGCTGCCTACAACACCAGTGCCACCTACACCGGACTGTCCACGACAAACAACTTCGCCAGCCTGACCGTCAAGACCGATGACCTCGTCGACACGAACTGGACGCTTAACGGCTCCGCCGGTCAACTCGATGGTGTCGATGTGGTCGTCATCAACAACGGAGCCAACAACACCGTTTCAACGCTGACCCTCGCGCCAAGCACCGCAGGCGATTATACCTTCGACCATGCGCTCTCCGGCGATGGCACGCTGAAAATCACCCTGCAGGATGCCAATGACGCCATCGTGCTTGGCAACAATGTCGGGACGGTATTCCAAGGCACCCTCGCCGCTGGCACCGGTAGTTACGCGTTGACCGCCGGTACTGACAATGAAACCAGCCTGACCAGCGCAAACCTGCGCTTTGACAAGGGCAGCACCACCACAGTTACCGGCAATAACACGACCGGCGGCGTCGAATTCAATGGCGGCGACATCAAGTTCCTGGCCACCATTCCCGGCAGCTTGATTTCTCCGGACACCATCGCCGTGGATCAACTCACGATCAACAATACCATAAGCCGCAGCACAGTCCAGGCCGACATGGGGTGGATGGCCGGTGTTGTGCATGATCCTTCCGATCTAAGCTCCCGCAATCTTCTCGACCAGGATAACGAAATCAACCTCGTCACATTAATCTCCTCGGCCAATCCTGTCATTGGCAGCTCCTCCGCCCTGGAATTGGTGGACCTCGGCGGCATCAATTGGACCCGGGTGGAAAGTGACGGCATTATCCTCAAGGACGCTGGCGGAACGGCTATTGGCAACGCCTACTACGGATACGGCCTGACCACGGGACAATCCAATGACGGGCTATATCTCGGCTACCTCCTCAAGCGGGTGGTCATCGAAGCGGACAAGACACTCCACCTGAACAATACCAGCGCGGCACTCATGCCCAATGATTTCACGGCCCAGATTGATGCGGCGTCCGCCACGGTTGTCGTCTCGGATACAACAGGCAACGGCATTACCATCAACAATACGGAAAACACCATTGAAACCTTGGTCGTTCGTCAAGGCACCTTGCAGTCGGGTGGAGACGAAGGGTTCGGCAAAGTCCATACCCTGGTGGTTGAAAACGGCGCCCTCGCCACGGTCAACGGACACTGCCAGGTCATTGACAATATCAATGTCGCCGACGGAGGCTCCATTGATCTTACCACCGCCAACTGCGAATTCACCAGCATGGCAACAGCAGTGCTAAATGGCTATGTCCGCATTGGCGACACCAGCATCCTCTCACTGAAAGGCACCAGCGTAATCAACGACCGGATCAACAACACCGGGACACTGGACAACCAAGGCCAGATGCTCTTCTCCCGCACAGCCAGCCTAAGTGGCACATCTTCATCCACGCTGCAAAACCGGGGAGTTTTGATTGCCGAAACAGGAGCCCAGGGTGGCAGCCTCCTCAATAATACGGGACTGCTGCTTATCGCCGAGTCTCCGTCCGGAAACGCACTCAGCTGGAACGACAGCGTCAATAACTTCGGAGTCATCCGATTCGCTCCGGAAAACATCGGCTATAACAGATTCAATATTGGCAATCGATATTCGGGGAATGGTGATCTGTATTTAAACGCCTATCTGGACACACCTGCCAACAGTCAGATCGACCAAGTAAAAATCTACGGGCATGCCTCCGGGGTGACCAAGGTCTATATTAACAACCGAGGCGGCAAAGGCGGAGAAACCGAAGGTGAAGGCCTCCTAACCATCAGTACATTCAGTAGCGATGCCGGAGCGTTTATTCTCGGGAAACCGGTACTGACCGGGCTTACCTACTACGATCTCGTGCTGGGCAGCAATGGCTATGAGTGGTATCTGCAAAGCAACGGCAACCTCACGGGAGGCGGCAGCGCGATCCTCACGGGAGCCGCCGGCAATGCCGTTTCGTGGTTTGCCCAGAACGATAGCCTCCTCAAACGCATGGGTGACATCCGGCTATCGGATGGCACAGCGGCCAACGGCACATTCTGGATGCGCGCCTACGGACAGCAAAACAACCTCGACCTCAAAATCAGTGGAGCACAAAACTCGCGTCTTTACACCTATGGCGGTGATGTCGGTTCTGATATCCTACTGGATGCGGGAGACGGGATGTTGGCCACAGGCGCTTTCGTGGGCTACGCTGGCAACCGCAATAATGTGCGCAACGCAGATGGCAGCCATGGCAGCATGGACAGCATCTACTTCGGCTTATATGCCACCTACATGCACGACAGCGGTTTCTACGCCGACTTCATCGCCAAAGGGCAAACCTTTACCACCGACTTCGATTCCTATGGCACCGGAGGAGCAGACAGTGGTTCCTACGACGGATGGGGTGCGGGCACTTCGCTGGAATTGGGATGGCAGTTTGAGTCGCCGAAGGGCTGGTTCGTTGAGCCGAGTGTCCAGGCAGCCTATATGCACGCCTTCAACGACACCTACACCACGCAGCAAAGCCTGCGGGTACAGATGCAAGATGCGGACATTCTCCAATTCAGCGGCATGATCCGGTTCGGCAAAACGCTCAATGTAGGCGAATACCTCCTGCAACCTTACGGCAAGTTCGGCGTAATGGAGCAAGTCACGGACGGCGGACATGTCCGTGTGGAACAAGGCCGCTGGAAACCAACCGTGGACGGCACCAGCGCGGTGTTCGGAGCTGGCTTAAACTTCCAGGTCAGCATGGATACCCAGATCCACTTGGACTACGAAGCCAGCTTCAGCGAGAAGAACGACAAGCCGTGGGGCATCAACCTCGGTGTCACCACCCGGTTCTAATCAACCTAAAAATCGCAGTTGAGCTTTCACAGGAGGCCACAGAGAACACAGAGAGAATAGGTTTTGAGTTCTTTTATTCAAAATTTTCTTCACTTACAAAGCGAATAAGGATTTGGCGAAAAATTGCTCCCATCTTTTTCTCTGAGATCTCCGTGACCTCCTGTTAAATTTTCAACTGCGACATTTAAGAACTAAAAGGACAAAAAAGACGCAGGAGACAAAACCTGCGTCTTTTTGTTGGAAGAGGAGCCCCGCACTGGGGATAAGCAGGAAAACGAGAAGTCATTTGGAGATTCTCCTCATTGAGCGTTGGAAGTTAAGCGTTCGGAGTTGAGCGTTTTTCCAAATCATCCCCTACGCTCCTTTCTCAATTGCTCCCCGCCTAATTTAGGCTTCCATCTCCCGCATGATCATTTCTCTCAACGGTACCTTGTTGGAATCGGGCATCTTTCGGGCAGTCATCGAATGCTCAGGCATCGGGTATGAAGTCCACATCCCCGTCACTACCGCCGAAAAACTGCCTGCCATCGGTTCGTCCGTTCGGCTGCATACCCTCCAAATATTCAGGGAAGACGGGCAAGCCCTTTACGGTTTCGCCACGACAGAGGAGCGGGATTTCTTTCGCTTGTTGATCGAGAAAGTCTCTGGAATCGGCCCCAAGATCGCCCTGAACATCTTCAGCAGACTATCGCTCCCCGTGCTCAAGGAGGCCATCGCGCGCAGTGATGTAAAAATGCTCTCGGACTGCCCCGGTATCGGCAAGAAAACCGCCGAGCGTCTGGTGATTGAACTCCGCGACAAGATCATGCCCGGCAATAAAACGGCTTCGGTGCCGCCAGCGGGAACAACCGGAAGCATGCCCGCGCAGTCGAGCAGGCAAAATGACGCTGTCGCCGCCTTGATTTCGCTGGGGGTAAAGCCAGCCGATGCAGACAAGGCTGTACGCAAGGCGATTGAAATTCACGGCCCGGAAACCTCGGTTGAAAAACTTATCCGGGCCGCCCTGGGCAACTAGGGCAGATTGTATCAGCGTCTCCCCAGCAAGAACGAGATGGCGAACGCGATCAGGAAAACGATAAACAGAACCTTTGCTATATTTGCCGCAAGCCCGGCAAGGGCGCCAAAACCCAAGGCGGCAGCGATAAGGGCAAAAACGAGAAAAAGCAGGGAGTATCCTAGCATGGCAGTAAGTGGTTGAGTTCTCGAAACTCGGCGAAACGCTGCTCACTTGGCAGCAACCTTGCCCGATAAAATACCTCAAAAATCCGTTTTCTCAACCCACCGGGAATGTTTGGCCATGACCGCGTAAAAATGCGTCTATCTTGGCCGACACAATCACACCGTAATTGATCGTTCCCAGCCAGCCCGACATGATGATCCCCACCGATCCCGCATGGTATAAACCGGCGACGTGATCGGGCAATTCCATCGAAACCTTCAGCCCCTCAAACTTGGTTCCAAACGAAGCTCCTTCCCAGTGCTTCACGTAACGTTCCACGGTGCGCGGTGTCGCGGCCTCGACCCAGTCCACCTTCTTCCGGATGTCAGGAATATATTTCTCCAGTCCCATGAAGGATTCCTCTATCAGCCGCGTCTTGTTGGCGGCATAGTCCTCGGCATTCATCGAATTCCATTTATCCCACTGCTGGTTGATGGAAGTGACAATCGCGTAGCGCGGGGCCTTGGTGTGGGGCCGGGTGTCGGGATAATAAACACTGTAAGTCCGGCTGGTGGTATTCAGGTCAATCAACTCCTGGCTGGAAAACTTTTGCGCCCCGGAAGTAAAAACCAGATCTCCGATATGGGGAATGCTGTCGCCCTCCCGGATGCCCATGTAAACTTGGGCAGAACTAGTATTGACCCGCACTGCCTTGGTTTCCGTCGCAAATGAAGCCGGAATATTCTCCTCCCCGACGAGGTTTAAAATGGTGTTCTTGATATTGGCATTGGAAAGGACCGCTTTGCAGGCGATTTCCCGTTCCGAGCCGTCGCGGCGAGAACGGACTCTCAAACCCCTGACATGCGGACGCCCATCCGGGTCTTTCTCAAGGTAAACCTTCTCTACAAGGCAATTTCTCTGGATATCAACGCCATTGGCCTTCAATTCAGCCGTCATCTTGGCAATGAGCACATCCGTGCCACCCTGGAAGATGAAGACGCCCTTGCTCATGAAGTTTGAAAAAACAATGCCGAAGGTGATGGCCGGGTCATCCATGGTAGACCCATTGGCATAGGCAATGGGTTCGATCAACAGCCGGTGAATATCGGTCCTGCCAGGGAAAAACTCCTCGAACAACTCCCGGGTGGTACGGGTATCGTTGTCGTAATAATTCATCTGCCGCAGATGCTCAAAGAAAGCCTCCACTTGGGAAGCCGGCACCTTGAACGTTTCGTTGAGAATGCGGGTGAAATCCTGACGGTCAAAAGTGGTCTGAATCTGGAACTCAGGATTCAGAAAACGGACATCCTTGAGCTGGCGGATCGCATCGGCAATCTCACGCGACCAATACTTGCGGCAGGATTTGATCATGCCATGGGGAAAACCATGCAGGGAAATATCGAAAATATGTCCTCCCGGGCGCTTGAAATATGTCGCCAGACCTCCGAGTTGATAATGATGCTCCAGCAATAAAACGCGATGCCCCAACTTGGCCAGACAGTTGGCTCCGGTAAGCCCGGCCAGCCCGCTGCCGATTACGACAACATCATACTGACTTTGAATGCCAGCTAGAGAATGATTGGTCATGTTAACGAGTTTAGGAAAATCCCTTCCAGATAGCACTGAAAAAGGGATGTGATGAAAAACGATCCTGCACAAGAAACCGCTTGGAAATATTCACAACTTTTTTCGGGAAAAAATACCAATAAAAAGCGCCTTTTCCCTTGGCAAATTCGGCATTCCGGCTACCTTTATCAGTATCCTCTGCGGGGTACGATAACCCGTTCTTAAGCTTCCTTTCCTATGTTTTGTAAAAACGGGAGCCGGAACTTCGGATGGATGCCAGGCTGCCTCACGGCAGAAGGCAGAAGTTCGAATACTGGCACCCACCTTAGCTTAAAAGGTTAAGGAGCATGTAACGGAACGGCCCATGCGGGGGTCTTTTTGTTGGCAAACAATGCCTGTCAATATTTTAGGACTTCGCCGGTCCCCGTCGTGATAGTCACATGGTTTTTCCCGGCAATCTGGGAAGGCTCTGTCCGTCCGATGATTCTGGCCTCGATATTCAGTGATTTGGCAATCGCCAGAACAGCCTGCGTATCCTGGGGCTGGCAGTAAACCTCCAAGCGGTGTCCCATGTTGTAAACCTTGTGCATTTCATGGGTGCTGGTTTTGCTCGCTTTTTGAATGGCCGTAAAAATCGGCGGCGGCGGCAAAAGATTGTCTTTGATGAAGTGCACATTGCTGCCAAAACGAATGCATTTCGTCTGCGCGCCTCCGGAACAATGAATCAATCCCGGCACACGCCCTGCCCCCAATTCGTTCAAGAGCCTCAGGACAAAAGGTGCATAGGTACGGGTCGGGCTTAACAGAGCCCGGCCTACGGAAAGCGGGGAGCCCGGCAATGCATCACTCATCCGGTACGGGCCGCAGTAAACAAGATCCGCGGATGTCCTGCTGTCGTAAGTTTCCGGATACGTCTCGGCATAATGCTTGCAAAGCAGCTCATGGCGGGCGCTGGTCAGGCCGTTGGACCCGATGCCGCTGTTTTCCTCCGTGTCGTAGGCACAAACTCCACCAGAGGCGAGTCCGACAATGGTCAGCCCCGGAGTGATGCGCGAGGCATCAACGACATCTTTGCGCGCAAGGACTGCCGTCGCGCAAGAATCCACTGTCAGCGTGGGTGTAAGATCCCCGACATCTGCGGTCTCTCCGCCGCCCGAACGGATATCCACGCCAAAATCGCGCAGTTTTTGCAGAAAGTCTTCGGTTCCTTCAATCAGGGCAGCCAGTACGTCACCCGGAATATTCCGGGCATTGCGGTTGACTGTGCTCGAGAGAAGAATCCGTCCGGTCACACCAACACACAGCAGATCATCAATATTCATCACAACACTGTCCTGGGCTATGCCGCGAAATACCGAGGCATCCCCTGTCTCCCGCCACCACATATAGGCCAGCAAAGACTTCGTCCCGGAACCGTCACTATGCGTCACGTTGCAGAAGTCTGGATTTCCTGTTAAAAAATCTTCCGTAAGTTTGCAAAAAGCGCCGGGAAACACGCCTCGATCAAGTTTATCCACAACGGCATGAACCTCGTTTTTGCTCGCGGAAACACCGCGCCCGGCATAACGCCCCGTTTCGCCGGAAGAATTTGCTGCAGAAGACATGGGAAGAGAAATGGCAATCTTCCTGATGGAATGAAGAATAAAAAGATGAAATCCACTTGATTTGAAGCACTCTTGACAGAAGCCTGCTCCTATTCTGTGATTATACGCTATGGCAGATCTCAAAGACAAGTACCCAGAAAACGCTCCCGGAAAGTTCTACGTGGATTCACAGTGCATTGATTGCGATCTCTGCCGTGAAACCGCTCCTGACTTTTTCGGCAGAAACGATGACGGAGGATATTCTTACGTCCTCAAGCAACCTACAACGCAAGAAGAACTCGATCTTTGCACAGAAGCTCTCGAAGGATGCCCCGTTGAAGCCATTGGCAACGACGGAGAATAATCCTGGCAAGTTCAAACTCCCTCAAAAACCGCCCGCAAAGGCGGTTTTCTTTTTAGAATAGCTCCAGTTGTTTCCCGGCTCGCTGTTCCAATTCCTTCAAGGTCGATTTCATCTCCATTCGTTCGAAAAAGGTCCGGCACGCAGGGAGGTCTGAGACATAAGGAGCATCTAAATTGGTCTGAAAATTCGTCTGAAATGTAATGAGTTGACGGTTTAATTTCAATAGTTCTGTCGCTCCTGATATAATCTCTCGAAACCTTATGGGTTCAATTACATCCTTGGCATTCAAAATTTCATCAATGGTTCCGTATTTATTCAGCCACATTGCAGCTGTTTTGGGCCCCACTCCCGGTAATCCGGGTATATTGTCAACACTGTCACCAATCAGAGAAAGATAATCGACAATTTGCGATGGAGTTACTCCAAACTTTTCTCGAACTTTCTCGGCATCCATCCGCAACCAGCCAGCTTTCGCCTGGGCCGGTGGAGGTGGGGCTAACAGACGAACCCGATCATTAACGCATTGAGCAAAATCCTTGTCTGCACTGGCAATCCAAACTTCTTCCCCTGAAGCAGAAAGTGCCTGTGCCGTTGAGGCAATCAGATCGTCTGCCTCGACGCCCGACTGCTCTTTGATACAAAAGCCAAAATGTTCTGAAATGAGTTTTAATTCAGGGAACTGCAGGACTAATTCCGGCGGAGTTTCTGCTCTATTCGCCTTGTATTCCGCATGCAGCGAAAGATGCCGTTGCGAACCATCCTTGTCGAAAAAAATGACTATTTTGCATGGTGCCTCTTGATCCTGCAGTTTCCAAAGTATACGCACCCAGGCATGAATCGCACCCACGGGAAAACCATCGGAAGGACGGGTTAAGCTGGGCATCGCGTAAAATGCACGGAAGGCCAGATTGAAACCATCGACAAGAAGCCATTTCATTTTTCTAAACAAAGTAAAAAGGTCCATAAAACCAGACAAAAAAACGACCCGCACATAAGTGCGGGTCGTTTACAAGTCATTGTATCACTATTACCGAGTCGCAGTCGTAGTTGCTGGCTCAATAACATCCCTAGGCACAGGTCCGCCCGGCGTGAGTACCTGTGGATTAGAAAACACCGTTCCTGGGTTGATTGGCCCAACACGATTCTTGGCCATCGAGCCACCAGGTGAAATGAGATTCGCTGTGACGAACACCATCAGGTTTTTCTTGGTGCTGCTTCTGCCATTACTCTGGAACATCGCCCCAATAACAGGAAGATCTCCGAGGACAGGAACCTTGTCGTTCACAGTCTTTACTTCTTCGCGAGTCAATCCACCGATCACAACCGTGGCGCCATCGAAGATTTCCACCTTGGTCATGACTTCGCGAACCGAGAAGACTGGCTGGAAGAATCCAGAAGGCACAGTAACAGTCGTGTTTCCTGCAATAGCCACGGATGTTCCACCATACTCAACAAATCCTTCGAATTCGACAACCTTGGGGAACAAATCCAACTTGATTAAGCCGCCATCCATCACGGTCGGTGTAACAGTCAACTTAACGCCAACTTCTTCTTCGCGGAAGTCCTGTGGTGTTCCAGCGGTGATTGTAACTGATGCGCCTGAACCGCTGCTATTGCTGTTGTAACCACCGGAAGAAGAACCGACATTGGATTGAATATCTCCGTATGACTCTGGATAACGAAGTTTTTGGGCAATCGTGATTGTAGCAGATTCTCCGGAAACTACCGTTACACTGGGAGCCGCCATAAGGTCTGAACCCTCATTTTCTTCCAGAGCAGAAACAACCAGCCGCAAATCCCAATGTCCAATAGACCCGATTACACCATCAAATGTTGGGTCTGTAGGACCTGTGTTGCCCATGGGGAATGCCGGAGGGCTGTTGGGAATATCCATCGTTATGGTTTCACCCAATGAACCACCCGTTTCGCTACTGCTGGAAGGAGTGGTAATGATCTGTCCAGGAACAGAAACGCCACTTGAGCCAAAAGTATCACTCAGATTACGAAGTCCGGTACGCGCCCGAACCTCGGTGGTACCATTGCGGTTCCGCTGAACAATCCAGTTTGATGACAATTGTTTGAGTGCGCCTTCTGTGACTTCCAAGAATTTTGATTCGATATGAACCTGCTTGGTATCAGCATACCGACGAAGAATATTTTTGATTTTCTCCAAGTTCCGGCGGTTTTGCGTAACGATAAGTTCTGATCCGGAGAACGAAAGTGCACTTCCCGAAACAGTATCAAAAGGAATACCGGATCTTTGCAGGAAGCTCTTGATGGCAGATTCTTCCGGTAGTTCCGAAGACCCGCCGCCACCGCCGCCAAATGGATTGGCTGCATCATTACCCCCGGCATTACCCTTAAGCCCTGTCATTTTCACAATGGCACCTGTTGTAATGGGCAATATTTCAGTTTCAACTTCACTGCTGCCGAGATCCGGGCGCACTTCAATAATCCCATTATTAACAGAATAATTAAAGCTAGCCGACTTTGTAACGAACTCAAGAAGGCGATCCAATGAAACATTCTTCATTGTGATGGAGACATTCGGATTTTTATTTTCCGGATCAATTGTCACCATGTTGATACCCTTTTGTTCGGGATCATACATCACCGAAAGTTCCATCAACGTTTCAATGGCCCGCGAGAGCGGTGCGTCTCGCAATGTGATTGTCGGAATAATAGTCTTTTTTAGACGGTCATATACAGGATCGGCTTCAGCCGGCAGATTAGTCCTTTCGGTGTCCTTATCATAAATACCGGGGAGAACCCAACCGTTGTCAACATAGTCCATGAGGTCCTGCTTGGTAACATTACGATTCCAAGCACTCGAACGGGAAAGAATATTTTTAATGCGAACGATATGCGCCTTGGCCTCAGTATTGTATGTCTGGTACTGAAGCGCATCCTTGAACGTGCTCAACGCCCCTTCATAATCGCCATAAAGATACTGCGCCCGCCCCTTGGTAAGGAGTTTTTGGACTTTTTCTTCTTTTTGCTCGAATCCAGGACTGGCGACACTGATTGGCATGTAACGAGCGTCAGCCTTAATCTCTTCAAATTCAGCCTTCAGTTGCATGTAGCCCTTGTCACTTTCCCCATTCAATCTGCCATAATCATTAAGATACCTCTCTGCGGTATTAATATCACGTGCTTGAATCGCATCGTGCATACGTACTGCGAGCAACATCGACTGCGCCTTGCGAATTTCATCACTCTGCGGCACTGTCGCAATACTTCTCGGCAATATTTGAGTAGCTTTTGCAAGAGTAGCTTCAGCATCATCCAACTGTCTTTTCTTAATCTGGCTTTTTGCTTCATCAACCAATTTCATGGCTTCCGCAGCAGCCCGTCTGATTGTACCGGCCTCGGCGCTCAATGCACTCTGTGCATCGCGTTCAAGTGGGATCTCGCCACCACTATCACGCATCGTGATTATTTGCTGGCGCAACAACGAAAGTCTCGCCTTGAGATCTTGTGAGCCAGTGTTGTCAGGAAGCGCGGTGGTTGCTCCGTCAATAAGTTGAATTGCACGAGCGGTATTACCTGCATCTGCCTGTTGCTTTGCCTCAACCAGTGCCGATTGAACTTCGTTATACAGCGCATCATTTCGCTGTGCTACGCGATCAAGCGCTGTCTTCGGAGCAGGAGGAGCTTCCGGAGCCGATACAGTATTGGTCGGCGTAGAAAGAGGAGCTTCAAACGAGAAGCCACCGGTTGTCGGCTTTGGATTCTGGGCCGCAATAGTGCGGTTTACTTCATCCAATCCATCTTTTGCGGCACTATCATTCGGATCGAGCTGCAGAATCCGCTCGTATCGCGCCTTTGCGGTAGTAAGATCGCCTGACTCTTTTGCATCAAGAGCGGCAAGCATTAGATTAACTTTTTGTTTTTCGATATCCGACGAGTCCTGAGCATGCAGTGAGGCAGCTTGGAACATTGCCGGAACAACGACGCCTGCAACGAGCAGCGAGGCGATAACCTTTTTTAGACGAAGCAACTTGTTCATGCGGGGTGAAAATAAAGGTTTCTGAGAGTGGGGTGTCAGGGACGAGTGTTTGTTGTGCCGGAGGTCGGCGAAGATGTTGATGAACCGGATGATTCTAAAGTAAGAGTTTTCGACTCTGTCTTAGGACTCTTTCGCGGGTTTGGTTTGTAAAGCTTGTCGAGGTTTATACTCTTGGAACCGAAGTCAATCTCTTTAAGTGTAAATGTTCCAAGTTCCTCATCCTTTATTTGGTCGCCAACTTTGCGAAGGGTCCATGTCACGGAAGGATCACTTGTCTTGGCGACAATAATATTGATCTCATCTTCGAACTCATAAGGCACATATTCGGTGAGGACAAAATCACGATTAAGCACATTGTCATGAACGGTCACAACCGCGCGCTCTGGCCGGGTGCCATCAGGCATTTCAATTCTCTTGAGTTCAAAATCCGTGACAACGACGTTTTCCTCCTTGATCGTATCGCCTTTTTTGACCCGGAATGTTTTACCTGGTTCCTTGCCGCCATTCGGGTCTATGTATTGCGAGTCGTGAATACGAATTATGGTATCTGAAAAAGGCTTTGGTGGTGGTGGAGCCAAATAGCCATGCAACATTAATCGGTAAACAGGACGTGAAATAGAGACCAGCTGGACTCCAAAATCGTGAACGACGAGAGCCTCTCCCTTGGGGCGATATTCTCCTGCAGAGTTATGCCAAGAAACCTCTATGGGAGTAAAAAGATCATACTTCCAGTCTTCCAGATCATCATCCTCTGGACGCACAAATGGGGTCCATTGCAATGATTCTTCCGAAACTGGCGGCAGCGGGATGGCTTCGTAGGAATTTCCTGTAGGGCTTTGGCCAATATAGGCAGACTTAACAGCAGAAGTATCATCTTTCTTCATTACATAGAATCCGATTCCTGCCGCACAGGCAACAACGGCTCCACAAAGAAGTAACTTGTCAAAGTGTTTGCTCATGGGGTGATCTCAGAAGGTTGCTCAATTGTTGGCCTTGTCCGCATCAGCCGCAACAGGGGCGGGCTTGATCGGAATCAAGTACTCAAACGAGATGGTGAATTCGCTCGCATCATCCTTTACGACGGCTTGTTGCGCGGGCACAGCAGGCGCGGCCGGAACTGCTGGCGCCACGCCTTCAGGAGACACAGGTGCATCAAAACCAGGCGGCAGCGCAGCACTGGCATCCCCAAAACCCGGCGGCAATCCTCCATCTGCCGGGATGGAAATATCTGCGGGTGGTTTCAGGGCATCTGCCTTTGCTGGAGACACCTCTACTCCACGAATAACAATCGGGTAACCCGAGCCACGGATGTTATTGATAAAACGACGCAAGAGATCCGTCTTGGCTGTAAATTGCAGCTTGAAGTAAAGCGTTTTCATGACGCCCTCACGACGAAGTGTTTCATTCGGCTTGGGCCGGTATTCATCAGGATTCTCCCGTTGAGGAAGCTGACCAGGAACTGCTACCAATTCGATCGGCTCACGTTGCACGGCTTGCAGAACCAGCGGCATATCCTTGTTTTCCTTCGCAGCCAGCAATTCGGAAAGAAGATAATTGATGACCTTATCTTCTATGGCGATATCCGTAAGGTATTCGCTTCGTGGAGTACTTCCACCCGACACATAGCGGGTAAACCCAAGCCCGAAATCCCTTGGCTTTTAAATGAGAACTCCA
>JAITVQ010000281.1 GCA_031285745.1 Puniceicoccales bacterium | reverse complement strand
CGTCCGATGCGGGCGACTGTCGAGCGATATTTGCAGGATAGGGTGGTCTCTTCCATCCTTAATGCGGGTTAAATCACTGAGAATATATTCCAGTTTTACACAGCTTAGCAAAAGAAGTTTCTACATTGGACATCCCGCGTATCTTCAACATCACCGAAAGTGATCACCGCATCCATAACCTGTTCACACCTGAAACATCAGAGGACGCCATCGAAATCGTCGGAGCGTCCGAGAACAATTTAAAGCACATCAACCTCACGATACCCAAAAAGCGGTTGGTGGTGCTGGCGGGCGTGTCCGGTTCGGGGAAAAGCTCACTTGCCTTTGACAACGACTCAAGCTAGCCAGCGAATTGCATAAAAAAGGGAACATCTATGTTTTGGACGAACCGACTGCCGGGCTACATCATCAAGATATCAAACGCTTGCTGGATTTGTTCAATCAGCTTGTAAAACAAGGAAATACCGTCGTCATTGTGGAGCACCGACTTGAAATGATCGCAGCGTCGGATTGGGTCATTGACCTTGGCCCGAAAGGCGGCCATGAAGGCGGTCGCATTCTGTACACTGGAATACCGAGAGGCTTACTGGATTGCGAGGAGTCCGCTACGGCCCACTATCTTAAACAGGCGAGCCGGATAGAATAATGTAATCTCATCGGTTGGGAATAACTTTTGCGCATGCGAGAATCCTTGCGCCACCTCCGCAGGCAGGTTCGAGAACAATAATCTCCTTTTCTCTGATAGAATGGCGTCTCCCATAATCATCTGCTTCATCATTTCGCAGATTGATTGGGGGAACGATATGGAGGCTCCCATCGCGGTAATGCAGGCAAGGGAAAAGGACGCGCCAGCTAACAAGAGGGAGTTTTGACATAAGCATAGAAGAAACTCCTTCGTCCTTATGAAGGAGCAGCCATCTGTTTTCAAAAAAAATATCTAATAACGAGATTAATAGTTAATTGTCATTTTCAGGCAGGTTGGCATGGTCGTGACAAAGCGCGGACGCAAAAAACCTCCCCAAGTCAATGGGGAGGTTTAATCAGAAAAATAAACAGATTAGTTTTTCCTTCGGCGGCGAATGACCAATGTTACCCCAAGGGCAAAAACTCCTCCTGCCAAGGCATAGGTTGATGGCTCTGGAATAACTTCAACGACTTGAAATCCAGTTATTCCAAGATTCCCTGTTAATGCATCCAGTGTAAGGGTCTGGGAATCTCCTGAGAGTCCACTAAACCTAATGTAGTTTGCTGTTGCTGCATCTGCTTCATCAGTTGCGGTTGCCTGAATAAAATCAGGTGCAGCCTGAAAAGCACTGCCTGCTTGAGTTAAGTAATAAAATGTAGAAGAGCCTAGGGCCATTGCGCCTTTGCGCCCATTTGCATCATCACCGCCAACATATACGATAATGTCATAAGCAGCATACGAAATATCACTAAGGCTTAATGTCACTGAACCGCCTGTATTAGCCCCCAACTGAGTCGTAAGTATCCTCAAATTGCTGCGCGCCTGATTGAGAGAATCTCCCGTCAAAGAACCAGTTCCATCAAATAAAGCTTTGTCTATTTGGCTTCCATTCGATTTGGAGTACCAGTGAAAATCAGACACAATTGAAAATCCAATACCTGAGGAGGCTCCCATATTATCTAATAGATTGGTTCCCGTTGCGCCTGTCGCAGTAGTCTGAAAGGTATTCCAATTTCCGCCTGCAACCGATTCCACGCCTGCACCTACCTGGTCAAGATTCCAGTTCGCTGAATTGGTCGCTCTCTCATGAAAATCCCAACCACCTCCATTGAGATAAAAATCCACGCTAACAACAGTGGCAGAAAAAGATAAAGAAGGACCAAAGAGCAGTGATGCTCCGATTGCGAGGTATGTTTTTTTCATGCGGGCAAAGCAGGTAAAAAATATATAGCGCAAAATTTCAAGAATTTTCTGTCATACTGGTTTTATCTAAAATGATTATTTTGGTTTTATTACTTCACATGCCTGATAAACCAAAAAACTATCTAACACCAGCTTAGGCAGTTATCATCATTCAGAAACTACTATTTGGCCCCCCTTTCTGAAGGGGCGCACAATAATGCTAACAAATCGGCTTTCCATTTTCTTCAAGAATCTGTCTTTGATTTATCTGTTAAGCAAAAAATAGAAGAAAAAAGATATACACAATAAGTAAATTTACTTAAAGCTGTCATACCACTTGCAACACCCTTACCTCCCATGAAAAAAGAACTACTCCCTACAGCAACCTTGCTCTTCATTGCATCATCAGCCAATGCGGCAGTCACATATGTTGATGCAACATTAACAAACACATTTCTTGCCGATGGAACCCCTTTACAAAGCCAGAGTAATATTCCCTCGTTAGGAGATCCCTATCATTGGGTTTGGGAAACATCAGATGGCGGCGCCAATGGGGACCACTGGAAACTGAGGAATGGCTTCGGAAATGGGAGTACCATTTTCTCCTCCGGGGATTATAACGCTTCTAATTCTGCACCGACTTTGATGACAATGATCACCGGGCTGGAATCAGGCGCGATTTATGATATTTACGTTTATTTTTGGGCAATCACAACTGGTTCGACCTGGCAGGTTTTGGCAGGAGAAAAAGCCAATGCGCTTACCAATTATAGCGGCGGAGAAAATGGCAACAGCCGCTTGATGTCAGTTAATAATAACAATACGGCACTTGGCACAGCAGAATATTCCACGACACACTTTACGAGTCCGGTGCTGGTCGGAGAAGGAAATCGCAGACTCTATGAGGCCAGTCTTGGAAGTTTTATTGCTGATGCCAGTGGAAGCTCGCTCTTTATATTGATGATAACAATCCTGGCAGCAATGCCAATCGCACTTGGTATGACGGTGTTGGCTATGAGATGACTGCCATCCCTGAGCCATCCACCTATGCGCTGGTAGGAGGCGTTCTGGCATTGAGCCTAGTCTTGGTCGTACGCCGCCGCAAGAACTGACAGAATAACTTGTGTGTGTTTCCAAGTCCGCACTTCGACAGGTTGGAGGTGCGGACTTTTTGTTACTTTCAACCGTGATCGCCCACGAACCAAAACCACTTTTCGCTTATGACGCTTCGCTCGATAACCCTCTCTGCCCTTTTTGCGATTATCTCAGTAGTGCCGACGGTGCAAGGCGGTGTGCTTGCCCTTTTTGAAGACGGCACGCTTGCTGCTGGCAATGGTTCTACCGCCGCCGACAAGAATCTCGCAGGTTCGGTTACAGGATTACAGACTGTTCCTAACTTGACGACCACTCTCAGCCGGACCTTGTTCTCTGCCCGTGATAGTTTTAACGGGACTATTTCCGAGACCGGGAGTAACTGGCTGGCATTTGCCATGACAAGTGTGCCGACATTACCGGCAGCAGGGACCGCGTACATCGAGATCACCCTCGCGTCATCTTCCGGCTACGTTCTCGATCTTGATGAAATTACCTTCGACTGGCAGGTCGCCAACAATACCAATGCCACCGCGATCAATTTTTCCTGTGCGGTTTTTGTCGATTTTCATGACGGAAACGGATTCGTTAAAATCGGGAATATCCTGACGAATTCCGCGTTAAAAAGCGGCTCCACCGCCGGATTTGGCACACTCCAACGCACTAACACTTTTACGGTAACGGAAGGTAACACGGATCTTTTCAATGCCACTGTTCGCATTGCAATGGCCGCATCGGCCACTGATTCAGGATACGCCCAATTCTTTCAAAACATCAAAATCACCGGATCAACCAGGGTCAGTGACAAACCTCACCCCAATGATAATGGTTCCATCAAGCTCGCCGATGGCGGGGCTTGGACATGGTTCAACGATCCGCGCGCGCTCTTCCACAATGGGACCCTTTATGTCGGTTATGTCCGGATATCTGACGGTGCATCGTGTGTTAATGCCTGTAATGTGGAAAGCGGCAGTTACGACACGGTTGTTGCCAGTACGATAAAACAGAAGGATGACCATAACAACCCCGGCCTGCTGCCCCTTTCCGATGGACGGCTCATGGCGTTTTTATCACGGCATGGTCCTGACAATTACATCGAATATCATGTTTCGACATCCACCACCCCAACCACGATGAGTGATTGGGGCACGGCCAAAAACCTCACAAATCTTTATCAAGTCTCTTATCAAAATCCTTTTCAACTGTCGGCTGAAAATGGCCGTATCTATAATTTTATGCGAAGTACCGGATGGAATCCCTGCATGAGTATTTCGGACGATCTAGGCCAGACTTGGCAAACCTCCCAACACTTTATCTCGGCGAGCGGCAAGCGTCCTTATGTCAAATATGCCTCCAATTATAAAGATCGTATAGATGTCCTTTACACGGACGGACATCCACGGGACGTGACCAACTCCTTATACCATTTTTATCTCAAGGGCGGGAAAATCTACAAGACAGATGGCACTTCTTTGAAGACCGTCAGTGATGATACCGTAGAGCGCACCGTGTCCAACCTTCCTGTCCTCCATGATAGCGGAGAACGGGGCTCGGTCATCTATCAATACAACACGGCGAGCACCACTGACTACGATGACCATATCCCCAGCGGACGCGCTTGGTGCTGGGACATGGTGTACGATAAGTCGGGTAACCCTGTATGTGTCTTTACCGTAAGAACTGGTCCGGGAGACAGAATTGATGGCTGGGTAAACAACCGCATTTTTTACTATTACGCCCGGTATGACTCTGCGACCAAGCAATGGAAAAAACGCTTCATCGCCCAAGCTGGCCGGGCACTTTATCGTAACGAGGGCGATTATGCTGGTGGCATAACCCTCGATCCCAACAATCCCAATGTTGTTTACATTTCCACCAATGCGGCGGCTCCATTCTCCCTGTCCAACGTTACTGATGTCACGCTAAACACCAATGAGCGGTATGAAATATACCGGGGAGTAATAAGCAATGAGGAGACTCTCGATTTTGCGTGGAGCCCCATCACCCACGATTCGACCAAGGATAATCTTCGCCCCTATGTTCCCCGCAATAGCCCATACGCACGAAGTCTGGTTTATTTTTCCGGCACTTACACGTCCTATACCAGTTGGAGTGCCGAAGTACGCGGTATTTTCGAGAACAAAAAAGTGGCTTATAATGATTGGGCGGCCCACAATGGACTGGGTAGCTTCGATGCCTCCCCTGATGCCGATCCTAACCACGATGGCATAGACAATCTGACTGCCTATGCCTTTGATTTGCCCCCGCTCGGTGCTCTTACTGAAACTGAATTAGCCAGGCTTCCCCAAATTGTCCGGCAAAACGACAACACGCTCAGGTTTGAATTTTCCCAAAACGCGCTCTTGACGGATATTTTCTATGAAGTTGAGACTTCGGTTGATTTGAAAACATGGGAATTGACATCATCGGAAATAATCAGCCAGGACGACAATATCGAAAGACATGGAGTGGCAATTAATGAAAATGAGCCCAGGCGCTTTTACAGAGTCAGGATTACTCAATGAACCCTTCCCGGAACAGGCTTTGAGGAGTCATCGCAAGACGGTATCCGATAATACTATTTGATCGCAGGCCGGAGTCATTGATTCGTCGTTATCTATTTGCGGGATAATTTGAAGCCGTTCCGTTTCGATGACCGCGGTATAATTAGAAAGCAATGCGTCGATTTCAATTATCGTATAGCGATACTCTGCGATTTGACGCAAATGTTCTCGTGCGCGAATTCGCAATTCCTTGTCATCGGAAACAAAACACACTTTGCCGGGCACAGATATTTTTGCAAGCAACAGCTTGATGATTAGAGGATCTGTACATGCAACCTGATCATCGTTGATCAGAAAGGGCTCAATATAAATCAGGTTGTCTTTTTGGAGTGCCTCAATGCGGCTAATGGCAATTTGCGCCTTGCCATTATGGGCACCTCCGTTCGTGGATGCCTTTTTGATATCACATATCTCGTCGAATTGGGGGCTGCAAAGTGCAAGTTGAACCGGGGTATTAAGAATGCTTCGACGGAGGACATGAAAA
>JAITVQ010000192.1 GCA_031285745.1 Puniceicoccales bacterium | reverse complement strand
CTAGATAACCAGTTGAAATGCAAGGCGGCTGATATTTCCACCTACAAGGATGTCCACGGGTAGCCTGTTGCCTATTGCTTAGTTAATACCTTGACACCTGATAGAATGGTTCTCCCGGTGTCCGCGGCGGTCACCAGTGCAACCCGCCAACACCACCCTGCCGTTATGAGATTTCCCGTAACGAAGGAAGCACCCCATGTGCTTTATTCATGTGCATAATGCGCATAAACCCCATGAGGAGGTATCCATGGTATTGCTTCAATCACTTCAATTGACTGGCACTTCAACCGACCTTCAAGCCCGTATGAGGAATCAAATGAAACGATAAACGGGTACTTTGCATCAAGCCCGTCTTCTTTGGATATATCCAGTGAATAGAGCACGTTCTGGTGATTGAACCTGCTAAAGCTTACTTCAGAGCAAACATTAAACCGAAGAGCAACCCGAGTATGTTTCACGAGCTTGAAGTATCCCTGTGTAGTAACCTCATCGGTCATTTCGAATACATGGATAACTGCGACGAGAGAAAACCCGCTTGGTACGCGCTCATAACGCAATTCCCACACCTCGGCATCATGGAACGAGGGCCAATATCCAAAAACAGAAATCAGTTTTTCCTCTCCTAAAATGGTATGCATGGGAGCAATCATACATAGGCCTACCCAGAGACAACGGAAAAAGTCCCTCCCTCTTACCCGTAGCGGGGATTCCCTCAGCGATGTATGTTAAAGTTATTCACATCCTCTCCCACGACGTCGGCAGTGCCGAGGTCACCAGCAAGAAGAAAACCTGACTTTTGAAACTGTGGATGCCTCCCTTATTGTTAGGTTATGTCCAATGCCTCGGCCAAAATATCCTCGCTACGGCTATAGCAAAATCCGTCAAAGAGATTTTTGGTTGATCAAGTCACACCGTCATTATGCTCAAACTCATGAGCACACTTGGAAAAGTATTCCCTGTTTTGCTATCCCGATCGTGGAAAGTGCTCCTTGTTATCTTTTCTCTGTTGGCGTTCCTCCTTATTCCCGGCCTGGTTTTTTGGGTATTTATCGCATACTCAGTGATTAGTGCCTTGCTGCTTCTCTTTTACATGATTAAAGCAGTAGTCTCCTTATTCGTTACCTCATCTGAGACTAAAGTGGAGAAGTCACATTGATGGGAAACCTCAAGTAGGGCCTAGCCCTTTCATCAGTTTCTATTCTTGATAATCCTTGAGCCTGACTACTGCAGTCCTGTTTGAACCTAAAACTTGGGCTGTGTGTTATCAGGGAACAGGTGTAATAAGGCGCTGTCTCCGAGAGAACCCACTGTGACGACGGTCGTATGCGGACGGGTATCGATAGTTCCCCAGCCCCTCAAAGGAAAAATGAAAACCATACTTGTTTTTCTTTTTTTTATCAGCACAGGCACAGCTCTGCTTGGTAGAGAATACCATGTTTCAGTTGCCGGAAGCGATTTGAATGCGGGAAGTGAAGAACTCCCCTTTAAGACCATCCAGCAGGCCGCCAAGGCTGCGTATCCCGGGGATGTGATTACTGTGCATGCCGGGACCTATCGCGAGTGGGTCAATCCTCCCCGGGGTGGCAGTTGTGAGTCAGGGCGCATCATCTACCGGGCAGCACCAGGTGAGCATGTCGAAATTAAAGGCTTCGAAAGAATAAGCAACTGGAAGAAAGAAAAAAGCGGAGCTTGGAAAATCATACTACCAAATTCGTTTTTCGGAGAATATAATCCATATAGGGATTTCATTTTTGGCGACTGGTTTTCTGACCGTGGAAGAAAACACCATACGGGCGAGGTCTTCCTGAATAATAAATCCTTGTACGAGGCGATGTCGCCGGAAGAAGTTTTAAATCCAGCACCAGCACCGGGC
Organism: Puniceicoccales bacterium; assembly: GCA_031285745.1. Taxonomy (GTDB): domain Bacteria; phylum Verrucomicrobiota; class Verrucomicrobiia; order Opitutales; family UBA953; genus CALNBE01. The sequence continues at coordinate 7,645 of JAITVQ010000192.1, read as the reverse complement.
AGCAAGGATCCAGAAGGCTCAAAATACAAGTGGTATTGCGAGAGTGATGGAGAAAACACGACGATCCTGGCCAACTTTCATGATTATGATCCGAACGAGGAACTCGTGGAACTCAGTGTCCGCAAAACCTGTTTTTATCCGGACAAGCCGGGCATAAATTACCTGACCATCCGGGGATTTCACATCAGCCAGGCGGCTACGCAATGGGCACCCCCGACCGCGGAACAAGTCGGCATGGTCGCCACACATTGGAACAAGGGATGGGTTATCGAGGATAATGTAATAAGTAATTCCAAGTGCTCCGGCATCACTCTCGGGAAGGAGCGCAGCACGGGACAAAATGCGATGTCACTGACTGGTGCCGACGGTACCCTGGATTATATAAAGGTCATTTTCAGGACATTAAGACATGGCTGGAACAGAGAGAACATCGGGGCGCACGTTGTTCGCAACAATGTTATCTTCGCCTGCGAGCAAACCGGTATCTGCGGAAGCATGGGCGCGGCATTCAGTATAATCGAGAATAACCATATACATGATATCTGGACCAAGCGTCAGTTTACCGGAGCGGAGATCGGGGGCATCAAATTCCACGCCGCGATCGATACGCAAATCCGCAATAACCGTATTCATAATGCCGGGAGAGCGCTGTGGTTGGACTGGATGACACAGGGAACATGGATTTCCGGAAATCTTTTTTATGATAATGACATTGAGGATTTGCTCATCGAGGTGAGTCACGGACCTTTTCTCGCGGACAATAACATCTTCGCCTCAAAAACCAGTTTATACGATGTATCGCAGGGTGGTGCCTATGTGCACAATCTTTTCGGAGGAACCATTCACAATATACCTGATCGCAGCCGTTATACGCCTTTTCATGTCCCGCATTCAACGGAAGTGGCAGGCTTCTCCATTATTCCCGGTGGTGATAACCGGTTTTTAAACAATCTTTTTGTGCCAGCCATTTCGACAAATGCCGCCGGTATCCGGGGACGTTATGGACTCTCCGGCTATGATAAAACTGCGTACCCGTCCTTTGCCGAGGGGAATGCCTATTACAATACAGCCACTCCCTTCGCGAAAGAGGACAACCGTACCATCGTGGCAGATTTTAATCCTGGCCTTATGGTCAAAGACAAGGGGGACGAGGTCTTCCTCTCCTTTTCCATCCAAGGGCTGAGTGGATTAAAAACAGAATTGGTGACCACCGACAGGATGGGCAAAGCGAAATTTGCCCAGCAGTCCTACGAGGCTCCGGATGGGAACCCCATCATCGTCGATTATGATTATTTTCGCACCACGCGTCCGGGGAATCCGGCACCCGGCCCGTTTGAAAATATTCGGGAAAATAGAATCAGGCTCAAAGTCTGGCCGAAAAACTAGAACAGCAAATCATGGGCCTAATTCAAAAAACACTCATTTGGATATGCGGGCTGTTGATATTACATGCCGGGTCTCTCCGTGCCGAAACCGACCAAGAGAAGAACATCTCCAAGGTTTATCTGATTTTTAAAACGCATCTGGATATCGGGTTCACAGACTTGAGCTCGAAGGTCGAAGATCGCTATGTCAGTGAATTCATTCCCAAGGCGATAGCGGCAGCCGAGCAATTGAGAACGGAAAAAGCGAGCGAGCGATATGTGTGGACCACCGGATCATGGCTTATTCACGAGTACTTGCGCCGAGCCGAGCCGGATAAGGTAAAGAGACTTGAGGAGGCAATCAAACGGGGAGACATCGTGTGGAATGCGCTCCCTTACACAGTGGAATCGGAGGCAATGAGCCGCGATCTTTTCGAAACCTCCTTGGAGATTTCCCGGCAACTCGACAGGCGGTTTGGGAAAACAACTGTTGCCGGAAAAATGACCGATGTGCCAGGGCAGACGCGAGGCATAGTCACGTCGTTGCATGATGCCGGGATTACATTTTTACACATTGGCTCCAACCCGGCAGTGGCTGTGCCCGAGATTCCCCCTCTGTGTCGATGGAGAAATACGGACGGCAAGGAGATAATCCTGATGCACCAAACCGATTACGGACAAGACATGATGTTGCCGGATGGAAAAACCGTGGTTTCAATCAATTTTACCGGGGATAATCACGGTCCACATTCTATTTCCCAGATAAAAGGCATCCATGCCTCAGCAAAAAAGAAGTACCCAAATGCTGCAGTCGAGGCAGTTTCACTGAACGAGGTCGCAAGGGCGCTGCATACAATGAAAGACGGCTTGCCTGTCATCACTTCGGAAATTGGTGATACCTGGATATATGGCATTGCATCTTCGCCATTAAGGATCTCCCGACTCAGGGTGTTGTCTCGGTTGTACACTCATTGGCTGGCAGCGGGAAAACTCAACAAAGATGATGCGGCATCCGTTGATTTCGCGATGACGCTGGGACTTGTCCCCGAGCATACTTGGGGAGTCGATGTGAAGACACACCTGGGCAATTGGGATAAATATGACGTCGATATATTTGCCCAGTCCCGCGAGTTACCTGCATTCAGATTTGCCGAACAATCGTGGGCCGAACAGGATTCCTATATCAACAAGGCTGTGGCGTTTTTACCTGAGCCTTTGCAGCGGGAGGCCAAGGCGGAATTGGATGCCATAGGTACAGTCAAACTGCCCGATACAGAGCAGTCCAGGTCACTGTCGGAAATTAATCGGCACGGAGGTTATACAATTTCCCGGCAGAGCATGCAGATGCTTGCAGGCGAATTAAGCTACCAGGCATTTTCAGCCGATGACTTCGAGAAATTCCTGAACCTTTACTTGCGGCGAAGGTATGGATGGGCGCTCGCCGACCTAGGGAAACCCGGTTTGGAGAAAACCAAGGCAAAAAGCACAACCATGGTTGCTGATATGTCCGTGTGTTCTGTTACCGAAACCGCAAAAAGTACCACAGCACAATGCCGGGTGACATTTCCAGAAAATGGCAACATCGACTCCCGAGTGCTGCCGGAATCAATGGCCATCGAGTATGTTGTTCCGAAGTCCGGCGATCGGATTGAAATGACTGTGTTTATCAAAAACAAGCCAGCCAATCGTTTGCCTGAGGCGTATTACCTTTCGTTTCAGCCAACCAATCTCAAGGCGATTGTGATGGAAAAACTCGGCCACCGGATTGATGCCATGGATGTCGTGCCCGGCGGAAACCGGAGCATGCATGCAATTGACAACTACATTGACCTGCAAACGGGAAAGGGAACTTTTCGGATCAAGTCACTGGATGCACCGGTGGTCTGCATTGGAAAAAAGATGCCTTGAATTACACCAGGGAACTACCCGACATAGGCAAAGGCATCCATTTCTGCCTGTATAATAATCTATGGGGCACGAATTACTCCATGTGGTTTGAGGGCAGTGTGAAATTTCGATTTGTGATAGAACTCATTCCCCATCCTGAAAGTCCTGACGGACAAATGGAGAACAAGCAGGTTTCAGCAGAACTTCTTTAGCAGAACAATGACCACCTCCGATAAACCCCAAGAGAAAGACCAGCCAGCCAATGCGTAAATTAATCCTCCTCTGCATCACTTTCCTGGGAGTCGGGCACATTGCCGCAGATCAGGAAAGCTTCCGCTTTCAAACCCGTTACCTCGATCTGGCAATAGACAAGACTGGTCATATTGAAAAAATCCACGGAAAGGAAAGCCAACGCGATTACTGCCCCACGGGCATGACCTCCGCGCTACTGGTCTTGGAGAAGGACAAGCAATCCATTCTGCCGTCGTCGGCGGTGTCTGCCGGTAAAAACCGGATTGCGTTGACTTACCCGAACGGGAGCATCGCGACTGTGAAGATCGAGGAAAAGGGCGATTACCTTCGCCTTGAACTTGTTTCACTGGAGCCGCGCAACGGCGTGGACAATATTGTCTGGGGGCCGTACAAGACGAACATCTCAAAAACAATCGGCGAGATCATCTCTGTCGTGCGCGACGATGAATATGCTGTCGGGATTATGGCATTGGACGACAATACCACCAGCGGTCCGCCTTGCGACGGAGACATGTACCAGATGTGCTACATTATTCATTCACCGGACCCGGAAAAATATCCACTGCCCGATGGGTTGAAGGAAGGACAGCGTTTTCGCATCGGTGGAGACGGAATCAACGATGTGGCATTTTATTCGCGCCCCGAGGAATATTTCCGGCTGATGAACGGCAACGGCGCCCAACTCGAACCCGCATTTGGATCCTCCATTGTCATGCACTCGCGAGACCGGCGTAAGCCTTACACTATTTTCTATCCGCATTTCGAAGATTTTCCCGGGGTGAAATCTCCCCGGCATATGGATCTGACTCCGGTCGATGTTGATTATTTGGGTTCGGCCATTGCCTTCTATGCCTGTCCCGATGATCTGGGACTGAAGGTGATTGAAAAAATTGTCCTTAATGAAGGACTGCCTTATCCGACCGTAAATGGCAAATGGGTGAAAGATCCGGCTTCGTTTAAACCCGACATCGCCTGGTATGGTCCGCATGATAAACTGGTGGAGTATGCCAATCAGCTGGGCCTTAAGGGAGTCCAGGATGAGGGGCTGGGAGAATATTATGTAAATCCGGCTAATCCCCAATGCGGCAAAAAGGTAACGCTTCAAGGCAAGAAACTGCCCATCGCTGAATTGACTAAAGCGACCAACAGCCATGGCATTGCCTATGGATTGCACACGCTCACCGAATTTGTCCAACCTCACAGTAGTGATGTGCAACCGGAGCCAAACGACGGGCTTTGCACTGTATTCAAGACGGCACTGGTTGCGGATATTTCCCCGGCTGATACGGCGATAGTCCTGCTGGCCCCGGGATTTCTCAACGAACGCGGAGGCTGGGATGACAATCAGACCAATGTGCTGAAAATCGGCAAGGAGCTGATCAAGTATAAGGGCATTACAAAGACGAAGCCCTACACACTTACAGGTGTCGAGCGCGGCGCGTACAAAACCAAGGCACTGTCCCATGCTGCCGGAGAGGTTGTCGCAAAACTTCAGGTAAACTGTTATCGCGGTTTCATTCCAGGTATTGAATTGCAGGACGAATACGCGGGGTTCTATGCCAAATTACTCACGGAAACCGGAATGAATTACATAGACTTCGACGGATTCGAAAGCTTCACATACCAAGGTCACGGGCATTATTCCTTCAAGAGATTCCTGCGAAAATTATTTGCCGACTTCAAGGCCCATGGCGGCGAGTATTTGCGGGTCATGGGCTCATGCGTGTTCGAGGGGAACTGGCATTACATGAGCGTCTGCAATGTGGGCGGCGGGAATCACATGTATGACCCGGTAAACAACAAATGGGGCATCGAGGGGAAAGACATCCGATATTCTTTTTCGAGTAATTACTTCCCCTGTACTTTTGGCATCCAAAACTTTCGCCCGGATTGGACCGAGCAGGTCATTGAAAACCTTCAGTCAAAGTCCATTGCCTGGGATGCCACGTATATGCTCGGACTAAGTGAGTCCGTCGTGGAAAAAATCCGGACAAGGAGAAGATTTTTAAAACATTCCGGGCGTGGGAAAATGCGCGAGAAGCGGGCGTTTTCTCCCAGGCATTGAAAAAGGAGATGCGCCCGGGCGAGAACCGTTACCATTTGGAGCAGGTTGATGAAAAGACATGGAAACTTTACCACATCTCACCATCTGGAGAGCGAGGAAAAGCGATTGTCTTGCATGCCAAAACCTCTGAAAAGAAGCCCGAGCAAAGCAACGAGGGAACTCGTTAAATCGATCCCTAGTTTTACTCAGGTCCGCTGCAGCAACAACATCAGGAAATCGCCTATTTACGTCTTCTTACTGCCGACAACCCCAGCAAACCAACGCCCATCATCAGGGCATAGGTGGAAGGCTCTGGAATCGGCGTCGAAGAAATTATCATGGCATTTACGTTCCAAGCAGATCCATCCAAGGTTAACACTGCGTCCGCGGGTACACTATCGGTTGTAAAAGTCCATTTCATCTCCCGGGCGTTAGCACCAGCAGCAGACCCAACCACTTCTCCGGAAATTTTTGCCAATGCTCCATCAACATTACCACCTCCTGCAACCAAAGAGGTGCCAACTCCGGAAGCAGACCCACCATAAAGCAGTTGGTAGTTTCCGGTACCACTATAGACAGAGTTTGCGCGTACACTTAATATCGTTAATTCGTAGGTCGTATCCGCAGCAAGCCCTGACAGGGTTAATGTAGCTGCTCCGTTGGAACCGTTCGGGTTCGACAGTGATTGCCAGATTTGGCCGTATAACGGCTCATATGTGCCAATCCACCCGTTGATCACAGCATTCGAATTGTCATATGCAACATTGCCGGAAGGCTGAAATGACCCTCCTGCGCCGGCAGAGGCCCAACTGCCGTCCAATTTCAAGCCAAGCCCGTCATTTGCCCCTGCTGTATTTGCCAAAGAATGAACAACTCCAGCTCCAACTCCAGTAGGCGTTTCGGTGTTAACTGTCGCGGGGCCAAAACTCAAACCGGCAGTGGAGCCGAAGCTCACTACGGTCACGCTTCCGATCAAATCGGAAGAAACTAAAAACGATGCGCCAACCAAAACAGCGAGCGAGAAATGCTTCATGGGATAGAAAAACTGTCTAAAAATGCTGCACCCAAGTAACCGCTCAATGACATCAATCTGGTCTTAATGGAAAACCAGTTTTATGTGTTTTCTGAAATGCTCAGGAACCCGTACTATGTTTTTTTCGTCTTATAAGATCAATCTTTGCCTGCAATTCAGTGACTCGCCTCTCTGCTTCGGCAATATCTCCGGTATGAGGTGAAACATTTTTCTCCCGGTTGTAACCGATATAATTTAGCCAGGCGGATGACCTTAGCTGGCGCTTGGCATGTACAAGTTTGAAAAGAGGGTCCTCATCTGCTGCTTTCTGGGCCATTTCCGAACCGGGATCACATTCAAGTCCCAGTCCGTTCGCGACGGCAACTGCCATTACATAATGCCCATAATCTCCCGGATGAACTCCATCCATGGTGAGCCATTTCGTTTTTTCCGACTGGGCATGTTTTTTGGCAGCAAGCATGGGCGAGTGAATATCAATAACAGCCAGCACTCCCTTCGGCGCAGCAGTCATCTCCCAAGTTGCGTATTTCGCGAGAACTCCTTCATATTCCCGGTAGGGACTATAGCCACGAACCATCTCTATTTCAAAGATAGGGGGTGTAATAAGGACCAGCTTTGCCCCAACGCTATCACAAGCCTTCAGCAACCCCGAAATACCCGCTTGGAATAACTCGAAACGCTTGGCATCGAACTCCATCATGATGCCGTCATTCATGCCATAACAGGCAAGGACAAGCTGAGGCTTTACATCCCTCAGGGCACGCACCAGACGCTCGTTGAGCTCAGGACGAGGAAATGCGCCTCCCGCATGCCCAGGCTCGGAAAGACCGGAAACCGTCTCACTGGCAAGGCCTGCAGAGATGATGTCGAATGTCGATTTGGGATAATGCTTCTGCAAAAAATATTCAAAATAGCTCACGTAACGGCCATCCTGGGTTATACTATCCCCGAGAATCAAGATACGCTTGTCCTCGAGCGGAATGGATTTCTCAGGTGAAGGATCTTGGACGGCATCAAGTATCATTTCTGCTTGGACAGGACAGGCCAAGGGCGTTGCGACAAAAA
>JAITVQ010000179.1 GCA_031285745.1 Puniceicoccales bacterium | reverse complement strand
CTGAACCCAATGACCCTGGGAAGTTTTTTTGCGCTGGCTTTGAACAAGGGCAGCGTAGCACCGTTGATGCCGGAGTGGAGGTGTTCGACTTTCTCAATGTTGGGCGCATGTGCGATCCCCATGGGGATATTGTTGGTGGGAATGTCACTGCCGTCGTTGATGGCTGGGTTTTCCTGGCGATCTGACTGGCGGGTGTCGGTGGGATCATGTGTGTTACGAAATGGAGTGATTCCGGTCGCAATGGTTGTTCCAGTGTGGTTGTTTTCTCTTCCGGAACCGCTGGGACCGATTTTGGCCCTGCAGGCTGCCATGTCTGCCGGATTTTTTCCAATAGTTGTGGCTCAACATTTCGGAGGAGATGCCCGGTTGGCATTGCGGGTGACAATTGCGAGTTCGATTTGTGCCGTAGTCACTTTGCCGTTGTGGTTGAATCTGCTGAGTGGGCTGATTTACAAGGGATAAACTGCGTTTTAGAGATTGAGTGAGTGATGGTTTTCCAGTGTGTTCGCGCCCATGGAATTTCCTCCAGCGAAAGTTTTTGATTATTTGGTGATCGGCCAGGGTGTGGCTGGAAGTTTTTTGGCCCGGGCATTGATAGAACGCGGAAAACGGGTGTTGGTGGTGGATGATGACCAACGGGCATCTTCATCCCGGGTGGCAGCAGGGTTATTGAATCCGATTACCGGGATGCGATTGCGATTAGCTGAAGGAACCGAGGAAGTTTTGAAGAATTCCAAGGCTTTGTTTGCCAAGTTGGAGGCGGAGCACGGGAAGACGTTGTTTACCCCGATTCCCATTCGAAGAATTTACGATTCAGAAAAGGAACGGCAGTTGAAAGCGAGCCGTTATGAGAGCCCTGAGTACGCAGCATTGATGTCTGAGGATGATGTGCCAAATGGCAGTGGGACGAATATAGCGGATGAGTGGGGCAGCTTTGTGATTAGCGGCGGAGGATGGGTGGATCTGCCGCTGTTGCTGGATTTGGAGGCGACTTGGCTGCGAGAACGTGGGGCCTTGACCAGTGGTGCGATTGATGCCGATGAACTGGAGCCCGATGGTAAGAGTGGAGCAAGGTGGAAGGATTTTCGTTTTTCCGGAGGAGTAATTTTTTGCAATGGATATAAGGCCGGATTTGCCCGGTACTGGAAATGGTTGCCATGGCAGCCTGCCAAAGGGGAGATTGTTGATTGTGCAACGGATGAGCGGACGATTTCGTGGATATTGAATCGGGGCGGGTGGGCCATCCCGCTGGGAGATGGAATATGGAGATCCGGTTCGACATGGGAATGGAAGTTGTTGGATGAAATTCCTACTCCTGAGTTGGGCGGACAGTTGAAGTCAGGCCTGCAGCGGTTTTTCAAAAAACCGATCAATGCGAAGTTGGTTGAACACCGGGCGGGGGTGCGCCCCTGTGTGCGGGGCAATCATCCTTTTTGCGGAACGCATCCTGAGTTGCCGTGGCTGCATCTATTCAGCGGACTAGGGCCCAAGGGGACATTCTGGGGGCCGACATGCAGTGCTTTGTTGGCTGATTGGTTATGCGAGCAGAAACCATTGCCACTTCGATTTGATTTACGCCGGGAGGTGCCGAGGTGAAAAGGAAGTTAGTTTCGAGTCCTCGTTTGACAAACTGGAAGCTTTTACCCCGTTAGGTACTTATATGGCAAAACGTGGTGTATTGGTGCTGAATCTGGGATCTCCGAAGTCTTACGCCGTCGATGATGTGCGGGAGTATTTGCGGGAGTTTCTTGGCGATGAACGGGTGATCGATGGGAATCCCTTGGTGCGTTGGCTTGTGCTTAATTGCATTATTCTCCCTCGCCGACCACCGCGTTCGGCGGAAGCCTACAAAAAAGTATGGCTGCCGGAGGGGGCTCCGCTGTTGGTGATCACGGCGCGATTGGCCAAGGCATTGTCGGAGTCAATTTCACCGGACATCAAGCTCTACACGGGGATGCGCTATGGAGAACCGTCCTGTGCCCAAGCTGTGGCCGAAGTGGTTCGTGATGGGGTGGAGGAGTTATTCATTATGCCGCAATATCCGCATTTTGCCATGTCGAGTTATGAGACCGTAGTAGTACGAGTGATGGACGAGATTGGGAAACAAGCTCCGAAATTGAAGGTAACTACCCTGGAACCTTTTTATAATGATCCGGGTTATATCCGGGCTTTGGTCGAATCGGCAAAACCGTGGCTGGAAAAGCCCTTTGATAAGCTGTTGTTTTCCTATCATGGGGTGCCATTACGGCATTTGCGCAAGGAAGTCCCTGATTATCCGATTTGCGAGGAAGCAGTGGATTGCTGTCCTCCCAATGAAAAGGCCCGGGCGCGGGATTACCGTCATCAATGTTTTGTGACGATGGATCGGTTTGCCGAATATGCCGGATTATCCAAGGAGCAGTACACGATATCGTTTCAGTCACGGCTGGGACGTTCACGATGGATTCAGCCGTATACAGATAGGACACTGGAGATATTGCCAACGCAGGGTGTGAAGAAGCTATTGGTGATATGCCCGGCGTTTACGGCGGATTGCCTGGAAACGCTGGAAGAGATCAGTGTTGAGGGTCGGGATACATTCCTGCATGCAGGGGGAGAGTCGTTCGAGCAGATTCCATGTCTAAACGATCATCCGGCATATGTGCAGTTCTTGGTTGAGAAGATAAAAGAGTGGGGAGGCCGAGAGTGATGAAAGGTACGAATGAGCGGATTCAGATTATTTTGGCATCAGCTTCTCCTCGGAGAAAGGAGCTTCTTGCGAAAGCTGGAGTAAGCGTGGAGATTGTTCCCGCAGATGTTGTCGAACATGAAGATCCCAATTCATGCCCAAGGGAGATGGTATTGTATAATGCAGAACTAAAGGCGGTCGCCATTGCCGAGAAATATCCAGATGCACTGGTAATAGGGGCCGACACCACGGTTGCTGTGGATGATACTGTTTTAAATAAACCAAGGGATATGGCCGAGGCGAGGTTCATGATCCGGCGTTTGTCCGGACGTACGCACGTTGTCTATACTGGAGTATGTTTTATCCGAAAATCGGCATTGATGAAGGAACTCCATTGTGTGACCAGCCGGGTTGTCTTTAAGGATTTGTCTGAGGATGATATTACCCGGTATTTCCAATTGGTGAATCCATTGGATAAGGCGGGCGCATATGGCATTCAAGAAGGCCGGGATATCAATATCGATCATTTTGAGGGACCGATTTCCAATATCATGGGGTTGCCCGTGGAGTTTGTTGTGGAACGATTACGGCAAATAGCGATTTTAAAGGAAGACTGATATTTGAGAAAAATAGACTAATTGCCTTATCTTAGGCGCTATAAGAATGATGGTGTTGAAACATATTGTCACCAAAACGAACAAGGATTCCTGGTTGCCAGCGTAATGATCGTCTTTAGCTTTTGGTAAACGATGGCTCTCAAGCTTCATAGCCCTCGCAGACGACGTCCTGTTCGACGAAAGGCAGTGGCGAGGCGGACGCTTGTGATGCCCAAGCAAGGGTATGATGGCACATCGCCCAAGAACTTTTTTATCGCGATTGTGCTGACAGTGTTGTTGCACTTTGTGACATGGCAGGCGGTGCCAGAGCAATTTGGAGCGGGGCTTATTTTGCAGGCGGATCCGTTACAGGTTCCGCATGTGGCAGTGGCCAGTTCCCATCCGGATCCGATTCCGGAAGATATGCTGCCGGAGGAAATGCGAACGCCCAAGCCGCCACCGCCGCGTTTTGTGGAAGTAAACCCGGAAGCGCCCAGCAATAATCCGCCTGATGCACGAAATACCGGAGCGGCGACACAACGGGCTGCCCAACCGAATCCGACGGGTAATACGCGCGAAAGCATGCCCAAGATGGATGGCGAGGAGCCGGACTCGACGAGGATTGTAAATAATATCCCTCGTGACCTACTTCCGCCTCAATTACAGCCCGAAGCGCATCGTCCCTTGGGTAAGCCGAATCCTTCTTCTGCGGAGAATACGAGTGTTACGGCCAAGACGGAGACAGCCAAGGAGAGTGAAGGGCCTCTCCCTGTCCAGGATTTACCGAGGTTGGTCCCTGTAACCAAGGAGGGGATTGCTGTGTCGATGACACCAGGGACGGCACCACTGTCCCCTAAGACACCTGACGACAAAGGTATTGAGCCTGTGCGAGAGCCTAGCGAAAAAAAACTGGAAGGTGTTCCAGAAGGGACTGCTGAGAAAAATAGCACGGATGCTCCCAAGGTGGCCGTGCAAGATGCTGCAAAGAAAGGACAGGAGGACGGTGTTCCTGATCCACAGCCTCGCCCCCAGGCAGTCAAGGTGGGAACCACCGGGATCAAGATGCGCAATGCGGTGGGAACCAATGAAGCCGGCACTCTCGCGCTTGATGCGAAATACAGCGAGTTCGGTGATTATGCCCAGCGGATGATTGAGATCATCCAGTCAAATTGGTGGTTTATTATTGAAAGAACGAAATTGCGCGAAGGGTATGACAAGAAAGTGATTGTTGAGTTTACGCTCTGCAAGGATGGCACATTGAAGGATGTCGAGATCGTGTATAGCACGGCTAGTTCAGCAGGGGCCTATGCTTGCAAGGATGCCATTGAATCCCGGGCGCCATTTGACCCCTGGCGCGAGGATATGGTCTTGATGCTGGGGGATGAGGAACGCGGACGGTTCACCTTTTATTATAGATGAGTAGTTTGGATGCCATGGAAGAGGACAGCCTTAGTCTCGCAGGCAAATTACCTTTGGGGACAGGGGTGCGTGTTGTGGCGACGCACCCATCTGGTTTGATTGCCTTGGATAAACCGGAAGGTATATTGGCTCATCCGAATAAAATATCAGAATCAGAGAAGTCCTTGATTCAAGCGTCGTATAATCTGGATGGAGAATTTTATTCTATTCGGAATCAAGGGATGGTTGATGCGAAAGCTTATTTATTAAACCGAATTGATTCTCCCACCAGTGGATTGATCCTTGTTGCAACGAATCTCGATATTGCCGGACAAATAAAAAAATTATTTCGGGAAAATGCGGTGACCAAGATTTATTATGCGATAGTGAAGGGGAGTCATATTCATCCCGCATTGGGCGTCTGGCGTGATACGTTGTCAAAAACTCATGCTGGTAGCATAGTTCGTTCAACCGTGGGAAATCGTGGATATCCCGCAGTTACTCATTATGCTTGGATTCGTTCAGATGTAAAAAAGATTGGACTGTCGCTGCTTCGGCTCGAGCCAAAAACCGGGCGTACGCACCAACTGCGAGTCCAATGTGTCGTGCATGGATTTCCCATATTGGGTGATAAAACATATGGTGATTTTTCATTTAACCGACGTTTGGAGAAAGTGGAGAGTTGTAAGCGGATGTTTTTGCATTCGGCGTCAGTTAGTTTTTCGTTCACATGGAATGGAAAGCTAAATTCGTTTTACGCCGAAACCAAATTGCCTGATGAATTTGAAGCTGTATTGGGTGAATCGGCGTCTGCTCCGAATAATTGTGATGTTCAGATATCGCCTCAACTGAAGATACGGGTTAATACATCGCGACGGAAAAGATGAAATTCAGCAAAAAATTCTAAGGAAGATTTGTCTGCAGATGAAAATGTTTAATTCTGTCGCAATGGATTGATTCCTGCAACGTGCAGATATCACTCTACGTTTTCTTTTCGCGGGATGGAGAATCTTTACCTGACCGACTAATTAACAGTAAGAATTTTTTTTGGCAAATTTCACCTAGAAAAATTTTCTTATCTGAAGTTTCTTTCCTGTATGGCGCGGTAGTCAGTGACAAAATGTTGTATTATTGATTCATCATTTATCATTGATTGGCACAGTGATAGAAAAAAAAACTCAATTTCTGGACAATGCCTGTGAATATCTCTATATTTCTCTGAAAATTAGAACCTTAACTACAACACGACCATGTCTTCACCTATCCAAAAAATCGACAAAAGACGTCATAACGTTCAAGGAGAAAAAACGCGCCAAACAATCTTACGAATTGCAGGACGCCTTTTTGCACAAAAAGGATACGACGGGGTGAGCATCCGTTGTATTTCAGATGAGATGGATGCTATGCCCAGTTTGATCATGCATCACTTTGGGACCAAATCCAACCTCTACAAAAAAACGATCGAACATCATGTGATAGAGGCGGGGCAGTTTTCCAGTTCGATGGCACCTCTCACTCAGGTGGATGCTACAAATAAACAGGCTGCAGCAAATGCCATTGCTGAAACAGTCCACACGGTTTTTGATGCATGTCATGGACCATACCGTGTGAAGAACCTCACTAATCTATTATTGCAGATATTGACCGTGACAGGGGCAACTCCGATTAAACAAGCTCAAGAGTGGTTGGCTCCAGCAGAGGACGCTTTTAAAACGTTCTTGAAAAAAGTGTGTCCCAGCTTGTCGGAAACCGAGGTCGGGATTCGGATGCAAATTTTTTGGGGAGATCTTTTTTATCCGGCGACCGCTCGTAGTGTTCTGCTTCAGGCCCATGGATGGAAAGAGTATCCCAGTGACTGGTTGAATCTTTGGAAAAAAATGATCGCATCAGATACATGCATGGCTTTGGGATTGCCGACTCCTACTTTTGATTATCCGGAAATTCCCGATAAGAAAAAGAAGGTGGATTAAGCTAAAAGGACTGCTCAGTATTTTACGATAACCAAAGGGCTCACCCCATCCGGTGAGCTCTTTGATTTTTGATAAAAATCAATCCACGCTTCTCATATTCATTAGTGGTGAAGACATGAGACATGCCTATAGCATTTTTACTCAACATGGGCATTTTGCAGGTAAGACGGTTCGGCCATATAGGCATTGGGTAAGTCCAGAAGTATTCCTTCCTTGGGCTTGTTTACTTCATAGCTAGTTACCCCTATAATAATCAATCCCAACAAGGCTAGGCTGAGAATAATTTTGTGACGAGGGGAGCGGGGCATGCGGCGAGTTTGGCAAAAGCAGGATTTAGCCAATGACTTTTGAATGAAAGAGGATTGTTTTTAGCTGGATTGTTGAAAAAAATCTGACAACAAGACGCACCTCAAATTGTTT
>JAITVQ010000169.1 GCA_031285745.1 Puniceicoccales bacterium | reverse complement strand
TTCACAGGTGTCTCCGGTTCAGGAAAAACATCCCTGGTCTTCGATACCATATATGCCGAGGGATGCCGCCAGTACATGGAAAGTCTGTCGGCCCGGTCTCGCCAGTGGCTTGAGCAGATGGATCGCCCCGATGTTGACTACATCCAAGGCCTGTCTCCCGTGATTGCTGTCGAGCAACGCACCACAGGCGGAGCAAATCCGCGCAGTACTGTCGCAACCGTCACCGAAATCGCCGACTATGCCCGTCTGCTCTGGACGCTGGCGGGAGAACAATTTTGCCCCAAGGATGGCGGGCGCATCGTGCGGCGCTCGCTGGATGATTGTCTTGCGGTGATTCATCGCCTGCCGGAAGGCACCCGGTTGATTTTGCTCGCCCCCTTTATGCGGGCGCGTCCGGCAGTGCTGCGAGACGAGCTACCCCGTTTGCACTTACGAGGTTTCCAACGCGTTCGCATCAATGGCACCATTAAAAATCTTGATGATAATGATATCTACCCGGCTGGTCGCGATGAAGTGGATGTGGAAATTGTCGTGGATAGATTGGTACAGCATCCCGACCAACACGCCCGCCTCGCAGATTCACTGGAGCTGGCTTTTCGGGAAGGGCGGAATCGGGCGATTGTTTTGGCCGAGCGCAACGGTACCTATGAGGAAATTCGTCTTGGCCTTGATCTCTGCTGCGAAACCTGCGGCACCGCTTACGAACCACTGAGCCCCCGGCATTTTTCCCACAATCATCCTGACGGGGCCTGCCCTACCTGCGGCGGGCTCGGGAAGACACTCCAATTTCAAGAATCATTGGTCATTCCCAACCCATCGCTCAGTCTGAAAGAAGGCGCAATCAAACCTTGGAAATTTGGCTCCAAACGCATGATCAATGTGCGCAATGGTCTTTTGCGGCAACTTTCCGCACAAGTACCTTTCGACTTGGACAAACCCTGGAGTGAACTGGATGAGGGTGTCAGAAAACTGCTGCTCCATGGGGATATGCAACGCGAGTTCGCCATCAAACCCTACGGCAAACAAAAACCCGTCATGGGCCCGTTTGCCGGGGCTTTGTCCGATCTCGCCGAGACAGCCCGGACTACCTCCAGCGATTCGTTGCAGATCCGGCTGCTGGCTTATCAAACAGCCTCAGTTTGTCCCGACTGCCATGGCAAGCGGTTGAATCCACGCGCGCTGGCCGTGCGATTGAATGGCTCAGGCATCGCCGATTTTCTCTCTCTGCCAATTATCAGGGGAGAAGATTTTGCCAAAAACCTTGCGAGTAACACTTCCGTATTGCCCGCCGAGGATGCTAGGCGAGGTCTTGAGCAACGGCTGGGATTCTTGCTCAAGACAGGGCTGGGATACCTTACCCTTGACCGGGAATTTGGAACGCTCTCGGGGGGCGAAATCCAACGGGTACGACTTGCCACCCAACTCGGCATGGGGCTGGTCGGCGTTACCTATATATTGGATGAGCCCAGCATTGGCCTGCACCCAGCCGACCATAAGCAACTGCTCGACACTCTGCTCGACCTGCGGGACCGGGGAAATACACTCCTCGTGGTCGAACACGACGAGGATACGATCCGGGCCGCCGATCATATTGTCGAAATTGGCCCGGGCGCCGGGCGCAGCGGCGGCAAACTGGTGTTTCAGGGAACTCCCGCCGAAAGTGCCGATAGTGCAACTTCTCGAACAGGGGCCTATTTATCCGGGAAAGCCGAGATTCACAAAAACAGCAAAACCCTCCGGCCTGATGGGCGTTGGCTCGCTGTCAACGGAGCGGAAGAAAACAATCTACGCGCCATCTCCTCTCGTTTCCCCTTGGGATTATTGACCGTGGTCTGCGGGGTCTCGGGTTCCGGAAAAAGCACACTGGTCAATGACATTTTGGCCAATACCGCCGCCCGGAAAATCAATAGGGCAAAAACCATTCCAGGGAAAAACACCGGCATCACCGGATTGGAGCAATTCACCAGTTTTGTTCGCGTCGATCAAGACCCTGTCGGGAAAAGTGCCCGCTCCAATCCCGCCACGTTTACCGGTATTTTCGACGAACTTCGCAAACTCTTTGCCCTTGCGCCACTCGCCAAGGTCAGGGGTTACGGCCCTGCCCGGTTTAGTTTCAACGTGCGTGGCGGACGGTGCGAACGTTGCGCGGGGGACGGGTATATCTCGCTGGACATGCAGTTTCTCGGAGAAACCTTTGTCCAATGCCCCAGTTGCCATGGCGCACGCTATAACCGGGAGACATTGGAAGTCCGGCACAAAGGGTTGAATATCGCAGAAGTCTTGTCGCTCACCGTTACCGAGGCTTTGGATTTTTTCCGCAATCACGTAAAACTGAAAGCCAGGTTGCAAACACTCGACGCGGTCGGGCTGGGATATCTTCAGTTAGGCCAACCCGCCAATACTCTTTCGGGGGGCGAGGCGCAACGGCTCAAACTTTCGCTGGAACTTTCCCGCCGCCAGCAGGGAGAATCCCTGTACATCCTTGATGAACCGACGACGGGGTTGCATTGGGATGACATCCAACACCTGCTTGATTTGTTGCTTCAACTGCGCGACGCAGGAAACACCATCATCGTCATTGAGCATCACCGCGACTTTATCCGGCATGCCGATTGGCTACTGGAACTCGGCCCCGGTGGCGGCGATGCGGGGGGCAATCTGATTTTCGAGGGAACTCCCGGTGATTTAAAGAAACGTGCCGACACTCCCACCGGACGATTTCTATAAACAGAATCCTTGGCCAAAATAAAACCCGGCAGAAATTCACAATGAATATTCTGCCGGGTTTTGCTGTTAAAAGGTCAATCAGACCAGGGTTTTGATAAGTGTCTCACGATCTCCGGGCAGCATGTCCATCGGCGGAATTTCCGGCATGGTATATGCGCCTGGTTGGAGATGATTCGCAGCAGCCCGCGCACAGGAAACCATGATTTGCGCGGTCAATGCCGGATTGTTGATCGTCATGCGAAATTCCAGCCGCTGGCTGTGTGTCTGTCCGCTTACGCCCTTGCGCTCCATCTGGACACCGTGGCCCATGTCTTTCAGTACAGCAACCGAAGGCACTTCATAAACACGGGTATCATCGTGTTTGAAATACTCGTCCGTCTTGATGGCCTTCTCGACGCCGAAAAAGTCCACCCCTGGCTCCAGTTCGACATACACCATTCTGCGGTGCACCCCGGTACCCACGGGGATGGTCATGGAGAGCGCATCTTTTACACCCGGCTTTGATTTGGCACAGACGGAATGCCCCATGCTCATGCCGGGGCCAAAATTGGTGTAGGTGATGCCACGGGGGGCCATGGCCAACATGAGGGAGCGAATGACGGAATCGCTGCCGGGATCCCATCCAGCGGAAATAACAGCGACAGCATTATGCTGTTTACCCAAGGCGCCAAGCTGTTGGCGAAGTTCCCATATCTTGTCCCCGTGAATATCGAAGCTGTCCACGGTATGGATACCGCGTTTCAGGTATTCGGGCGCAGTTTCAGGAATGCTGCGGGTCGGGCCACACAGGAGAGCCACATCCACTTTGCCCAGTTCGTCCACATTGGAGGTAATCTTAATGCCTGCCAATTCGGGAGGCACAGGTTGGTCGACTGAGGAGGCACGGCGAACAACGCCCGCCAATTCCATGTCCGGAGCATCCTGGACGGCCTCGATGGCAAATCGTCCGATGTTTCCGTAGCTGACGATGGCAACGCGGATTTTTTTCATTTGGTAGCTTGGTGTTTTTTCTAGTGGTTGAACAAAAAAGGACCTTAAAAAAGCCTCGCAGTGTGCGAGGCTTTGGGTGTGCGGTTAGGCAAACTGACGAAGGAAACGAAGATCATTCGCATAAAAGTGACGAATATCGTCGATGCCGTGAAGGAGCATGGCAATGCGTTCCAGCCCCATGCCAAAGGCCAGCCCGCTCCATTGGGTTGTGTCGTATCCGACATTCTGGAAAACGTTGGGATCCACAAGGCCACAGCCCATGATTTCCAGCCATTGATCACTCAGGCGACCCAGGTTGGGAGACTTGATGTCCATCTCAAAGCTGGGCTCGGTAAAGGGAAAGAAACTAGGCCGAAGACGCGTTTGCACCCCGGTGCCAAAAACTTCCCGGACAAAGAAATCCAGCACACTTTTCAAATCACGCAGGGTGACGTTTTTATCCACCCACAATCCCTCGATCTGGTGAAAATTCGCGCTGTGGGTCGCATCCACGGTATCCCGACGAAAACAGCGGCCCGGGGCGATAATACGGATGGGCGGCTGTTGCTTGAGCATCGTGCGGATTTGCACGGTGGAAGTATGCGAGCGGAGAACATACGCCTCATTTCCTTTTTTGGGAGCATCCGCGCAACGGGCCTCGGGAGGAAGGAACAGCGTGTCCTGCATGTCACGCGCCGGGTGATTATCCGGGGTGTTGAGCGCGTCGAAACAATACCACTCGCTCTCGATCTCTGGCCCCTCGGCGACCGTGAATCCAAGTTTCCGAAATACCCCGATAATCTCT
>JAITVQ010000047.1 GCA_031285745.1 Puniceicoccales bacterium | reverse complement strand
CGGCTACCGTGCTGGGCGTTTACCTTGCCTCGACCCAGGGATTTAAGCAGGCTCTTGCCTTTGGTGATATCCAGAGTGCGAGGAGCAATTATTATTTGCGCAAGTCGCTGCAAAGTGAGTTGAGCGATAACATCCCCTTGGTACGGGCGTATATGAAAAAACTGGAAACCGGAGGAATTCCTGCGCGCAAGGAAGGACTCACCTTGGATACTTTTGTCTGGGAGAGCATGAAAAACTCCAGTGCCACACTGGAAACTCCTTCCGAGCTATTGCGCGAAAGCCGGATATTCTATAGAAGCGTGAATGATATCCAGGCAAAGGTCGTCAACAATACCTATGGTGTTACTCAGGCGAACAAGCTTCTTCAGGAAATCGTGGACCGGATGGAAAAGGAAGTGCTGCCGAAATTTGAATCCAACACCCTTGAGATCAAGGAATGGTTAAGTAAAAAAGATGTGGAGGTATAATCTCCGTATTTCTGAAAAAACCCGGTAGTGATACCGGGTTTTTTGATTTGATGGTGGCATACCGACGGCGGTCAAATCCACCGATGATGTTTGGGCCTGTGCTCTATTTTTTCAGCTTTGAGCAAAAATTCGCTATCCGAACCAGCCCTTTTTCAATGGTGGCATCGGCAGTTGCATAGCTCAGCCGAATGTAGCCTTCGGCCCCAAATGCAGATCCGGGAACTGCGGCAACCAATTCGTCCTCAAGCAGGCGTGCGCAAAACTCATTCGAGCTCAGTCCGAATGATTTGATATTGGGGAACAAGTAGAATGCCCCTTGCGAGCGATAGCAGGAGATTCCGGGAATCGCATTCAATCCATCGTAGAGTTTCAGCCGACGACGGTCAAAGTGTGTGAGCATTTCAGTCAATGCAGCGCGAGCCTTGTCAATATGCTGATATACGGCCAACGCCCCATATTGGGCGAAGGAAGTCACATTCGACGTGGTTTGACTTTGCAGGTCAGCTACTGCTGTGGCGATTTCCTTGGTGGCGACCAGGGTTCCCATGCGCCAGCCTGTCATCGAATAGGTTTTGGCAAATCCGGATACGGTGATGACCCGCTCGGAGGCCTCCTTGGAGAAGGTGGCGGGAGAACAGCCTTTTTGCCCGTCGTATATGAGGTGCTCATATATTTCGTCGGACATAATCAACAACCCGGCCTTGATCGCGACATCGACGATGGCGCGCAATTCGGCTTCACTGTAAAGTGCGCCAGTCGGGTTCGACGGCGAGTTCAATATCAATAGCTTGGTCTTGGGCGTAATGGCGGCTTTTAATTGCTCGGGCGTAATCTTGAATCCGGTGCTGTCCTCGGCAGCAATGAACTTGGGAACTCCTCCGGCGAGTTTTACCATTTCGGGATAGCTGACCCAATAGGGCGCCGGAATGATCACCTCGTCGCCAGGACTTACCGTGGCGAGAATCGTGAGGTAGCAGGACATCTTCCCGCCGGGCGAGACAACGACTTGCCCCTCGGTAACGGAAAACCCTCTGCCGTTGTAGTATTCGGCAATAGCTTTTCGGAGTGCCGGGATTCCCGGGGTGGGGGTGTATTTGGTCTGGCCCTCGTTCAGAGCCTTGGCGCAGGCTTCCTTGATAAATGCCGGGGTGTCGAAATCGGGCTCTCCAGCCCCAAATCCGCAGACGTCTTTTCCGGCTGCCTTTAATGCCTTGGCCTTGGCATCAACGGCGAGCGTTGGAGAGGGCGCAATATTTTTGGCCCAAGTGGATAACGGGGAGGATGTTTGGCTCATGGGTGAAAGCTTTTTTGGCGGTGCACATGTTTTTAACCTATGCGTGGATTTAGCAAAGCATTTTTCCGGGAAAATGAATTTACCTTCCTGGATTCTTTCATCCGGTTTTGCCATTCGGCCAAATATGAATTCCTTGCTTTCTTACCGATGGTATTTTAAAGCTTATTAAAGAAAAACATGGCATCACTTTTTGGATCTTCGGGAGTTGTCCGCCGGATGCGGCGCATGACGCCCAAGGTTCGATTTCCTTTTGTATATGAACTGAAAGGTTATTCCCTGAAAAAACTCAGGGCTGACCTACTGGCTGGTGCCACGCTTACACTGGTTTCCATCCCGCAGGCCATCGGATTTGCGCTTATTCTCGGATTGCCCCCCTTGCCGGTGATTATGTCGGTGATGATCGGTGGTTTCGTGGGAGCACTTTTCTTTTCGTCGCACCACCATGTTTTTGGGCCGACCAGTTCCGTCAGCCTGATTGTTGCCACCACCATTGCCTCCGTGACAGAGATGGGGACCTCGCTATCGCCGATGGCGCTGGCCATCTATATGGCCCTGTTGATCGGGGTTGTCCAGTTTGTGGCCGGGTTGCTCAATTTTGGGGAGATTACGAAGTTTATTTCGCGCTCGGTGGTGATAGCCTATAGTTCCGCGATAGGATTGATCCTTGTAGCCAGCCAATTGCATCATTTTTTGGGAATTCAAGGCGAGGGTGCGAAGACATTTATTGGCGGATTGAAGCAAGCGGGCGAGGCGCTCTGGCATAACCATGTCGCGTGGCAGGATTGTGCCATTGGGGCCGTTACCTTCCTTATTTTCGAGTTCTTGAGACGCTGGCGGCCCAAGTGGCCTGAGGCCTTGGTTGCGCTGGTTTTCCTGGGGCTCTGCACCAAGGTCT
>JAITVQ010000160.1 GCA_031285745.1 Puniceicoccales bacterium | reverse complement strand
CGGTAGTTTCTTACCACCCCCGCTTTGAAGGAGCCGCGCAAACTGCAATTCATTCCCCGACTGTCAAGTTATTCTCTTAGACTTTTTTTATTTCATTAGGGGAGAAGGGCTTATTTTGTCGGACAAGATGGTGAAAAAGGGAGGGGTGGGATGCTTAACGCTGCGTATGACTATCTGCCTTTTCCCGTCACATGGCCCACGGACTTGCGGGAGCTCGTCCCTCCAGCTTTTCACACGTCTGAATGCATCGGTATCAATTCACGCATCTCCCACCCGCTGCCCCTGCTTAAATTTTCACCGTAGGTAGTTTTCGGATACAGACAAATTTGAAGGATGCTGCCTGGAAATAGTGAGGTTGGGTCTAATCCTGTGGTTTAGTTTCAGACTCGGATGGCGCAAGCCAAAGAACGGCTTCTTGTCGGCTGCGATCACCTCCCCAGAAAAGATATTTCTCAGATAGACCCAACTTCTCTCCCATCGCATTCCACGCCCGCATCCACCAAGGAGCTGGAATTTCGATACTCCCAACTTTTTGCCCAGCACGATTAATTGTAGAGTTTGCGAAATCAAATTCAACGCCTTCGGCCGACGCTTCCTCCATACCTTTTTCTGGGCTCCAAGTAAACGCATGCGACTCCCCTTGCTCGACACTTGCTATTCCAAGCACCCTGCCCGCTTCATCAATCCCCCACGCGCTACTGGTACCTCCACCAAGAGTACCCAAGTTTTGCATGCCTTTTTCGCGACTCCAGATAAACGCATGACGTTCCCCATTCTTGGT
The DNA here is from genome assembly GCA_031285745.1 of Puniceicoccales bacterium. GTDB lineage: Bacteria > Verrucomicrobiota > Verrucomicrobiia > Opitutales > UBA953 > CALNBE01. The sequence continues at coordinate 18,815 of JAITVQ010000160.1, read as the reverse complement.
ATCCGCTACACCAGCGACCAACCCAGAGCTATTGATCGCAACCGCGGTGCTGCAATCGCCTCCCAGCGTACCTAAGTCTTCCATCCCTCCTTCACGGGTCCAGAGAAAGGCATGCCATTCTCCGTTTTTGGTGTCTGCTGCACCCACCACCATCCCGGAGTTATTAATCGCAAGAGCATAACTTTCCTCTCCGCCTAAAGTACCGAGGTCTTCCATGCCTTTCTCACGAGTCCAAATAAAGGCATGCTTTTTCCGATAGTTTCCCCCAAAAACATTTTTTTCAACTACAGTCGTGATACTAGCCTCACCCACCACCACTCCGGCATCATTGATCGAGGTGGCGACACTTGTATCTCCACCTAAGGTTCCGAGCAAAATCCTCTGCTGATTTTCAACCTCGGAATAATATACAGCCGCAGCAACCAAGGCCACACACAGGAGAAAAAGGGCACACGCTTTTCTGTGCCTGGACAACCAAGGCTTGATGTTCCGAGAAGAAGAGCCGGGCGATCGCGACTGGGGCATGCGCAATCAAGTCAAGTTGGCCATGCAGACTTTGCACCATTTTTATTTCTCCGGAATCATTTAGTAAAAAGGGCGCGGGAAGCTTTCACTTCCGCGCGCCCCAGATAGAGCAAGGTTTACTTTTTATCTGATCTTATCCCGCCATCTACTTGGCCAATACTGCACTACTGGAAGAGGCTGCGCCAATCCTGTGATTCAGTGTCAGACTCAGGTGGAGGAACTCGCGCAAGCCAAAGAACGGCTTCTTGTCGACTGCTATCACCTGCCCAGAAAAGATATTTCTGAGGGAGACCCAACTTCTCTCCCATCGCATTCCATGCCCGCATCCACCAAGGAGCTGGAATTTTTATACTCCCAACTTTATGCCCAGCACGATTAATTGTAGAGTTTGCGAATTTACATTTAAAATTTTCCATTGGGATCTCTTCCCTGCATTTGTTCGGCCTCCAGACAAAAGTGTGCCACCCCTCCATGTCATTTGATATTCTGAATACTTGTCCCGCTTCATCAATCCCCCACGCTCTACAGGTACCTCCGCCAAGAGTACCCAAGTCTTCCATGCCCTTTTCACGACTCCAGATAAAGGCATGGCTTTCTCCATTCTTGGTATCCGCTGTACCAGCTACCAGTCCAGAACTATTGATCGCAATCGCGCTGCTGTAATCTCCTCCCAGCGTCCCCAGATCTTCCATCCCTCTTTCTCGGGTCCAAAGAAACGCATGACTTCCCCCATTTTTGGTATCCGCTACACCCACCACCATCCCGGAGTTATTGATGGCAAGGGCAGAACTTTCCTCTCCGCCTAAAGTACCGAGGTCTTCCATGCCTTTCTCACGAGTCCAAATAAAGGCATGCCTCATCCTATAGGTCCACCCCCATTTCAGTTTTATAATTGCAGCTGTGGTACTTGCCTCCCCCACCACCACTCCGGCATCATTGATCGAAAGGGCGATACTTGTATCTCCACCTAAGGTTCCGAGCAGAATCCTTTGCTGATTTTGGGTCTCGGAATAATATACAGCCGCAGCAACCAAGGCCACGCACAGGAGAAAAAGGGCGCACGCTTTTCTGTGCCTGGACAACCAAGGCTTGATGTTCCGAGAAGAAGAGCCGGGCGATGGCGACTGGGACATGCGCCATCAAGTCAAGTTGGCCATGCAGACTTTGCACCACTTTTATTTCTCCGAAATCATTTAAGCAAAAAGGACGCGGAAAGCTTTCACTTCCGCGCGCCCTAGGTAGAACAAGGTTTACTTTTTATCTGATCTTATCCCGCCATCTGTTCGACCAACCCTGTGCTGCTGGAGGAACCGGACGACGTTTCTGCCAATTGACTCCTCCACGCGAGTTGGCCGCGACGTTGCGCAATCAGGTGTTTGTAGAAAGCCACCCGTTCGTTTAGCGAGACAATCAAGGCCCGGCTATTCTCATCTCCTTGGTTCAACATTTCCTGAACCTCCAGGTATTTCGTGATCGCGTGAAAAGCAGCATCCAGCATCCGGCGGACCACTTTTATTTTCTGGGTCGGGAATTTTTCCTGCTCTTCATAGCGACTATTCTTGAGGTTTTGATAGGCGCGATTCTCTACTTCCAACTCTGTCATCCAGTTGGTCAAACCGGGCAATTGCAAATCCGCAGGCACTCCACTACGAAGGTCCTGTATCATGTTCACGATCGCATATGTCCGGTTTTCCCGGGAGCCTTGCAGGATGCTTTTGGCATAATGCCGGATGACGTTGTAGACCCGTTGGGCCGACAGTTGCTTTTCGGTTTCGGGATGGTGCAGATATCGCTGCGCAGTCCCCCGGAGGCTCCGATAAATCGTTATCCGACGTTTGTCGGTATTCGCGAGTTGCTTGGAGAGAACACTCTTGCGAATGACTTCCAGCACTTCGCTCAATTCATCGTAGTAGCCGTTATAGGTTGTGACCAAGCCTTGAAAGGCCTCGTTCAGGGCATAATCTTCCACCAGTTTGGTAATTTCGGAATGAAAGCCGAAATGCTCTTCATTCCTCAGGTAGTATAAGTTTATACCAATAATTACATTATTCATTATTTGTTTTTATATAGGTTAATTGACTTCAATCACTGTGACCAAAATCAGGAAAAGGACTAAGGGGATTTTTCGTGATTTTTCAAACCTTTTTCATGGAAGCTAGAGAATATCATCATGGAAATTATCATAACAATTTCGCTCAGGAAGAGATGGACTGCTGACTTCAAATGGTTGCGGCAATTTCCAAAATTAAAAGCTGTTTCACCCTGTGCGAGGTATTATTCCAGAGTCGGTGGTGTCGTACTGCTCAGCGTATAAACCGCCAAGGTGTACGATACTGTCGTGATTTACTTAATATATTGATGAAAAGCATCTAAACATAAGAAAACAGGCTATCCTAAACAGTATCACTCTGGTTTGGCATGGTTGTTTTTGCCCTGGCAACGCCTATTTCTGGCATGATCCACGGTGAAGATGGTCCGAGAATCTTTACTTCTAGCATGGTTTACACTGAAGATCACTCCAGAAGTTTAACTTCCGGGATGGTTCACGATGGAGATGGCGCCGGAAGTTGGTGAAGCTGTCATAATCCACGGTGGAGATGAGGCCAGAAGTCGAACTTCTGAGGCGATCTTCACCGTAAATCACCCGGGAAATCGGAGCTCTTCAGAGGTCTTTCTGAAGTCGAATGCCGTTGGACAAGGTGCCCGATGCAAGTCATCCCGTCGTTAAACGTTCAACTGTTTTGAGATTTCAAATTTTCTAAGTAACGATTGTCTTCCCAAAGAAACCTATCCTCAACAACCTAACCTCTCCCAAAGATATGCCTTCCGACATTGGACTTATCGGCCTCGCCGTCATGGGCCAGAATCTGGCCCTTAATATTGCCGACCATGGCTTCGCCATTTCGGTTTATAACCGCACCACGGCAAAGACCGATGAGTTTGTTGCCAAGCATCCCAATACACCCGGCGGCCTTTTCGGTTTTGCCGAGTTGAAGGATTTCGTCGGCTCACTCAAGCGCCCGCGCAAGATCATCATCCTGGTGCAAGCCGGCAAGGCCACAGACGCGGTGATCGACAGCCTGGTTCCCTTGCTCGCCAAGAACGATATTATCATCGACGGCGGAAACGCGCTGTGGAAGGACACCATCCGCCGCGAGGCAGATTTGAAGGCCAAGGGGCTGCGTTTCATCGGTTCGGGAGTGTCGGGCGGCGAAGAAGGCGCGCGCTTCGGTCCCGCCCTTATGCCCGGCGGAGACAAGGCAGCCTACAAGGAGCTGGAAAAGATCTGGAATGCAGTCGCGGCCAAGGTGGACAGGAAGACAGGCAAGCCGTTGCTCGGGGCAACCCCGGGAAAACCCGTCAAGGGCGGCGTGCCATGCGCAACCTACATCGGGGAAAACGGCGCGGGCCACTACGTCAAGATGGTCCACAACGGGATCGAATACGGCGATATGCAGATGATCTGCGAGGCTTACGCGCTGCTCAAGGGCGTGCTCGGCCTTAAGCCGGAAGAGATGGGCAAGATTTTCTCGGACTGGAACAAGGGCGTGCTGGATAGTTTCCTGATCGAGATCACTGCCGATATTTTGAAACAAAAGGATCCTGTCACCAAGAAGCCTTTTGTGGACATAGTGCTCGATACCGCAGGCCAAAAGGGCACCGGCAAATGGACATCCGTGAATGCCCTCGATATGGGTGTCCCGGCTCCGACGATCGCCGAGTCTGTTTTTGCCCGCTGCCTCTCCGCGGTAAAAGAAGAGCGGGTGGCCGCCTCCAAGATCCTCAAGGGCCCGAAGGCAAAGAAGTATACAGGAAACAAGAAGGCGCTGGTCGATGCGATTCGGGACGCGCTGTACTGCTCCAAGATTTGCTCCTACGCCCAGGGTTTCCAGCTGATGCGCGAAGCGCAGAAGGAGTATGGCTGGAAGTTGAATTTCGGACAGATTGCCCAAATCTGGCGCGGCGGTTGCATCATTCGCGCCGCATTTCTGCAAAAAATTACCGAGGCGTATAAACTCAATCCCAAGCTGGCGAATCTGCTGCTGGATCCTTATTTCAACAAGACGGTTCAAAAGGCCCAGGCGAACTGGCGCAAGGTCGTGGCGCTGGCCGTCGAGAGCGGCATCTGCGTTCCCACCTTCAGCTCCGCCCTGGCCTATTATGACGGCTACCGGGCTGAGCGTCTTCCTGCCAATCTGCTCCAGGCGCAGCGCGATTATTTTGGCGCACACACCTATGAGCGCGTTGACCAGAAGCGCGGCAAATTCTACCACATCGACTGGCCCGTGCCCTCACGTCCGCAATTGGATGCCTAAGAATAATTCCTCTGTATTTATTTTTGGATACAAAGACCGCCCGTTAACGGCGGTCTTTGTTTTTTTCCTCGGCCAGTTCCAGCCAGCATTGCGCAGCCTTCGACAGCTCCGCTTCTTTCCGCCAGATAAAATCCAGCCTCCAGCGAAGGTCGGTGCCAACGAGTTCAACTACTTTCACCGAAGGGAGTTTTCTGGCCCGAACCACCAGTTGCGGAAGCAGGCCGACCCCAAGCCCGGCGGCCACAAGGCCAAGAATGAAGTCCGTTTGCCGGCTGCGAGCCGTTACCTGTGGTTTAAACTTACTCTGGGCACAGGCTTCCAGAATGAGGGTGTTCAGGACAAAGCTTTGTTCGAAAAGCACGAAGGGGCTGGAAGCCAGTTCCTCCAGTCGGACGCTAGCGCGGCCTGCCAACGCATGGTTTTCCGGCAACACCGCCATCATGGGCTCATCACAAACCGTCTGCGTGGCAAAATCACTGGGGATGGGGCGTAATGAGGCACCCACTTCGATTTCCCCAGCCCGGACAGCTCCTTCCAATTCGCGGCTGCCATTTTCCCGGAGATCAATTTCAATACCCGGATATTTTTTCCGGTAAGCGGCAACGATGGGCGCAAACAAGATACTGCTCCCCAGCCAAGGCAGCCCAAGCCTCAATCGTCCGCGCCGCACTCCTTTCAACTCGCTAAGATCGTCTTGCAAGTGCTCACGTTCGGCCAGTATGGCCAAAGCCCGGCGATAAACGATCTCCCCGGCATCCGTAAGCCGGAGAACTGCGGCCTTCCGGTCCAAAAGAATAGCTTTACAATCGTACTCAAGCTGCTGGATTGACTTGCTGACAGTCGGTTGGGTCGTGTGGAGAACTTTTGCGGCCGCAGAAAATCCGCCTTCACGGACAACAGCGACAAGGGTTTGCAGGTTTCGGAGTTCCATTGCTCCATTCCACATAGGAATAAATCTGATTCAATCAATTCATTTTTATTATAGGCATTCCTGGGTATATTGTGCGCCATGAATTCCTGGAAAAAGCATCCTCTTCGTTGCCTTCGGGTGGTTTTTCGCCGCAACCGCTGGGCGCAGGTTGGCGCATTGATTGCCCTGTGGTGGGTCTGCGAACGGGTTGTCTCAGCTCTCCACTTGCCATTGCCGGCCGGTGTCGTTGGGCTGGCCTTGCTGTTGCTGCTGCTGGTCAGCGGCAGGGTTTCCGCAAAATGGTTTCACCGCGGAGCATCCGGTATTCTGGAGCATTTGGTTTTATTCTTTGTTCCCGCGATGCTGGCCTTGGTGGAGCACCCTGAATTATTTGGAGTTCTCGGGTTGAAGCTGCTGGCTGCCGTTGTGCTGGGAACCCTGTTTGTCATGGCAGGCACCGCGTTGACAGTTGAATTGAGTTTCCGCTGGAGGACAGCCCGGACCAATGGCTGATTGGGCTCCATTGGTTTGGGCGATCGTGACCATCGGCGTGTACGTCGTGGCGCGGGAACTTTACCGTCGGCACCGCCGCTGGTGGACGTCTCCATTGCTTGTCACATGGGTTATCTGCGGAGTGATTTTGCTGACGACTCACATCCCGTACCAAGATTACCTGCGCGGGACACATTGGCTGGTCGTCTTGCTGGGGCCTGCGACTATCGCCTTTGCCCTGCCCATCTATGAGCACCGGGTATTAATCAAGAAGCACGCAAGCACACTGGCCATCGGAGTTTTTGTCGGAAGTATTATTGCCGTAGGCAGCGCCTGGCTTTTGGCGTCGGTTTTTAATTTGTCCCCCGAATTGAGGATGAGCCTTTTGCCCCGGTCGGTAACAACTCCGTTTGCCGTCGCCACCTCGGAGAGCATTGGCGGAGTTCCCGAATTAACGGCAACATTTGTGGGCATCACTGCCCTGTTTGGAGCCGCTGTCGGTGAGTTGCTCATCAGCTATCTGCCGCTTCGCTCGAGCTTTGCCCGCGGGGCATTGTTCGGCATGGGCGCGCACGGGGCAGGTGTCGCGAAGGCGCGGGAATTGGGAAGCGAGGAAGGCGCCGTGGCTGGATTGGTCATGATTTTTGCCGGGTTAGTGAATGTGATCGGCGCCGCTGTGATCATGGCTGTATTCCGTTAGACCGGTTTTGCGGTCGCTCCGGATTGTCTCCGGCAATTCAAGGGACGGAACCCACCGTGAGGCCGGATGTCTCAGGTTTCATGCGAATTCCTTTTCTCATTGGGGCCTGTGCGCTGGCCTTGGGCATTGCAGCGGTGGACTCGTACGCCTTGACGGCGCTTCGACTGGAGTCGTTTATTAACCGCAATGATGTTGATGGACTCAAGACGGCACTGGCAAAGGAGTCTGATAATCTCTCTTTGGCCCAGGGTGAGCTAGTCCGGCTAGTCGGCACAGACGGGATCAAGGCCATTGCCGCCAAGCCCAATGGAGAAACATTCCTCCGGGTGTTTTTGGGAGACCAAGAGTGGCTGGAAATGTTTCTCGCCTCCGGCCCCGTAGGAGAAGGCAAGCCCGCCGCAGAAGGGTTGATGGTTTTGTATGATCTGTGGAGTGCTGACAAGGCGCGTGATGCGCGAGGTTTTCGCCCCCTGGCAACAGCCCTGGCGTTGAATACCACCATAGAGCCGTTTCGTTCTACTTTGCGAGGGCTGGAGAATAGCAGCCTGCGACCCATAACGCCAGCTTCGCGTTATTTCTTTTTCAAGAATGCCTATCTGGCAAATAAGCTGAATCCGATTTTCAAGACACTGCAAACGTGGTCATTGCGTTTTGTGGTGAGCGCAAATCATGACGACCAGGGGCTCGCTTGGGCGCTGGATAATGTCAATCTTCCCGCCTGGCGCTATGTGGACGCCTGCTGGTTTGTCGAATACCGCGGAGTCAATGCCTTTGGCGATACCATCCAGGGCCCGTTATTCTACATGCCATGGCGTGAGCAGGATAACAGCATGGAGAATCCTTATAAGCATGGCGGGGTGTGCGGTTCTCTTTCTACATTTGGCTCGGTGGCTGCGCGCGCCCACGGTATTCCCTCGTACACAGTGGGGCAACCAGGACATTGCGCGTATGCAGTCCGGCTGGGGCCCGGCGATTGGGCGGGCGGTTTTGGTGGACCCGCCGGCGGACCGCATCAGTATTTCTGGGGAGGAAGTTATTATTATATTCTGCTCATGGAGGATGCTTTCGCGGGGGCGCTAAAGACCAAGGATGGCATTACCACCCTGTCCGATGAAAGCACTGCCCGGACGAAGATGTTGAATTCCCAACGGCATCTCTGGAAGGCGCAGCAAGCCATTGAAAAGGGCGACCGCCGCCAAGCCGAGCGAGATTGCATTGCCGCACTGGAAGCTCAATCGACCAATTTCAGCGCCTGGGAAATGCGGATCAACAATGCATCCGCCGATCCCTCGGTGCTGGCCAAAGGCTGGCAGGGATTGGCTGACGAGATTTTGGCCAAGTTATCCAACCACACAAAGCCTATGTGCGATTTGCTGGCAAAGTTTGAAGAGAAGCAGCTTTTGCCCCAGATGGACAACGCAGCGCGGCTGGCTTGGTTTGAGCGGATTCACAAGACCATTGCCGGGACAAAGGGTCAGATTACATGGGACTGGCAGTTGGATTCGGTATTTGCCAACCAGATCAAGCAGTTCCCGAAAGATTCCAGCGAGCAGTGGGCCTTTTTCCAAAATGCCCTAGCATTGCACGCAGCAACCAATGAACAGTTTCTTGGCCAGCTCCTCGACTGGGGCGTAAAGAATCTGGGTGAAGGCAGCGCGGATAAATGTATCACGGCACTGGCCGCAGTCGTGGCCGAGGGAGGAGATCAACTAAATACCAAGGCCACCGAGAAGATCTTGGGAACAGCCATTTTGGCCGCTGAAAAAGCCAAATCGCGGGACGCTTTCCAGGCAGCGGTCAAGGCAGCTTCCAAGTATGTCAAACCCACGGCTCCGGCAAAACTGGAACGCCCCGAGGGCTTGACGCTGGTGTCTTCGGACGGATTGCTGACCCTCAGCACAACGTCAGGTTGGGACAGGCCGCTGGAGCATGGAGGCGTGCTGACGGAGAAAGGCGGCTTCTTCCATACCAATAATGAGAAGACCCCCTCTGCCACGGTGGAGTTGCGCAACACGACCACGTTGACAGGAATACTGCTGATTAATTCGGATGGTCATGCCGGCCGACAAAAGTCGCTGGTGGTTTCTGTATCAACCGACGGAGCCACTTGGCATAAGATATGGGAAAGTGACAAGGTGCAGGGGCAATGGTTTATTCCGTTATCCGATAAAGGAACAAGAGCCCGCTGGGTAAAAGTAGAGTCCCAGCATGAGAACCCCGAAGTCTTCCACCTGAGAGGCATCCTCGTTTACGGAGAATCATCCAAGTGAACGGACTTTTCACAAGAACCTCTTTTTTGAATTCAATGAAAACTTTTTTCTACATAACGATCCTAACACTGCTAATGCCATTCTGTATCCATGCTCAGGATGCAAAGAATGGGGCAATTTGGATCAATGGTTTTAGTGACGGCGTCATTGCCGCCAAAAAGTCGAACCAGGATGTGCTGGTATATTTCAACGGCTCCGATTGGTGCCCGCCTGCGGTGCGTTTCAAAAACGCAATTTTGGACGCAAGACAGACGCGAGAATCCTTGGGCAACAAGTTCGTGTTTGTGGAAATAGATCACCGGAACTCCATCGATGAAGCCGGACACGAGGCAAATAAGAAAGCCAATGACGCACTAAAACTATCCATTGAAAATTATCCGCACATTGTCCTGGCAGACGCGGAAGGACGGCCTTATGCCGAACTTGCCTGTTCCCCGATTTCGACTGATGGAATTTTAGTCAGAAGGATACTAGCCGCACAGGAGATCAAGGCCGCCCGGGATAAGTGTTTCAGCGAGGCCGAGAAGACGGATGGCGTGAACAAGGCACTGGCGCTGGGCCGAGGATTGGATGTTTTGTCACCACGCATAGCCGGACAGTATAAAGCCGTTGTCGATGCGATGAAGAAAGCAGACCCCCAGGATCAATCAGGATACGTAACAAAGTATACTTTTCACCCGAATGGCTTTTTGGAAGGCTCAGTTCTGCGGCCTGCCGACAAGAAGGATTTTGAGGAAGCAGAACAGGCCATCGCCAAGATGCTGGCCAATGATAAGCTGTCCCAAGAGCAAAAGCTTAATGTGATGGCAGCCAGGATTGCCTTATTGAACAAGCAAGGCAAGCGGGCTGAAATGCTGGAGGCGCTCAAGGCCATTATCAAGGTAGCTCCCCGGTCGGATATGGCAGTTGGGGCACAAGGTTATTTGGATTTTCTGGAAAAGCCTGTGGTCCTGCCCAATGGGAAATGGGATGGAGCAGCCTGCCGAAACCCGGGGATCTGGCTCGTGGATGCAAGCAAGGTCGTCAAGAAATCAGGTCGTTATGACGTCATACTGGAACACACGGACGGAGGCGATCGCCAACGTGTCACCGAGGTGTCCCTGGTCGCAGGAGAACAAGTACTGGCAACAGAGAAGAAGGAACAGGTAGTCGGGCCAGGAAACAAACGGGTGGTTTATTCACTGACGGTATCGTCTGTTCCTTCGGGCAAGAAGATTGAAGCACGTGTTAATGCGCGCTGCGAAGGCTGGTGGTGGAGTTCTGCTGGTGTGATCAGCGTGGAGGCAAAGTAAAATCACTTATAAGGCTCCGCTGCTCTGGATGGCAGGTGGCGGAAATACCATTCGTCCGAAATCTTCCATCGTTTGTCATGGAATGCTATTTTGAGTTTTAGGGCATTCCGCAATAAGAGCATCTTAGCCTAATGCAAAAAGTGCCGGATTTCTCCGGCACTTTTCAAAAATGACATTTATCAAAAAAACCTGATCGTTTGAGATCGTTGTTGGTCGTGAATTTCGTCTCCGCAAGGTTTGTTAATCGGTGCATCCGGAGCCGCGTCATTAGGCGTAACAAGCTTTTCATCCAGAAGATACTTTTCAACTTCCTCCCCGGAAACATCCGCCAGCATATGGCCATTTATTTCCACGCAGGGTGAAAGCCGTTGTCCGGATTTTTCCACCATTTCGATGTAATTATCAGGATTGTTGATGATATCAATGTCCTCATATTTGAGCCCATATTTCCGCATAATCGAGCGGACACCATTACTCCATCCGCAATGCGGTTTAAGATAAGCTTTGATAGTCATTTTTTGAGTCGTGTAGATTAGCGTTTACTTAACTAAAGGTTTTTATTGCGGGCGATATTGCAAGTCGCCCAGCCATTTTTGAGGTCTTGTATTCAGAAGTAGAAATCAGTCTCCGGGAAGCAATGGTAATGTTACATTGTTTTACAGTACGTTACGTTGCGTTACATTGTGCTAATGAGATTGCTTTGTGGATTTGGACGAGTAATCCGACTGGTAAATCCAGCGTACGTACCATGAATTCATCTTCCCCTGAAGGCGACCCGTCGCCTAAAAAAAGTGAGTCTCCCAGCCCCTGGATCCAAGGTGTACTTTTAGGAATTTTTATCGGATTAGCTTTTATCGGGGGTTGGATGCTTGCAAGGAACGCCGGAAAAACCGAGCAGAACTCGCCAGCCACGGCTGCATCCAGTGTTTCACAGCCGGCAACTCTCACGCCACCTGCGCCAGAGCCTGTTGAGCCAGTTCCGGCAAACCCAGATCCAATACCTGTTGCAGAACCAGCCAAACCAGTGGCAGAGCCCCCGGTTGTTGAAGTTCCCAAAAATCCCGACATTCCCGATTTACCTGAGATAATTGACCCATTGAAGCCGATTCCCCCGCCGCCGCCCCTGGAACCAGCCAAGTTGTCAATTATGACAGAGCCTGATGCAAAGGTCCTCATGTTGCACGAAACAGATGTCCGTTTTTTAGGAAATGCTGATAAGTCTGGGCGTTTGGTTATTTCAGAAAAACTGACCAACCTGTCGGAAACAGTCTCTTTGCTCTTCCAGCACCCATCGTGCATGGTTGAGCGCCGCGATAATGTTGAACTCAAGGCTGGGCAGAATCTGGATGTCATCGTGCCCATGAAATATCTGCCGGGCTCACTCACGATCGTGGCCAATTCCTCGGCAGCAGAGTTGTTCTTGGACGGAGTTTCAATCGGCAAGGGATTTGTGATGATCGGCGAAGTTACCGCCAACGTCCCGCATGTCGTGGAAGTTCGGGCGCCCAATGCAGAGCCGGTCAAGCGCACTGTCGTGGTCAGCCCCAAGTCCACGACCATTGAGCGCGTAAGCATTACTCCTACCTCAGAAAACACGGGGGATCTGATCCTCATGGGTGTAGCAAGCACTCTGGCAACCCAGACCGGCGTCGTAGTAACTTTAAACGGCAAGCCTGTGCAGGTCGATCAAGGGTTGATCCGAAATGTTCTTCCCGGAGACCATACCTTGGCAATTTCCACAGTGCCCGCTTCCGAGAATGAAACCTCTCGTACACTTTGGGAACGTCAAGTCCGAGTCGAGGCAGGAACAGCAACAAGCTTGTTGGATGAACCCAAACAGGAACCGCGCATCGTCGCTTCCGAATCCACCGACGGCGAAAGTGCGTATTTGGCATTAACGCTACTTGATTCCAAAAATAAGCTTATTCGAACCAATAAAACAGAGATTTCCTTTAATAATACGCCGATACTCCCTCGCAACGATGGCACTTGGCCAATTCCCTTGGGAGTTGCAGGGACTTTGAGGGTTTCTGCGCCCGGTTACCTAACGGATGAACGGCAACTTAATTTCACGGAGCCTGGCAGTTACGTAATTACTTGCGTGCTTCATCCAGGTCAATCTCCCTCAACTACTGCGCCCGCACAACCTGCTGCACCTCAACCAGCAACATGGAATGTCCATGTGTTGGCTGTTTCTGCAGAAGACGGCCTTTTGGTCCTTTCGGCTACGTCAGGAAGAACCCTCATCAAAGGTGATCGTCTTCGCCTGACTCTCGCTGACATTGCTGACTCAATTCAGCTTAGTGTTGTCGATACCAGCCAGGGGATGGTGGTCTGCCAAATTTTGCCGGGAAAAACCCGTCCAATTCTTCCTGAGTCCCGCTCGGAAGCCACTGTAACAAACGAGTCACCCTTTTAATAACGGTTGACATCTTTTTTTCGTAAACCGTAACTTCAGCCAAGTTTTCACCCCTTAGTCTTTCTTTTCTCCATGCGTTTCTCAAAAGCCTCCTTAGTCGCGGCCGCGCTTGTTATCGCTGCACCTTGCGCTCTTGTCGCCACCACGATCAACAACACATACTACACCTCTACTGGGGGAAGTTCGATTTCCAATCTGGATGGCGCAGGTATAATCATTGTCGATACCGATACGTTGACGCTTGATGTCAACCAAGCATCCACCTTTCGCGGGGTAATATTGGACGATTCCGTTTTCACAGGCACCCAGCCTTATGACTATACAAGGTCACAGAGTCGCAATTTGGTCAAAACAGGGACAGGAACGCTGCAATATGACGGATTTCGCCATCTTACTGCGAATTTAGGATTAACCCAATTCGATATAACTGATTCTTATTATAGGAATAACACTGGACAGGCCGTAATTGGCAATTTCGGAACATTTGAGCTTCGCGTCATAAGAGCCCAAATGGAGTCAATTTATGCATCTACATATGGTCCCATCGGCGCATTATCCGGCACAGTTACCGTTGAAGCAGGCACCTTAATGGTTAGTGGTTATATGAACCAGTGGGTGCAATATCCTAATACCGCAATTCCGTGGGCTGATGATTACAAAGCATACGGCATAATGGTGGATGCCAGTGGCAATACTTATGGCGAAATGAAGGGGGCCAGTGCCACGATATTAAACGGAAATGCAGCACTAAGCTTTCAAAATACAGACCAAAATGTAGTAAATGCAAAGCCCCTTTTAGGTGATTCATACAATAACGGTCCGTTCACTCCGTTATCCAAGCGGTTGAATTTTGTACATAATCTGCAGACCGGTACATTAGACACAGGAACAGGAAAGTATTCCAACGATCAATTTCAAACCCAATTGGATATAGGGCAAAATGCAGATGGTAAGAGTGAGTATCGAATATTTGTCCATATGGACAAGGATGTGGAAGGATCCGTTGGGATTATTCAAGGTAACTCTGGAGGTCGTTTCTTTAAGTCCGGGGCTGGCGACTTCAAGATATTGAACAATAGCACCTTTACGGGAGATGTTTTCCTTGCAGGGGGAACGACAACACTGGCAAGTCAATCTGCGAGCAATCAGGATCAGACCTTGGGGTCGGTCAACAGTATCAACTTGGTCGGGACAAATGGATATCAAGGCGCATATATCGCTGAGGCAGTAAGACAATACTCCATCAACAATGTAGTATGGGAAGAATTTAAAGGAGCATATGCACCTGCACAAGAATTGACGGAGCTAGCCACATTGGAAATTATTAGCGATCAGCGAATAAATAACCTGCAGGCATTATTTACCGAGAGTGCTGCTGCAACAGATGCCGATTTAACTGTCGATAGCGCCGCACGTAATGCCGCCAACTCGCTCAGTGCTGACGAGCCGTTTGTTGCCAACACAGGCAAAGGGACCAATATTAAAATCAATTCGCATCAACTTACCATCAATCAATCACTAGACGGTTATTATGAGGGCAGTATAAACAAAGGATTGAGCACCGCGCAAGGCACTGTAATAAAAAAAGGCGCAGGAACACTGGCCTTGCTCCTAGATTCGGCGGGGATGTTTAAGGATTTAGTGATAGAAGAAGGGAACGTTATCGCCAACGCTCAAGGGCTGGGATGGGGAACGGTTAGTACCTCCTCAGGCGGGACACTTACTATTGTGCAAAACACCAGCGGAACATTGCATGCGAGAATCAAGGGGGGCGCCGAAGATACTTTATTTATAACCACTTATGACTATATAACCAATTTGGGTGGAAATCAGATTCGTGTAGGGACCAATGCCGCAGGACAATTGGAAGTTGCCCAAACTCAGGAAGATTTCCGAGGAACCGTAGTGGCTTCAGATGGTGTAGTTGTACTGGTAGGGTCAACACGCGATGAGAATAATCAGCCTGTTCCTAATTCTGACGTATTTAAAAACGTAGCAGCTTTCATTCTTACCAGCGGAGACTCCGGCTTAGGTTCCACACTGGATCTTAACGACACGAACCAAACCATTCGCAACCTTTCAGGGGATGCAAAGTCCCGCATCAGGCTTGGAAAAAAGACTCTTACGCTCATTCAAGATGAATCTTCTATCTTCACAGGGATTATTTCTGGCTCGGGAAGTTTGATGAAAGACGGAGCGGGTAGCTTCACTATAGCGGGAGAAAATATTTATTATGGTGCCACTGCCGTAAAGGCCGGACAGCTTGTGCTCAGTGAAGCTAGTACAATCCAAAAGTCATCAGGCTTAATCATTGCAAGCGGAACTTCTGTTCAAAGCCCTGACCTCGACCAACAGATTGGAGCTCTTTTTGGAGGAACTGGAGCCCTTCTTAATATAGGGTCAGGAAACTTAACAATCGGAGTAAGTAAAAAGCTTAGAGCAGAGCTTTTAACAGAAAAATCCAAGGGAAATTTTGTTCCAGAAGATTTTCTCGCAACCACCACCAGTAACATTAGCACACCAGGCGAGACAGAATCCTATTTGGCTTCGCTTGGAATATTCCAAGCAGGCACTGTAGATGAGGGTATTATTGATCCAGCAAATGAGAAATATTACCTCTCCTATGCTGGAAAAATTTCTGGATCAGGAACACTTACAAAAATAGGCACAGAAACATTAAAGTTGTCAGGGGTTAGCGATGGATTTTCCGGGAAAGTCGAAATTCAAGAAGGGATGCTCTGGATCAATCACGATAGTCTAAGCAGTACTCCGAGCATTGACATCAATCCCGATGCTTCCAGTACAACAGGGCTGGCACAGCTTGCTGTTTTTGTTGATGCCGGGGTTTCTGCAAACTTCTCCACAGCGACTACAGGTTCGGGGGATTTTTATAAAGTTGGGGCAGGTGAGTTGAACCTAAGCAATTATAGTTATACAGGACAAACTTTTGTTCAAAATGGCAGATTGGTTTTGAAGAACTCTTCTGCTGGATTTTCTTTTTCATCAATAGCCATTGATTTAGCAGGAACTCTCATTGTTGATCAGGCTGCTGAAACAACTGCAACCTTTGCTGGGCCAATAACTGGTTCGGGAAATTTTGAAAAAGACGGAGAAGGAAAACTTACTTTGTCAGGTAATATAGGCCATACAGGCAGCACATCTGTAATAGCAGGAGAATTGGAAGTTTGGAGTTTGCCGCAAGGAACCATAAATATTGAAGAGGCCGGCACTTTAACAGCTCTAATTGATGTGCAAACAACAGGTGACATCGCGCTCAATGGGGACTTAACAGGCAATGGTACCTTCAATAAAACAGGCAATAGGACTCTTTCAATCAACTCTGCGGTAGCATTTGCAGGGACTGTAAACATCAAAGAAGGAACCGTCAGCCTTGGGACAACTAATGTTCTTTCGAATGCGATAGTTCACCTAGAAGATACGACATCCTTGCTTTTCAATAATAATGACCAAGTATTTGCCGCTATTTCAGGCGCTTCAGGCTCTTTGATTGACATGGGATCTGGGTCTTTGACGCTTAACGTCAGTACATCAGATAAAACTTACGCCGGAGAAATCAAAGGTTCTGGTGATGTAATAATGAATGCTGTCCCTCCGGCAGGTATGGGCTCGCAGGATTGCAAGCTCACATTAACAGGAGACAATCAGGACTTTACAGGAAACCTCATTGTAAATTCTGGAGTTTTTCAAGCTAAGGTTAGTGCAATTCAAAATAGTTCGTCCATTACTGTTGGCACTGGATCTGAATATGCCGAATTACGTTTTTATGCGACGATTGGGGAAACCGTAAGCTTTGATGCCGCAATTGGAGGAACAGGCATTATCGGAAAAAGTGGCAAGGGAACCGTCTCACTAGGCGGAACTGGAATCAATGATCTTTCCTCGGGAGCTATCCGTGTTGAAGAAGGAAGGTTAATTATTAACGATAACAGAGTCGGATTAGGACTTCCAGATGTAGCTGTCTCAAAAGGTGCAACGTTCCAAATAAACATGTCTCAGGACTACACCTATGCTGGAGAGATTGGTGGAACACTAGGAAGTCAGACTGTATTTCAAGAATCAGGAAATTTTGCCGTCAAGGGTCCTTATACTTTGACATTGGGTCAAGTCCCCTTGTACGGAGGGCTCACCGAATTGTTAGGCGGTGCCACACTTAAATTTGCCGATGATGTAAACACTATCAATGGTCTTGCAGGAGAGGCAGGAACCACCGTCGATGCCGGAAATCTTGAAACACTTACCATTGCGCAAAACGCAACAGGAAGTTTCTCCGGCACAATTGGTGGCGGGGTGGATTTAATAATAACAGGAACGGAGCTCTTTGCATATACAGGACCTGACGGTAGCGGTAATTTTGATGGTGCTCCCAATGCAATTGCATCTATTGTTGTTGGTGATACGAATGTTGCCAATCAAGGAAAACTACAAGTCGGCATTGCCAACGAAAAGGATATACGACTTGTCAACGGTGGCACATTGTTCGTCAAGGTCGATGCAGCAGATACAGGAAGATCCTACGATGCGATCATCAATGGAGATGGAAATCTCTATAAAACAGGGGATGGAACCTGGACACTAAACAAAGATTCTGAAGTATTTAAAAATGGAAATATTGAGACGCTAGGCGTGGTTGATGGCATTTTGGAATTAGAATTGGACGGGGGACTGCCACCAGTACAAGATTTTGCCGTAGGCACCAGCCTCATTACAAATCCTGATGGAACTGAATCCCGTCGAATTGGTACATTGCAATTGAATATCGAAAATGGGACGCTTGATTTCAATAAAGTGATAGAAGATGCCAAAGAGAGAATATTCAGCATCACGGGCGGAGGCATTGTTGAAAAAACTGGAGCAGGAACGCTCACTTTTGCAGACCAAACGGAATTTACAGGAACACTTCTTGTTTCGGAAGGAACGCTTAATGGGAATTTCAAGACGGGAGGAAATCTCGTAAACAATGCCTATTTGGCACCAGGGAAATCCATTGGCACCATTATAGTAAATGGAGACTTTATCCAAGGTTCGACAGGGACCCTTGAAATCGAAATTGACGGAACGAGCTACGACAAAGTGTTGTATACGGGGTCTGCTGAACTTGGTGGAACTGTCCATATTACAACGATCGGAGCAGAGCCTGTTCGTGGAACAACTTACAGCTTTTTGACTAAGCCTGATGGTTCTGCAGACCCCACACAGATCGTTACGGCCACAGTAACGACAGACGACAGCGCAGCTATTAACGCGCGCTATTTGTTGGTTGGTCCCAACGTTGCACTTGGCACAGTCTATGAACAATATGGCGTCAATGGTGCTGCAATTTTGGTTGCTCAAAAAGATCTTGCTAGAGTGCCTGGCTACTCACTCCACGATGGACTCGGCAGTTTCATTCAGACGCTCAATGACGCTGCTGATTTTGCAGCGCCAACTTATAATCCTTCTGCAAACGATTTGGATTACTATAATCTGGGTGCGATACTAAACACGACTGGGACGAGTCAATTGGGAGCAGTTATCAACAACTTCTCTCCCCTCGCCTTCTCTTCCATGGTCGCCATGCCAGCTGCTGCCGCCAATGCGGGTGTCGAGCAACTCCACGCTCGCTTAGAACAACGCAGGTACGATCGCGCTTCTTATACTGACAAGTCCTGGCAGGCTTATGTCACCGCCACCAGTAACTTCGCCAACAATGATGATGGCACCGATGATGCTGTCTACAACTTCAATACCTACGGTGGCGTAGTCGGCACTGATTGTCAGGTTTCGGACACCAACCTCTTCGGTGCCGCTCTGGAGTACACCAACGGCAAGGCTTCCATTCACGACGGCGGCGGCAATATCAAGATGAATGCCATCAGAGGTACCGGTTACCT